>NZ_JBSFKO010000032.1:0-124705 GCF_053598575.1 Streptomyces sp. NPDC001100
CCAGGGGGCGATCACGAGGACGACGCCGAGCGGGTCGTACTGCGTCCAGGCGGTCCTTTCCCGGGGACGAGCGGATCAGTGAACCCGCGGATCAGCGGATCAGCGGATCAGCGGATCAGCGGATCAGCGGGCCAAGTCGTAGGCGTACGACGCCGTGAACGTGCCGGCCGCGCCCTTGCAGCCGTCCGACTCCCCCGGGAGTTTCACCCACAGATAGCCGTCGATCAGGGCCTCTCCGGTGTTCAGCGTCGGTGCCCGGCCGATCTTCCGGCCTGCCGGGTCGCACCACTGACCGTCGGCCGGGGCGCCGTTGCCGTTGCGGCTGGTGTCGATGACGGCGCCGAGACCCGGGGGGCCGCCCAGGGCGTCGAGGACCTGGCGGTCGTAGGCGATCTCGGCCGAAGTGGTGTGGAAATTCGAGACGTTGCTGAAGATCCCGTCGGAGGACTCGGCGGAGGCCGCGCCCGCCTGCTTGAGCAGGGCCGCCTGCTGCCCGGCCGGGTTCCAGTCGGAGTGGCCGGCGTCGTAGTACACGCGGGCCTGCGGGTCGGCGGCCTTCATGACGCGGCCCGCGCGGGCCAACGCCTCGAAGCGTTCGGCGCGTTGGGTGTCGTCGAGGCAGTCGGCCTGGGCTATGGAGTCGGGTTCCAATATCACGACGACCTCCCGGGAGCCCAGGCCCGCCGCGAAGTTGTCGATCCAGTCGTCGTAGGCGGCGAAGTCGGACGCGCCGCCCTCGGAGGCTCCGCCGCAGTCGCGGTCCGGGATCGCGTACGGCACGACGACCGGCACCCTGCCCTGCGCGGCGGCGCCCGAAGTGACCGCGCGGACGCGGGAGGTGATGGTCGACGGTGTGAAGTCGGCGAACCACACGGCCGCGGGCTGGTCGGCGATCCGGGACTCGATGACCTCGGTGCGGGGGTCGTCGGGGTGGTCGCGGACCCAGTCGAGGACCTGGGACTCGGGGTGGCGGTAGAGGCGTGGGGAGGCGGTCGCGGTCCGGTGCGGCTTCCGCGCGGTGCCGGTCGTGGCGGTCGTGCCGGTCTTCTTCGGGCGGGCGGACGAACTCGCTCTGGTGGACGGAGAGTTCGACACCGACGGGGTGCCGGGCAGTGGCACCAGCAGCGTCGCCCCGCTCGCGTCGGGCCGCGCCGTGTTCGCACCGCTGTCGTCGTCCAGCGCTCTGATCATCCCGGTCACCGTGCCGACCGCGACCACGGCCGACGCGGCCACGACCAGCACGCTCCGCCGGGCGCCCCGCCCGCGCCGCCGGCCACGTGAACCCGACACGCTGCCGCCCCCTCCCGTGCGGCACGCCCGTTCCCCCGTTCTGGGGAAGTGTCGGGCCCGCCGGCACCTCGGCCAGCCTAGGACTGGGACGCTGCCCCCATGGGGCAATTGGCACACTTCACCACACCCGTGGACAAGGTCGTCTCCCGGCTGCGCGCGCTCGACGAGGAGTTGCCCGTCCGGGACGGGATCGCGGTGTTCAACCGCGTCTACCTCGCCGTCACGGAGGCGGTCGACCGGAGCGTCGACGCCGGGCGGTTCACGGACCCACGGGCCGCGATCACGCTGGACGTACGGTTCGCGGAACGCTATCTGGCGGCTGTCGACGCGGTCGCCGACGGACGGCGCACGCCCGCCTGTTGGCGACCGCTGTTCCAGCTGCGCCGGCATCCGGGCGTACGTCCGCTGCAGTTCGCCCTCTCGGGCATCAATGCGCACATCGGCCACGACCTCGCGCTCGCCGTGGTGGACGCCTGTCGTACGCTCGACTGCGAACCGGCCGATCTGGAGGACGAGTTCGACCGTGTGGGCGATCTCCTCGTGTCGCTGGAGGAGCGCATCCGCGAAGAGCTGATGCCGGGTCCCGACCTGTTCCAGATCGCCGATCCACTCACCCATCTGCTCGGCTCGTGGAGCCTGGAGCGCGCTCGGGACGCCACCTGGACGGCGGCCCGGGCTCTGTGGGCGCTGCGCGGACTGCCCGATGTCGCCGAGGAGTTCACCGAACGGCTGGACGCGGCGGTGGGGCTCGCGGGCCGCATGATGCTCACCCCGTTGCCCGACTGACCGGGTCGGCGGGCGCCAACTCCCCTCAGTCCTCCGGGAGTTCGACCGGTGCGATGTCGTCGTAGACGTCCCCCGGACCGGGGTTGGTCGGGTCGGTCGTGCCGCCGAACTGGTGCATGACGCCCCAGACGGCGTTCAACGCGGTCTGGACGGCGCCCTCGGCCCAGCCGGCCGTCCAGGAGATGTCGTCGCCGGCGAGGAAGACGCCCCGCTTGTCCTCGGGCAGCCGGTCCTGCATGAAGTGGGTGAACAGGCGCCGCTGGTAGCGGTAGTGGCCGGGCAGGTTGGCCTTGAACGCGCCCATGAAGTAGGGCTCGTTCTCCCAGGAGACGGTCACCGGGTTGCCGATGACGTGCTTCCTGATGTCGACCTTCGGATAGATCTCGCCGAGCGACTTCAGCATGACCTCCATCCGCTCGTTGGCGGACAGCGGCAGCCACTTGAGGCTGTCGTCGCACCAGGTGTACGAGAGGCAGATGACAGCGGGCTTGTCCGGGCCGTCGTCGAGGAGGTAAGTGCCGCGCGTCATACGGTCGGTGAGGGTCATCGACATGACGTCCCGGCCGGTCGGGTTTCCCCTGTCGTCGACGGCCTTGTCGAGCCAGAACGGCCGGTCGACCGGGACGAAGAGCTTGGAGCTCTCCATGTAGTGGGTGCGCTCGATCGCCGTCCAGTGGTCGATCGGGAAGAGCGAGTCGTCGCAGGCGATCTTGGAGAGCAGCATCCAGGACTGGGCGGTGAAGATCGCCGCCCGGTAGGTGCGGATGTCGCCGTTCGCGTCCGTCACGGTGATCCGGTTGCCGGCCGTGCGGTGCAGCCGGGTCACGGCGGGGCGGGGTTCGCCGTTCACGTGCAGGGACGCCAGCGAGGTTCCGTAGGGCCAGTGGACGATCTTCTGCGGTTCGCGGTCCCAGAGGCGGAGCGGGAGTTGCTGGGACCCTCCGACGATGCCGCAGTGGTGGTCGTCGGCCTCGGTGTAGACGACCCGCAGGATCTCCAGGATCGAGTTGGGGAAGTCGGTGTCCCAGCCGCCGGTGCCGAAGCCGACCTGGCCGAAGATCTCGCGGTGCCGGAAGGACTTGAAGGACTCGGATTCGCAGAGGAAGCCGTAGAAGGTCTGGTTGTCGAGCTTCTCGACGAGCCTCGACCAGATCTCGCGGATGCGCGGGACGTCGCGTTCGCGCAGGGCGCGGTTCATGTCGGAGAAGTCGGCGCCCTCTTCGAGGCAGGCGTTCCAGGCGTGCATGACGTCGCGGTAGACCTGCGGGAGGTCGTCGACCGTCGTCGCGTAGTGGGACTCGCCCTTGAGGTCGACGACGGTCGAAGGGGTCGCCTCGGCAAGGGGGTTGGGGAACGGGCGGGTCTCAAGTCCCACCAGATCGATGTAGTGCTGGAGAGCCGTGGAGGAGGGCGGGAAGCGCATCGCGCCCATCTCGGCGGTCAGTCCCTCGGTGCCGGAGCCCTCGAAGCCGACCGTGCGCAGCCGGCCGCCGATCTGGTCGGCCTCGTAGACGACGGGCTTGAGACCCATCTTCATCAGCTCGTACGCCGCCACGATGCCGGACAACCCGCCCCCGATGACGGCGACTTCGGTGCCGTGCTCGGTCGCGGGTATCTGGCCGAGGCCCGCCGGGTGGGCGAGGAAGTCGTCGTAGGCGTAGGGGAAGTCCGGCCCGAACATGGTGATCGGCGGCTGTCGCTCGTCGGCGTGCTGGACGGCGTTGGGCACCGTGGACGTCATGGGGTACGGACTCCTAGCGGAACAAGAACAGGTACAGGTGCAGGTACAAGTGCGGGAAGAGCAGGGGGGATTCAGGCCAGGGACCCGTAGAGGCCGGGGCGGCGGTCCTGCAGATACGGGTTGGCCGCGCGGGATTCGGCGAGGAGCGCGGGGTCGACGTCGCCGAGGAGCAGTTCCTCGCCGCGGCCGGCCCTGCTGCGGGCGACTCCGTCCGGACCGGCGAGCGTGGAGAGGCCGAAGAAGTCGAACTCCCCCTCCCGGCCGATGCGGTTGATGTACGCCACATACATCTGGTTCTCCCAGGCCCGCACCGGGACCACGGACTCGGCGACCAGCTGGAACGGGACCATGTTCGCCGTCGGGACGAGCAGCAGGTCGGTGCCGGCGAGGGCGTGGGCGCGGACGGGCTCCGGGAACTCGACGTCGTAGCAGATCATCAGACCGACGGTCAGGCCGTTCAACTCGGCCTGGACGACGGGCTGTTCGCCGGGGGTGAAGTGGGCGCGCTCGAAGTCGCCGAAGAGGTGGGTCTTGCGGTAGTTCGCGAGGCGGTCGCCGTCGGCGGAGATCAGCTGGGCGGAGTTGTGGACGGCGTCGCCGTCGCGCTCCGGGTAGCCGTAGGTGATGGCGATCCCGTGCCGGCCGGCGATCTCGGCGATCGTGTCGGCGGAGTCGCCGTCGGCGGGTTCGGCGAGGCGCCCGATGTCGTCACCGATCGCGTAGCCGGTGAGGAACATCTCCGGCGCGGCGAGCAGCGCGGCACCGCCGGCCGCGGCCCGGCCGGCGGCCTCGTCGAGGACCTTGAGGTTCTCGACGAGCGAGCCGGGGCGACCGGAGCTCTGGAGGAGGGCGGTGCGCATGTGTGGTCCTCACCGGTACGAAAAGACTGAAGAGTCCCCTTATTGGGGCCCCCTAGACGGTACGGCCGGGGGGCTGGGCCGGACAAGAAGGAGCCGTTGCGCGCCGGTGAGTGTTTTGTTGCGTGCGGGTGCGGTGGGGCGGCGATTCGTTGCGTGCCTGATGGGAGCAGGTCGCTCCGGTGCGGCCGACCCGTTGTCGGTCGTAGGCCATAGGTTTCCGCCCATGAATCCTGAACTGGTCAACCGGCTCGCGCCGTTCCGTGCGGAGGCGCTGGGGCGCGGGATACCGCCCCGGGGCGTCGAGGGGTGGATCGCCGCCGCTCGTCCCTGCGCGACCCTCGTCACCCGTGGGGACGGGCCGGTCGTCGGCAGGTTCGGCGGGCCGCTGCTGCTGCCGGCCGACGCCCCCGACCCCTGGTTCCCGTTACTCGCCACCCTCGACTGCGCGGCCCTGCCGGAGGAGGTGACGGGCCTTCCCCTCCCGGCCGACGGCCGGCTGTTGCTCTTCGGCTTCCCCGAGATGACGTCCTACGGCGGTAGCGCCGGTGAGGTCGTGTACATCCCCGAGGGGACCCCTGTCGAGGAGCGGACCCCGAAGTACCCCTGCGTCCACGGCGAGAAGGGGGCCGAGTTCCACGACGTCGACGCGCTCGGCGTCTACGAGCAGTTCCCCCAGGAGGAGCTGCGGCTGGAGCCCGATGTCTCCCTGCCCTCCCACTTCCTGGCCACGTCGCCCGAGTCCGGCGAGGGGACCGTCCCACTCCCCGGCCATCCCAGCGCCCGGGAGCTGGCCGAGGTGTGGGAGGAGACGTACGGCGACATCGTCGTCGACGGCCCGCTGCACATCGGGGGGTACGCCTCCCACGAGTGCCCGGAGACGGATCCCGTCGCGGACGCCGCGGAGGACGCGGAACGGGCGCGACAGCACCGGACCGAGGCCGCGCCCGGGTCCGCCGACGCCACGCCACTGCCCGCACCCAAGGAGTGGACGCTGCTCGCCCAGTGGGACATCGGTCTCGACGAGCGAGAGGGTTCCACCCTGCACTGGGTGATCCCGCGCCAGGATCTGGCCGGGCGCCGCTTCGACCGGGCGCACGTGTCGTTCTTCTGGAATCCCTGACCGGTCCTACCGGCCCTACCGGCGCGGCAGGGCGAAGACGGTGAGGACGGCCGCGTGGTCCGAGGGCCAGCAGTTGGCGGAGACGTCCGGCCAGGGGCTCGGGGTGCCGGTGACGAAGGTCCGGGAGTCGAGGACGGTCAGGCCCCGGTGCAGGACGTAGTCGATGCGGTCCTGCGGCTCGGGGCGCCCGCTGCCGTCCTCGTGCAGGGGGTGGATCGGCGACCAGGTATGGCCGGGGTCGGCGGCCGGGTCGGGGTTCGCCTCGCGGTAGCTGTCGCGCAGGCCCGCGTCCGCCGCCGCCTTGGTGACCGGCCATTCCACGTCGGGCCAGTCCAGGTGCGAGGGGCCGTTGAAGTCGCCGACCAGGACGACGGGTACGGCGTCGTCGGCCGTCTCCGCGATCCGGTCCAGGGTGTCCCGCATCTGGGCGAGCCGTACGTCCTCGTGGGCGATCAGGTCGGTGGCCGGGAGTCCGTCGAATGCTGACTCGTAGGGACCGTAGGGCGTGTAGTCGAGGTGGCAGGTCCACAGGTCGACCTCGCGGCCCTCCGCTACGGCGATCCGGACCCCGGCGGCTCCGTAGAAGCCGACGTCGGGGTCGCCGAAGCGGGCGGTGATCGGGTGGCGGCTGATGATCCCGAGGTTCTCGCCGGCCCGGTGGTGGTGCCAGCCGAGCGCCTCGGCCAGTTCCCCGGCCGCGGTGCCGCCGGTCTCCTGGAGGCCGACCACGTCCGCGCCGGTCTCCGCGATGACCTTCAGCTGCTTGGTCCGGTGGTCGTCGACCTTGCTGCCGCCGAGCCAGAGGTTCCAGGTCAACACGCGTAGTTCAGGTGCGGTGCCGGACGCCACCATCGCGCGCAGGTCCGCCGGGGTGATCCCGACGAGGCTCGCCCGGACCGTGCGGCCGGGGGCCGCGTCGATCGGGGCCAGCGACGGCACGGCGAGGACCGCGCAGCCGGCCGCCTCGGCGGAGCTGACGCCGGTCTGGGTGTCCTCGACGGCCACGCAGGCGGCCGGGTCGACGCCGAGGGCGCGGCAGGCGGCGAGGTAGGGGTCGGGGGCGGGCTTGGTGGCCCCGGTGTCGTCGGCGGTGACGGAGACCGCGAAGCGGCTCGCGCCGAGGGCGTCGAGGACGGTGTCGGCGACCGCGCGGGGGGACGCGGTGACCAGGGCCGTGGAGACGCCGTCGCGGGCGAGGGCGTCGAGGAGGTCGAGCGCGCCGGGGCGGGGCACGATGCCGGTGCGGACACGGGCGGCGAACTCCTGGTGCAGTTCGGCCGCGAGGTCCGCCGCCGACGCGCCCGTGGTGGTGGCGAGCCAGTCGGCGGTGTGCTCGACCGGGCGGCCGAGCACCTCCGGCTGGTCCGCGTCGGTGAGGGTTCTGCCCGCGACCTGCTCCACCGCCTCCCACCACAGCCGCTCGGTGTCGACGAGCGTTCCGTCCATGTCGAACAGGACGGCCTGGAGCGGGAGTTGGGTGTGGGGGGTCACGTTTCTCTCTTTCACTACGGGTGCACTGCGGGTGCACTACGGGCCTCGGAGGGCCTTACGGGTTGATGCGCTCCGCCACGAGTACCGGCCGTTCCGGCAACGACACGCGGACGGCGACTCCGGCGCCCAGGGTGGTGGCCTCGTGTGTGGGCAGGTCGGCCTTGACCTCGGTACCGTCGGCGAGCAGAACGCTGACGCGGACGACCGCGCCGTGGAAGGCGGTGGCGACGACCCGGGCGTCTCCGGCGTCGTCGGCGTGCACGTGGATCGCCTCGGGCCGGACCAGCACGTCCACGTCGGGTCCGGCCGGCGCCTCGCCGTCGACGGGCAGCCGCTGTCCGCCGAGCACTTCGACGACTCCGTCCGCGAGCCGTCCCGGGAGCCGGCTCATCGTGCCGACGAACTCGGCGACGAAGGGGGTGGCGGGCCGCCCGTACAACTCGGCGGGCGCGGCGCACTGTTCGAGCTTTCCGGCGTGCATCACGGCGACCCGGTCGGCGATGGACAGCGCCTCTTCCTGATCGTGCGTCACGAAGAGTGTGGTGATGCCGAGTTCCTGCTGGAGGCGGCGGATCTCCTCCCGCAGGGACAGCCGCACCTTGGCGTCGAGGGCCGACAGCGGCTCGTCCAGGAGCAGCACGCGCGGACGCAGGGCGAGCGCGCGGGCCAGGGCGATGCGCTGCTGCTGGCCGCCGGAGAGCTGGTGCGGGAAGCGCTCACCCTTGTCGCCGAGCCCGACAAGGTGGAGCAACTCGTTGGCACGGAGCCGCCGTTCGGCCTTGTTCACCTTGCGCATGCGCAGCCCGAAGGCGACGTTGTCGAGGGCGTTGAGGTGCGGGAAGAGGCTGTAGGACTGGAAGACCATCCCGGCGTCGCGGCGATGGGCGGGGACGTGGGTGACGTCCTGGCCGTCCACCAACACCTCGCCGGAGGTGGGGTGTTCGAACCCGGCGAGCATGCGCAGCGCGGTGGTCTTGCCGCAGCCGGAGGGGCCGAGCAGGGCCAGGAACTCGCCGGGCCGGACGGTCAGGTCGAGTCCGTCGAGGGCGACCGTCGGGCCGAACTCCCGGCGCAGGCCCCGGAATTCGACCGTGGCGGCGTTCTCCGTGGCGGTCTTCTCAAGCGTGGTGGCGGTCATGGTTCATCCCCGGGACGAAGCGGTTTTGTCGCGCCCGCCGACACCGGCGAGCGTGAGGAGGAGTGCCCAGGTGACGACCAGGCTGAGCACGGAGACGGCGACGGAGAGCTGGGCGTTGGACCCGCCGACGCTGTAGATCCACACGGCGAACGGCTGGAAGCCGAGCAGCTGGGCCACGGTGAACTCGCCGAGCACCAGCGCCAGCGTGAGGAAGGAGGCGTTGAGCAACGCGCCGCGCAGATTGGGCAGTACGGTCCGCACGAGAGCCTGCGGCCAGTTCGCGCCGCAGCTGCGGGCGGCCTCGACCAGGGTCTTCACGTCGATGGCCCGCAGCCCGGAGTCCAGCGCCCGGTACACGAACGGCAGCGCCATCACGACGTAGGCGAGGACGAGGACGAACGGGAAGCTCGGGTTCTGGATGGCGACGAAGGTCTCGAAGAGCGGGGTGCGGGACAGGTAGTCGGGGCCCCACTTGAGGACGGTGGCGATACCGGCGACGAACGCGATCGGCGGCACCACCAGCGGGAGCGAGCAGATCACCTCGACGACCGGGCGCAGCCGGGGCGCGCCGAGCCGTAGCGCGACCATGGCGGGCACCATCAGGAGCAGGACGACGGCGATGGTGGCGGCTGCCAGTTCGAGCGAGAGCAGCAGGCTGGAGGTGAAGCCGTCGGCCGAGACGATCTGGGTGTAGGCGTCGAAGGTGATGCCCTCGCCGGGCACGTCGACCGTGAAGATCACGGACGCGGCGAGCGGCACCAGGAAGTACAGGGCGGCGAGGCCGAGGACGACCCACCGCCAGATGTTCAGGCGTCCAGCCATCGCGCGCTCCGTCGTTGCAGGGGCAGGTACACGGCCATGACCAGGCCCGCGACCAGGACCATGTCGAGGCTGAGGGCGAGGGCCACGTTCTCCTGGCCGACCAGCACGTTGCCGGAGATGGCGTCGGCGATCTGCAGGGTGACCAGCGGGATCGAACTGCCCACCATGGCCGCGGCGGTGGCGTACGCGGCGAAGGCGCTGCCGAAGAGGAGGACGAACCCGCCGAGCAGCGAGGGCAGCAGCACCGGCAGGGCCACGTGCCGCCAGTACTGCACGCCGGTGGCGCCGTTGTTCGCGGCGGCCTCGCGCCACTGGGTGCGCAGGCCCTCCAGGGCGGGGGTGATGGTGAGGACCATCAGCGGGATGAGGAAGTACAGGTAGACGAGGACCAGGCCGGAGAAGCTGTAGAGGTCCCAGCCCTTGTCCTTGAGGCCCAAGTGGGTCGTCAGCACACCGGCGTTGCCGAGGGTGGCGACGAAGGCGAAGGCGAGGGGGACACCGCCGAAGTTGGCGAGGACGCCGGAGGCGGTGAGGACGGCCTCGCGCAGCGCGCGGAAGCGGGAGGTGACGACGACCTGCGCGAGCGGCAGTCCGAGCAGGGTGCCGAGGGCGCCCGAGAGGGCGGACAGCTTGACGCTGCCGACCAGCGCGGTGAAGTAGGCGCCCTGGAGCGAGTCGGTGAGGTTGGCGGTGCTGTACGAAGTGGCGCCCGTCGTCTGGTTCTTGACGGTGAAGGCGCCGTTCAGCATCGCGATGGCGGGCACCCCGAAGGCGACCGCGACGAACACGAGCAGCGGGACCACGGCGATCCAGCCTGGGACGCGGCGCCGCCGCTTCGAGGAAGCGGCGGCGACCACATCGGCCCGCGTGAGCGTGGCCGTCATCCGGAGACGGCCTTCGCCCAACCGGACGCGATGACCGTCTTGGCCTTGGCCTGCTGGGCCTCGGTCGGGAAGGACGGCGTGCCGGAGACCTTGGGGAGCTTGGCGGCGGCGGTCTTGTCGAGCGTGCCGGCCGACTCCATGGAGCTCATCAGCACCGGGCGCGCGTACCCCTTGAGCCACAGGTTCTGGCCCTCGGCGCTGTAGAGGTACTCCTGCCACAGGCGCGCCGCCGCCGGGTGCGGGGCGTCCTTGTTGATGGCCTGCGAGTAGTACTGCGCGTACTGGCCGTCGGTCGGGATGGAGACCTTCCAGTCGACGCCCTTGGACTTGAACTCGTCGGCGTAACCCGCGTTGAGGTAGTCCCAGTCGATGGAGATGGGCGTCTCGCCCTTCTCGACGGTGGCCGGGGTGGACTCGACGGGCGTGTAGTTGCCGTTCTTCTTCAGCTTGGCGAAGAAGTCCAGGCCGGGCTGGATGTCGTCGAAGGAGCCCTTGTTGGCGAGCGCCGCCGCGTAGACGCCGCCGAAGGCCGAACCCGACTTGGTGGGGTTGCCGTTGAGGGCGACCTGACCCTTGTACTGCGGCTTGAGCAGGTCCGCGAAGGTGGTCGGACAGGTCTTGACGCGCTTGGCGTCGCAGCCGATGGAGATGTAGCCGCCGTAGTCGTTGAACCACTGCCCCTTCGGGTCCTTCTGCCCCTCGGGGATCTGGTCGAAGGCGGCGACCTTGTACGGCGCGAGCAGGCCCTGCTGGGCGGCGCTGAGCGCGAAGGAGGAGCCGAGGTCGAGGACGTCGGGCGCACGGTTCTGGCCCTTGCGGGAGGTCACGGCGTTGATCTCGTCCTGGCTGGAGCCGTCCGGGTTCTCGTCCGTGATCTTGATGCCGTACTTCTTGGTGAAGCCGTCGATGATGGCGCCGTAGTTCGCCCAGTCACGGGGCACCGCGATGATGTGCAGCGTGCCCTCCTTCTTGGCGGCCTTCACCAGGGCGGCCATGCCACCGAAGTCGGCGGCGGAGGTGGCGGTGGCGGCGTTCTTGCCGTCGGCGGTGGTCGACGAGTTGGTGGGAGCGGCGCCGCAGGCGCTCAGGGCGAGCGCGGCGACGACGGCGAGGGAACCACCCAGGACGGCGTTTCTCGGCGGGGACACGGTCACGGTCTCTCCAGGGGTGCGCACGAGGGTCAGAGCAGAGCGGAGAACTTGTCTGAACAAGTTGGCCTCAGTACGCCCGGCAATGGTGTCTTGTTCGTAAACATTGGCGAAACCGTGACCCCTTCTTCTCTGCACACTCCTGGCTGACACGGATCACCGAGGTAACTCGACTACGCTGCTCACGCTGTGCACAGTGGTCGATTCGGAGGGGAAGCATGACGGCGCGACACGAGGAGATCGCCGACGAGCTGCGCAGAGCCATCGACCGCGAGGAGTACACAGTCGGCAGCCGGCTGCCCGCGGAGACGGAGCTCGCGGCGCAGTACGGCGTCTCGCGCGGCACGGTCCGCCAGGCCGTCGCGGCCCTCACCGCCGAAGGCCTGATCGGCTCCCGCCAGGGCGCCCGCCGGGTGGTGCTGGCCAGCCGCCGCAGCCAGAGCTTCGCGGAACTGCGCAGCTTCGCCGAGTGGGCCCGCGCCATGGAGCGCGAGGCGACCGGACACGTGGTCGAGCAGGAGTACCGCCCGGCCACCGCCGAGGACGCCGTACGCCTCCAACTCCCGGAGAAGACACCGGTGTTGCACGTCCTGCGGGTGCGCGGCCTGGACGGCGAGCCGGTCCTGCTGGAGCGGACCGTATACGCCGACTGGATCTCCCCGGCCGTCGAGGCCATCGAACCCGACTGCCCGTCGGTCACCCAACGCCTGTACGACGACACGGGGTTGGTCTTCGCCTACGGCGAGCACGTGATCGACGCGGTGGCGGCGGGCGCGCAGGACGCGGAGCTGCTGGGCATCCGCCGGACCAGCCCGCTGCTGCGGGTCCGCCGGGTCACAACCACGCGCGAGGGACGGCCTGTCGAGTGGTCCGACGACCGCTACCGCTCGGACGCGGTGAGCTTCAGCGTGCACAACTCGATAGGGAACAACGCACTGGCCCGCAAGACGGCGGAGTGAGCCCGAGGGGTTCGGATTCGGGGGCTCAACCGGCCGCCACGCAGAACTCGTTGCCCTCCGGGTCGGCCATCACCACATGGTGTCCGTCGAACTCCGTGAGCACCCGGCCGCCAACCCCCACCAGCCGCTCGGCCTCGGCTCTGATCGCCGCCCATCTCTCCTCCCCGCCGCCCCGCACCGGCACCCGGATGTCCAGATGCAGTCGGTTCTTCGCGGTCTTGGGCTCGGGGACCTTGAGGATGCACAGACGCGGGCCGACGCCATCGGGGTCGCACAGCCAGGCGCCGTCGTCCTCGCCCC
Organism: Streptomyces sp. NPDC001100; assembly: GCF_053598575.1. NCBI lineage: Bacteria > Bacillati > Actinomycetota > Actinomycetes > Kitasatosporales > Streptomycetaceae > Streptomyces > Streptomyces sp. NPDC001100. Next base: position 12,540 of record NZ_JBSFKO010000032.1, read on the forward strand.
CGTCGTCCTCCGGGTCGTAGTGGGCGATCCACTCGGCGCGCGTGGCGAAGGGAGCGGGCAGTGGCTCGTCGACGTAGCCGAGGGCCGTCTTCCAGAACGCGGCGAGGAGCCGGGCGTCGTCGCAGTCGAGGGTGAGATCGATTCGTGCTGCCATGCCCCCGACCGTACGACCCGGCACTGACAATCGCCCTTGCCCGCCCGCTCGGCGCCCTACGTGGGCGAGCCGGACGAGAAGCGGCGCAGCAGCGGGGACAGCACCAGCACGGACTTCGTCCGTTCCACGAACGGCTCCCCCGCGATCCGCTCCAGCACCCGCTCGAAGTGGCGCATGTCGGCGGCGAAGACCTGGACGACGGCGTCGGCGTCGCCGGTGACGGTGGACGCGGCGACCACCTCCTGGTAGCGCTCCAGGCCCCGGCGGATGGTGTCCGGGGAGGTGTTGTGCCGGCAGTAGATCTCGACGAACCCCTCGGTCTGCCAGCCGAGCGCCGCCGGGTCCACCCGTACGGTGAAACCGGTGATGGCGCCGGTGGCCCGTAGCCGGTCCACGCGCCGCTTCACGGCGGGCGCGGAGAGGCCGACCAGGTGCCCGATGTCCGCGAAGGAGCGGCGGGCGTCCTCGGCGAGGGCGTGCACGATGCGTTCGTCGAGTTCGTTGAGCACTGCGGGCGGTTCACTTCTCTGCGCTGGCCGGGTGGGAGCGGCGATGGCCGTATACGAAGTAGAACACGGGCCCGACAGCGATGCCGAGCGCCTCGGTCAGCCCTCGTCCGGATCCCCCGCGAGGGCTCGCGCCTTCGCCAGGTCCTCCTCGTCGAACCCGATCCGTCCGGGCTGTCCGTGCACCTCGGCCTGCGCCTCGATCCAGCGGGTGTGGGCCTCCCAGGCGGCCTGCTTGCTCATGCCGAGCGCGGCCCCGATCTGCGTCCAGGAGGCACCGGCCTCGCGGGCCGCGCGGACGGTGAGCTGACGGCCGTAGGCGGCCTTGCGGGCGACGACCTCGCTCAGGGCGAGCAGTTCCAGCGTCTCGGCCTTGTCGAGCGCCTCGGCGTCGCTGCCGAAGCCGGCGAGGGACTCGCGGGTGCGGAGATGGTCGAGACGGGCGACGGCGGTGAGCAGGGTGTGCTCGGGTTCGATGCCCTGGGGTGTGGTCATGGGTTCAGCGTTGCGTCAAGGCCACTTGACGTCAAGAGGGCCTGACGGCAGCTTCTTGGTGAGGAAGGTGCAGGGGTCCGCGCACTCGTGGACGTTCCCCTCGCGGTCCAGGTAGGACCAGCGGTCCACGTAGTCCGTCAGCGGCCGGTAGCCGAGCCGCGCGTAGAGGGCGGCGGCCCGGGGGTTGTCGGCCGCGACCCCGAGACCGAGGACCGTGCCGCCGCGCTGCCGGGCCAGTTCCTCGGCGCGCCGGATCAGCGCGCCGCCGATGCCGCGCGAGCGCAGTCGCGGGGGCCATACGGCGAGACCGTTGAGTTCCGGGCAGCCGGGCAGCGCCGCCCGCACCTCGGGCGCCGCGCAGCCGTCCCAGATCACCTCCGCGTGCCCGACGGGCCGGCCGTCGATCCAGGCGACGAGATAGGTGCCCCCGCCCGCCTGCTGCCGTGCGAACCGCCGGGCATGGGACGAGGCGCCCCCCGGCGAGCCGATGAACTCGTCGAGCGGCGCCACGTCGGCCGCCCCGCACACGGCGATCTCCATACGTCCGACGGTAGCCGCCGCCGTACGCCCACGGCCCCCGGTTTTCCCGGGCGCCGGGACAACAGGGACCGTAGGAAAGGGAGTTGGATCAGCTCCAGCTGGCGTGCAGGGGCTTGCCCTCCGCGTAGCCGGCCGCGCTCTGGATGCCGACGACGGCCCGCTCGGCGAACTCCTCCAGGGAGGCGGCCCCGGCGTAGGTGCAGGACGAGCGGACGCCCGCGATGATCGAGTCGATCAGGTCCTCGACGCCCGGGCGGGCCGGGTCGAGGAACATGCGGGAGGTGGAGATGCCCTCCTCGAACAGCGCCTTGCGGGCGCGGTCGTAAGCCGACTCGTCGGAGGTGCGGTTGCGGACCGCGCGGGCGGACGCCATGCCGAACGACTCCTTGTAGAGGCGCCCGTTGGCGTCCTGCTGAAGGTCGCCGGGGGACTCGTACGTGCCCGCGAACCACGAGCCGATCATCACGTTCGACGCACCGGCCGCGAGCGCCATGGCGACATCGCGCGGGTGGCGGACACCGCCGTCGGCCCACACGTGCTTGCCGTACTTCTTCGCCTCGGCGGCGCACTCCTTGACCGCCGAGAACTGCGGCCTGCCGACGCCGGTCATCATGCGCGTGGTGCACATCGCGCCGGGGCCCACACCGACCTTGATGATGTCGGCGCCCGCCTCGATCAGGTCCTTGACACCCTCGGCGGCGACGATGTTGCCGGCCACGATGGGCACCTGCGGATCCAGGGCCCGCACCTGCCGGATCGCGCTGATCATCGACTCCTGGTGTCCGTGCGCCGTGTCGATGACGAGGGTGTCCACGCCCGCGTCCAGCAGCTGCTTGGCCTTCTGCACGAAGTCGCCGTTGATGCCGACGGCGGCGGCGATCCGCAGCCTGCCCTCCGCGTCGACGGCGGGCGAGTACAGCGTGGCGCGCAGCGCGCCCTTGCGGGTGAGGATGCCGGCGAGCCTGCCGTCCTTGTCGACGGCGGGGGCGTAGCGGCGGTTGGCGCCGTCCAGTCTGTTGAAGGCCTCGCGCGGGTCGATGTCCGCGTCGAGCAGCAGCAGGTCCCGGGACATGACCTCGGCGAGCTGCGTGAAGCGGTCCACGCCGTTCAGGTCGGCGTCGGTGACGACACCGACCGGGCGCTGGGCCTCGTCCACGACGACACCGGCGTTGTGCGCGCGCTTGGGGAGCAGGGCCAGGGCGTCGGCGACGGTCTGGTGCGGGGCCAGCCGGATCGGGGTGTCCAGGACGAGGTGGCGGCTCTTCACCCAGGACACGACCTCGGTGACGACCTCGATCGGGATGTCCTGCGGGATGACGACGAGCCCGCCGCGCCGGGCCACGGTCTCGGCCATGCGCCGGCCCGCGATGGCGGTCATGTTGGCGACGACCAGCGGGATCGTGGTGCCCGTGCCGTCCGGGGAGCTGAGGTCCACGCCCTGACGGGAGCCGACCGCGCTGCGGCTCGGCACCATGAAGACGTCGTCGTACGTCAGGTCGTACGGGGGCTGGATGTCGTTGAGGAAACGCACGTGCTGCACATCCCAGTCGATCGAGGTGACCCCCGGACAGGTCAGCCAGGGGGAAGAGCACGTACTTCATTGTCCCATGTCGGGCGGAATGCCATGCCTCGGATCATCATCCAGGCAGGTCACGGGGTCTCTGGAGGAATGTCCAAGGAGCGGGTGATTCATGTGCGGGCAACCTTCGGGACGGTTCGCGCATCGAACATGCATGGCTCTCCACCGCACGGTCCTCGCCGCCCTGGCCCTCGTCCTGGCAGCCGGACCGGCGGCCGTGGCCGCCGATCCGTCTCCGCGGCCGACCGAGATCTTCGCGTCGATCGAGGCGGACGAGCGGATCGACGTCGGGTCGGCGGCGCAGTCGGTGCGTGTGGTCTGGGCGTTCTCCAACAGCACGGGGGACGCTCCCGTGCCCCCGCGCCAGACGTTCGTCATCGATGGCCGGGGGCTGGCGGGCATCGCGACGATCGCGGTCGCCGACCCGAGGTGCACGGCCAACGGGCAGGTCTTCACGTGCGTCAACAAGGACCTTTCCCAGCCGATGAACCTCGACTTCACCGTGCAGGCGGACACGGGCGCCGCCCTCGGCGCCACCGGCACGATCAAGTACAGCGTCTCCGACGGCCACGACCCCGGCGCCACCGCGCGGACGAAGGTGGTCGTCGGCGTCCCGAAGCTGGTCGTCGGCAAGGTCCCCGCCATGGCGCACGTCAGAACCGGGTCCCGGATCGGCCTGCCGCTCCGGCTGCGCAACACCGGCGACCTGGCCACCGACCGGCACATCGTGCTGCGCTGGGAGTCGAAGGGCGGTCTGGACTTCGACCGGAGGTTCTCCAACTGCGGCTACAGCGTCGGCTCCGACCTGGTCGCACCCGACGGCGGGACATCCGTCACCTGCGTGTTCACGGCCCCCGTGGCCGCGGGGGCCACCGTCGAGCTGAGCAGCCCGCTGACCGCCACGGTCGGGGAGCAGGTCATGATCAGCGTGACCGACTACTGGGCCGAGTTCCTGAAGCCCGGCGACCAACCCGTCATGGGCACCGAGCCGGGCACCGGTCCGGCGCTCACGCTGGTGCCCGCCTCCGGGGCCGGCGCCGGTTTCGAGCGCGGCACCCAGGGCCGGGTCGGTGTCTCCGCCGACAACTCCGCGGATCTGGCGGTCGCGGCCCGTGCGAAGCCCGGCCCGCGGGCGCACGAATGGACGCTGGACCTCCACGCCGTGGACCACGGCCCGGCCTCCGTGTACGGGACCGACGACGAGTCCGTCGCCGTGGTCGACGTCGTCCTGCCCGAGCACACCGTCGCGACCGACTACCGGCACGCCGAGTCGGAGGACAGCGTCCACGGCCCCTGTCTCCTCTGGGACGGCGACACCGGGACGGCACCTTTCGAGGCGGGCCACCGTCGCTACGTGTGCACCGTGCCGTACGGCATCGCCGTCGGCGGGAGCCAGGAGTTCGGACTGTCCGTGAAGACGGACAAAAACTACGACGGCGCCAAGGGCACGGCGACCGTACGCCCCGGCCCGGCCGGCATCCCCCTCCACGACCCGCACGGCTCGAACGACAGCGTCACCTTCGCCTTCGGCGCACCGGCCGACACCGGCGCGGACCGCACCGCACTCGTCGCCTGCGCGGCAGCAGGGGCCGCTCTGCTGGGCGGCACGTTCCTCGCCGTCCGCCGCGTCCTCCGCCGCCGCGGGCGTTCCCTCTAGGACAAGCGATCAGTACAGGAACCGGTGCAGCGGCGCCGACTCGGTGAGCAGCATGGTGAGCCGGTGGGCGAGCCGCTGCCACGCCTCGTCCTGCCCGTAGGTGAGTCTCACGTCCTCGTCGCCGTCGGCCGCGTCGATCGCCGCGAAGAGGGTGGCCGTGTCGGCGTCGGGCGTGAGGTCCACCAGGGACAGCACCCGCGCCAGCGCGCCGACCAGGCCCACGGCGGTCTTGTCGGGCGTCAGGACGGTGCCGCGGACCGCGGCCACGACGCCCGAGGGGTCGGGCAGGTCCGGCGGCGCCACCAGGAGCCCGGACAGCTCGCGCAGCAGCGCGTAGAGCAAGTCCGTGTCGTCGGTGGGCAGTTCGACGATGCGCAGGCCCTCGTGCTCCCAACGCCCGTTCGGCGTCCACACCTTGGGGCCGCGCGCCACCGCCTCGGCGAGTGTCTCCCGCACCCGCCGGAAGACCACGAGCCCGTCCGCGAAAAGCGCGTGCCCACCGGCTGCCCGCGCGGACTCGGCCAGCGGCGCCAGCAAATGCTCCTCCACCCGGTCGCACTGCGCGTCGAGATCCGGATCCACGACCACGAGACGCACCGACGTGCGCTGCTCCTGTTGCTCCATACCGACCACTCTGCCAGCCGCCTCGGACAATGGGCCCAGGGCCTGTCCGGCGGATCAGGTCGCAGGAAACTGACAGTGCTTGCTCAGCGCCGGTGAGTGGGGCCTGGTGCGTCCAACTGCAAGGCGGAGGAGGGAGGCGACGCGGTGGGGGCACCTCGGCCGAAGGCTGGGGGACGTCGGCGACCGACGACAACGCCGCTGGGGGTCCCCCACGCCTTAAAGGCAGTGGGAGAGGGCGTGCCAGGCCCCGCGTCTGCGGCATGATCCGCCGGACAGGCCCTAGCGTCCGGCTCCGCCGAGGGCGAGCACCACGGACAGGTCCGGCGTCCGGTCGACCGCGTCACCGAAGACGTCGACCGCCGTCTCCCACTCCCCCGGCCGTGCCTTCGCGTACGCCCGCCAGTTCCGTACGACGACCAACAGGCCCTGCTCCACGGCCTCTTCGGGCCACACGGTGTGGTCGCCGAGGCTGTCGGCCAGGGCGTCCCAGTTGCGGCCGAACCAGTCGGGGAGCCGGAGGGCGCGAGCGACACCGTCCATCAGGCCGGCCTTGTCCGTGACCCCTTCGAGGTCGAGGGTGACCGCGAGCTGCGTCATCTCAGTACCGTCCTGAACGACTTGTAGTGATCATCGGTGTAGTAGATCTCGCCGCCCTGCCCGGTGACAATGCGCCGGGCCCCGCGATCGCGCGAGCCCGGCGTCCGGACGGTGTACTCGTGGTAGTAACCGCGCTTCTGCTCCGGCAGCAGCTTCTCGTAGTTCCCGAAGACGACCCCGTCCTTGGCGTACGGGAAGGGGCCGCCCCGGTCGATAAGGGTGATGGTCTCCCGTGCCTCGGCGGGGAGTTGGGACACCTTGACGGTCCCCGTGCCGCCACTCGTGGTCGTGGACGAACAGCCGACCGGCAGCAGTACGGCCAGACAGAGGAGAAGAACCCGGAAGACGAGAGGCACTCGGGAGACGAACCGCAGCAGCATGCGCCCGATGCTGCCACGGCCGTCCCCGTAGGAGTCGTTGTCAGGGCCGTCCCGTACGACCCGCTGCCGGAACCCTCGGATCCCCTCAGATCCCGTCGGGGTCCGTCCGGCCGAGCGCCGACTTGGGTGGCGTGCCGGCCGTCATCAGATAGTCCGCGGCAGCGGTGTCCGTCACCAGGCTGGTGACCAGACCGGACCGCAGCACCGCGTCGATCGCCGCCGCCTTCCGCTGCCCGCCCGCGATCGCGACGACCTCGGGGATACGGCGCAACTGGTCCGCCTTGACGGTGATGCACCGCTCGCCCAGGTCCCGGCCGACCCGGCGGCCCTCGGCGTCGAAGAGGTGCGCGGAAGTCTCGGCGGCGACACCGAGGGACGAGTAGTGGGCCCGCTCCTCGTCGCTGAGCATGTCGTACACCGTCGAGATGCCCGGCTCCCAGGAGCCGATGGAGACACACGCGACCGTGACCTTGTCGAAGTACTCGAAGGCCCGGGCGATCCCCGTCTGGTGGCGCAGCGCCTCCGCGGTGGCCGCGTCCGGCAGCAGCATCGGCGCGTAGATGGGGTGGGCGTCGCCGCCCGACACCTGCGCGGCCCGCCGTACCGCCTCGACCGAGCCGCGCTCGGCGGTCCCGGCGTCGTACACGCCCGTCAGCTGGACCACCGTGCAGGGCGGCAGCCGGTCGAGGGCCGCCGCCATGTGGATGGTGGACCGGCCCCAGGCGAGGCCGAGCACATCGCCCTCGTTGACCAGCTCGCCGAGCAGGTCGGCCGCGACCTCACCGAGGTTCTCGGGGTCGGGCGACTCCTCGCTGACCTCGGCCGGGGACTCGACCACGACGGCGTGCCTCAGGCCGTACCGGGCGCGCAGCGCGTCCGAGCGCTCCGCGTCCAGCTCGGCCGGTACTCGGATCTCGATGCGTACGAGATCCCGTTCGAGGGCGGTCTCCAGGACCCGGGCCACCTTGAAGCGGCTGACGCCGAACTCCTCCGCGATCTGGATCTTGGACTTGCCCTCAAGGTAGAAGCGGCGGGCCATGGCCGCCGCCTGCACCAGCTCTGCGGGTCCCATCCGCATGGCTGACCGGCCCGCCGACATACCCGACACGGCGATCTCCTCACTGCTGTTCACACTCTGGATTCGCCGTTCATCCTTGCAGATCCGGCGCTGTTGATCAGCCTCGATGGCCGCCGTTCACATACCTGCCGCTCAGTGGTCGCACGCCCAGGATGCCTTGCTCACGACCCCTTCCGCCTGCGTGCGCAATGCACGTACCGCCGCGGCCGGGTCGGATGCCCCGTAGACCGCCGAACCGGCGACGAACACATCGGCGCCGGCCTCCGCGCAGCGCTCGATCGTCGAGGCCGAAACCCCGCCGTCGACCTGCAGCCACAGCTCCAGTCCGTGCTTCCTGATCAGCTCACGGGTACGGCGGATCTTCGGCAGCATGATGTCGAGGAACGACTGGCCACCGAAGCCCGGCTCCACCGTCATGATCAGCAGCATGTCCAGCTCGGGAAGCAGGTCCTCGTACGGCTCGATGGGCGTCGCCGGCTTGAGTGCCATGGAGGCGCGGGCGCCCTTGGCCCGAATCTCACGGGCGAGCCGCACGGGGGCGGCGGCGGCCTCGACGTGGAAGGTGACGGAGGAGGCACCCGCCTCGACGTACTGGGGGGCCCAGCGATCGGCGTCCTCGATCATCAGATGGCAGTCCAGCGGGGTGTCCGTCGCCCGCGCCAGCGACTCTACGACCGGCACGCCGAGCGTGAGGTTCGGGACGAAGTGGTTGTCCATGACGTCGACGTGGAGCCAGTCGGCGCCCTCGACCGCCTTGGCCTCCTCGGCGAGGCGGGCGAAGTCGGCGGACAGGATGCTGGGGTTGATCTGCACGGCCATGCCCCAAGCCTGCCATGTCCCGCGGGGGTTAGCGGCATCGGTCGGTGGCGGAGGAGGCGGGGTGCGGGTACGGGGTCGCCGCACCCGCTGCGAGAATCCCTCCCTGAGCGAAGAGGGAGATGGCATGGGACAGCCGTTCGGCTCCTATCAGAACGAGATCTACTTCAACGGGCTCGGCGGCATCGTGCCGTCCTACCCGATGGCTTTCGCGGAACTGGAGGAGAGGGCGAGCGCGGCACTCCCGCCCTCCGTGTGGTCCTACGTCGCGGGCGGCGCCGGCGACGAACGCACCCAGCGCGCCAACGTGACCGCCTTCGACCACTGGGGCCTGGTCCCCCGGATGTTCGTCGGCGCGGCCCAACGCGACCTGTCCGTCGACCTGTTCGGGCTGAAGCTGCCCTCCCCCGTCTTCATGGCGCCCATCGGTGTCATCGGCCTCTGCGCCCAGGACGGGCACGGCGACCTGGCGACCGCGCGGGCCGCCGCCCGAACCGGCGTGCCGATGGTCGCGTCCACGCTCACGGTCGACTCGCTGGAGGAGGTCGCGAGCGAGTTCGGGGAGACCCCGGGCTTCTTCCAGCTCTACACCCCCACGGACAAGGACCTCGCCGCGAGTCTCGTCCACCGCGCCGAACAGGCCGGCTACAAGGGCATCGTGGTCACCCTGGACACCTGGATCACCGGCTGGCGCCCCCGCGACCTGTCCACGGCCAACTTCCCCCAACTACGCGGCCATTGCCTGGCCAACTACACGAGCGACCCGGTCTTCAGGTCCCGCCTGACCCGCACCCCGGAGGAGGACCCCCAGTCCGCGGTCCTCCTCTGGACGCAGCTCTTCGGCAACCCCCTCACCTGGGACGACCTCCCCTGGCTGCGCTCTCTCACGGACCTCCCCCTGATCATCAAGGGCGTCTGCCACCCCGAGGACGTGCGCCGGGCCAGGGACGGGGGCGTGGACGCCGTCTACTGCTCCAACCACGGCGGCCGCCAGGCCAACGGCGGCCTCCCCGCCCTCGACGCCCTCCCGGCCGTGGTCGAGGCCGCAGACGGCCTCCCGGTCCTCTTCGACTCCGGCATCCGCAGCGGCGCCGACATCGTCAAGGCGATCGCCCTCGGCGCCACCGCCGTCGGCATCAGCCGCCCGTACGCCTACGGCCTCGCCCTCGGCGGCACGGACGGCATCGTCCACGTCCTGCGCTCACTCCTCGCGGAGACCGACCTGATCATGGCGGTCGACGGCTATCCGACACCGGCGGACCTCACGCGGGAGGCACTGCGGCGCGTCCTGTGACCCTCAGGTCACCCGGTCCTGCGAATCAGCGCCAGATACATCGCGTCGGTCCCGTGCAGATGCGGCCACAGCTGTACGTCGGGGCCGTCGCCGAGGGCGGGGACGCCGGGGAGGAGTGGGCGGGCGTCGATCAGTTCGGTGTGCGGGTACTGCTTGAGGAGGTCGTCGACGACTGCCCGGGTCTCGGCGAGGTGCGGTGAGCAGGTCGCGTAGCCGACGACACCGCCGACGCGCACGGATTCCAGCGCGGTGCGCAGCAGCCCGCGCTGCAGGGGCGCGAAGCCGTCGAGGTCCTCGGGCCGGCGCCGCCAGCGGGCCTCGGGGCGGCGGCGAAGCGCGCCGAGCCCGGTGCACGGCACGTCCATCAGGACCCGGTCGAAGCTGTCGGGCCGCCACGGCGGCCGGGTCCCGTCGGCGGCGATGACCTGGTACGGCCCGGGGTTCCCGGCGAGCGCCTTCGCCACCAGGCCCGCGCGGTGCGGCTGCTTCTCGGAGGCGAGGAGCGTCGCCCCGCGCTCGGCGGCCACGGCGGCGAGCAGCGCGGCCTTGCCGCCGGGGCCGGCACACCCGTCGAGCCACCTCTCGTCCGGCCCGTCGAGCGGCGCGTTGGCCAGCGCGAGGGCGACCAGCTGACTGCCCTCGTCCTGCACCCCCGCCCGGCCCTCCTTCACGGCCGCCACGGCCCCGGGCTCGCCGCCCTCACTGAGGCGCACGGCATACGGCGACCAGCGCCCCGGCAGCGCGGCCTCCTCGCGCAGCAGCTCGTCGGTGGTGGACCGGCCGGGCCTGGCCACGAGGGTCACCTCGGGCCGTTCGTTGTCGGCCTCCAGCAGGTCCTCGATCCCGGCACGGGGGCCGCCGAGCGAGTCCCACAGCGCGGAGACGACCCAGCGCGGGTGCGAGTGCACGATGGCGAGGTTGTCCTCGGGATCGTCGTCGTAGGGCGGCGCGACCCGTTCGACCCACGTGTCGAAGTCGTCCTGCGCGACCTTCCGCAGCACGGCGTTGACGAACTTGGCCCGCCCGTCGCCGAGGACGACCCGGGCGAGTTCGACGGAGGCGGACACGGCGGCATGGGTCGGGATCCGCGTCCCGAGCAGCTGGTGCACCCCGAGGCTCAGCACGTCCAGCACGGGCGGGTCGACCTCACGCAGCGGCCGGTCGACGCACGAGGCGATGATCGCGTCGTACGTCCCCTGCCGGCGCAGCGTCCCGTAGACCAGCTCGGTGGCGAGGGCCGCGTCCCGGGCGTCGAAGCCGCCCTTGTCGCGCGCCTTCCGGAGCAGCGGCGGCAGCACGAGGTTGGCGTACGCGTCCCGCTCGTCGACGGCCCTCAGCGCCTCGAAGGCGAGGATGCGGACGGGGTCCTTCTGCGGCCGGCGGTAGGGCTTGCCGGGCTTACGGGGTCGCGGGGACTGCTCGCTCACGAAAAAGGTGCTCCGGATTTCTGGCCGAGATGTGCCTCCAGCCTACGTCGCACCGGCCCGACCGCGCGCGGAACGTCACCCGGCGAGGGTCCCGACCGTCTCCCCCGCCCCGATCCGCGCCCCGCGCGCCCAGTCCGCCGCCCGCATCGGCTTCTTGCCCTGCGCCTGCACCCACAGCAGCTCGACGGCGTACGACCCGGTGCCCACGTACACGTTGTTCTTGCCCACGGAGAGCTCACCGGGCGCGAGGTCGGTCCGCTCCGGCACGGGCACGGCCTGGATGAGTTTCAGCCGCTCGCCCCGGAACCCGGTCCAGGCACCGGGCGCGGGCGTGCACCCGCGCACCACCCGGTCCACCCGCAGCGCCGGAGCCGCCCAATCCACCTGCGCGTCCTCGACGTTGATCTTCGGAGCGAGGGTGATGCCCTCACCCGACTGCGGTACGGCCTTCAGGGTGCCGTCCTCGATGCCGTCCATGGTCGCCGCGAGCAGGCCCGAGCCGGCGAACGCGAGCCGGGTCAGCAGGTCGCCGCTGGTGTCGGTGGGGCGGATCTCCTCGGTGACGGTGCCGTAGACGGGCCCGGAGTCGAGTCCCTCCTCGATCAGGAAGGTGGAGGCGCCGGTGATCTCGTCGCCGGACATGATGGAGTGCTGCACGGGGGCGGCGCCGCGCCAGGCGGGGAGCAGCGAGAAGTGCAGGTTGACCCAGCCGTGGGCCGGGATGTCGAGGGCGACCCGGGGCAGCAGGGCGCCGTAGGCGACGACGGGGCAGCAGTCGGGCGCGATCTCGCGCAGCCGCTCCAGGAACTCCGGGTCGCGCGGCTTGACGGGCTTCAGCACCTCGATGCCCGCCTCCTCGGCCCGCTCGGCGACGGGACTCGCCACCAGCCTGCGCCCACGCCCGGCCGGCGCGTCGGGCCGCGTGACGACGGCGGCCACCTCGTGCCGCCCGGAGGCGATCAGGGCGTCCAGTGCGGGAACGGCGACCTCGGGGGTACCGGCGAAGACGAGCTTCATGGGTGCGTTCGGGCCTCTCGGGCGGGAGTGTGCGGGCAGCGCACCAGTCTATGGCGCGCGGCCCCAGGGGCCCACGTCGGCGGACGCTCGGACGCCCGCAGCGCGCACCGGTCCACCGGGGGCGTACGCATATGCCCTTACGCCCCCGTTGCGTGACCAGCGGAGCGCACACGCGTTGGTCAAGAAAGAGTTGACCACTATGGGCCGCATTCACGCGGCCCGATCCTTTTCAACGCCGGTTCGAGAGGCTTGTTCATGGCCGACCACGCAACCCACGACGCCCAGGCTCGGGCCAGCCTGCACTTGCTGGTGCGGGACATCGAGCGGGTCCGCCGGCAGGTGGACGCACTGCGCACGCTCACCGCCCAGCTGGGCAACGTCTACCGTCCGCGCCGCTCCGGCCCGTCCACGGGCTTCGTCGTCTACGGGCGTGCTCCCGCCCCGACGGTCCGTCTCGCGCAGGAGTTGCGGGACAGTGTCGAGACCCTGGTCACGGCCGCCGTGGACTTCGACCGCTCGCTCGGTTTCTCGTGGGACGCGGTCGGCTCGGCCCTCGGAGTCACCAAGCAGGCGGTCCACCGCCGCTACGGCGCCCGCCGCGCCGCGACCCAGGCTGCGGCCGACGCCGAACGCACGACGGAGGCGGCGACCGCCCGCCCGGTCACGGTGAACACGGGCCTCCCCCCGATGCCGACCATGCCGACTGTCCCCGCCGCCCGCTCCATGCCGACCCAGCCCACAGCCGGCAGCCCCACCCTCCGCGACGAGGCCAGGCCCACAGCCTTCCCGGGCCCGCGCAACGGCTGACCCGACGACCGAACCTTGCCTGCCTCCCGGACGACAACCGGGAGGCAGCTGCATGCCGGGGGCATGGGTGGACGGAGGGTTGGGCGGACGGAGGGTCGGGGGGACGGGTGGACGCACGGCCGGGCGCACGGGTGGGCGGAGGGGCGGGGCGGGGCGGGCGGACGCCAGACGCACGGGCGGGCGGAGGGAGGGGGCGGGCGGACGCCGGACGCACGGCCAGGCCCACGGCCGGGCGGAGGTTCGGCCGGCGGAGGGCCGGGCGGACGCTCGGAAGGCCGGAAAGTCCGGAGCGCCGGAGCGCCGGAGCGCCGGAGCGCCGGAGCGCCGGAGCGCCGGAGCGCCGGAGGCCAACGGCGAGAACCCCCACAGGAAACCCCAGCCTCTCGACCGACCGTAAACGGGCGGTGCGCGGGTGGGAGAAGAATCCGAGGGCGAAGGCCGAGGCCCCTCACCCGATATCCGGCGGATCAACACGCACCCGCACCACATCCCCCCCACCCCGAGCCATCCGAGCAGCCTGCGCCCCCTTCAACGCCGCAGCCAACGCCCCCCCACTCCCCGGCCGCACCCGAATCAACGCCCGCTCCCACCGCTCCCCCACAGCCGGCCCCCCGACCCGCCGAGGCCCCCCGGGCGACACGACCGGCACCGGCACCGGCCCCAACACCTCGGCATCCGGCGGCAGTTCAGCAGCCGCAAGAAACTCCGCCACAGCCTCCGCCGCCCCGGCCACCGCAGCCATCCGGGACACCGGCGGAAACCCCAACTCCGCCCGCTCGGCCAGCTCCCGCACCGCATGCCCCACGGGATCCCACCGCACCAGCGCCTGCACAGGCCGCAAGGTGGGCTCGGCCACGACAACGACCGTCCCCCCAACCCCCTGCGGCCGTACCAGCGAACTCGCCGCGATCCACCGCCGCAACGCATCCTCTCCGGCCCGCAGATCGGGCCGCCCGAGCATCGCCCACCCGTCCAGCAGCAGCGCCGCCGCATACCCGCCCTCGGCAACCGGCTCGGCCCCCGGCGTACTCACGACCAGCGCGGGAGTCCCCGGCACCGTGTCGAGCACCTGTTCCCGCCCGGACGTCCGCACCGGCACCGCGGGAAACGCCCGTCCCAACTCCTCCGCGGTCCGCCGTGCCCCCACGACCTGGGCCCGCAACCGGAACCCCCCGCACTCGGGACAGTGCCAGGAGTTCTCCTCGACCCCGCACCACCCGCACCGCAGCACCCCAGCGTCCTGCGCCTCCAACGGCCCGGCGCAGTGCCGGCACCGCGCGGCGGCCCGGCACTGCGCGCACGCCATCCGCGGCACATACCCCCGCCGGGGCACCTGCACCAGCACGGGCCCGTGCTTCAGCCCCTCCCGCACCGCCTGCCAGGCGAGCGTCGGCAGCCGGGCGGCGCGGGCGGCCTCGTCCCGCGCGAGGTCCCCGTCCCCCACGGTCCGTACGAGCGGAGCGGCCACCCGCACCTGGTCGCGCGAGGCGACCAACGGCCGCGCCCACCCGCTCTCAACCAGCTGCGCCGCCTCCACCGTGCAGCTCCAACTCCCCAGCAGAAACCCGCACTTGTCCAGCGCGGCGCGCAGCAGCAGCACCTCCCGCGCATGCGGCTGCGGCGCGTGCAGCTCGCTGTGGCTGTCGTCCCCGTCGTCCCAGATCACGACAAGTCCCAGGTCCTGAACCGGCGCGAACATCGCCGCCCGCGTCCCGACGACCGCCCGTACAGCCCCCCGCCGCACGGCCAGCCACTGCCGATACCGCTTCTCGGGCCCGGCGTCGGCGGTGAGCAGCGCATGCCGCCCCTCACCCAACAGTGCCGTCAACGCGGCGTCGACCCGCCCGGCGGCCCGCCCGTCCGGTACGACGACGAGCGCCCCGCGTCCGGAGGCGAGCGTCGCGGCGACGGCCCGCGCGACCTCCTCGCTCCACTCGGGCCCCGGCAACGCGTTCCACACGGCCCGCGGCGCACCCCCCGAGGCCAGCGCCTCCAGAAACCCGGCCCCCCGCTCGTACCGCCCCCAGGACCCCGCGTCCGGAACCCCCGGCGGCGGCAACGGCGCGGGCGAGGGCTTCTGTTCGGCCCGCGCGCTGCGCGGCGGCACGGCCAGCTGCAGCACATCGGCGAGACTCCCGGCGTACCGATCGGCAACAGCCCTCGCGAGCCCGAGCAACTCCTCACTCAACACCGGCTCGGGCGACACCACCTGAGCCAGCGCGGCAAGCGGCCCGGAGTAGTCGGACTCGGCCAGCCGCTCGACGAGGAACCCGTCGATCAGCCCGCCGCCCTCGCGCCGCCCGTCCCGCACCCGGTGCCGCCCGGCCCCGAACCGCACCCGCACCCGCACCCCGGGCTGCGCGTCGGCGTCGAGCTCCGCGGGCACGGCGTAGTCGAAGTACCGGTCGAGATGCAGCACCCCCTTGTCGACCAGCACCCGCGCGACGGGCAACTCCCCGGCCAGCGCGGCCCCCCGCCACGTCCGCGGCTTCGCCCTCGGCCCCTTCGCCTGCCGCACACTCTCCCGAATCAGCGCAAGCTGCTCGGGCGGCGCACCCTCCGCCCCGCCGTCCCGTTCCCCGTCCGCGCTGCTCACGCCTGCATTCTTACCAAACGCGACTGACATCGCCCGACGACCGCCGTCCCCGCCCGGCCGTCTAGGCCTCGGCGAGAAGCCGTACGACGAGGCGCTCCGCGTAGGCCATGTCCGCGTCCGGATCGCCGTCCCGGAAGCGTCCGCCCGCCTCCGAGGCGGCGAACCCGAGCATGAACGTGGACAGCAGCCGCTCGGCCCGCGGAATCCGGTCCTCCTGGAGACCGGCGGCGCGCAGGGCGCCGTAGACCGCGTTGCGCGGCCCCACTGCCTCCGGGGTCACGGCCGGCCGTTGGAAGAGAAGCAGGAACAGGTCGGGGTGGCGTCGGGCGGTGGCCCGCATGTTGCGTGCCAGCAGGCGCAGTTGCTCGCGCCAGTCGAGTCCGGGACCGGGCACTTCGATCTCCAGCAGCAATCGCTCGACCAGGCCGTCGAGGAGTCCCTGCTTGTCTCCGACGTGCCGGTAGAGGGTCATCGGGTTCACGTCGAGTTCCTGCGCGACGGCCCGCATGGTGACCGCCGACAGCCCTTTCCGGGTCGCCAACTCCCATGTCACGTCGAGCACTTGATCACGACTGATCCGCCGTGGCGTCACTTGACATCCTCCCTCGAAGCTACGTATACACAGTATACGTATACGTTGTATATATCGACTGGACCGAGGGAGTGGCCATGCTGACCGTCAGCGGCCTGCGCAAACGGTGGGGCCCCGTCCAGGCCCTGGACGGCTTCGACCTGCGGATCGAGCCCGGCGAGATCTGCGGCCTGATCGGCCACAACGGCGCGGGCAAGACGACGTTCGCCCGCATCGTCGCCGGCCTGGAGCGGCCCGACGCGGGCTCGGTCCTCGTCGCGGGAGCGGATCTCGCCACGGCCCCGCGTTCCGCACGCACCCTGATCGGCCTGGCGCCCCAGGAGTTGGCCCTCTACCCCACCGCCACCCTGCGCCAGAACCTCCGCCTCTTCGGTGGCCTGGCCGGCCTGCGCCGTGCCGAACTGCGCAGCGAACTGGCCGCCGTAGCCGAGGAGTTGGCCCTCACCGACGTTCTCGACCGACCGATCGCGGCACTCTCCGGCGGCCAGCAGCGCCGCGCCCAGGCGGCCACCGTCCTGCTGCCCCGGCCCCGCGTGCTGCTGCTCGACGAGCCCACCGTCGGCGCCGACCCCACCACCCGCGAAGCGCTGCTACGACTCGTCAGGACCCGCGCCGACGAAGGCGCCGCGATCTGCTACACCACGCACTACCTGCCGGAGTTGGAGGAATTGGGCGCCACCCTCGCGGTGGCCGCGGCCGGCCGGGTGATCGCCCGCGGCGACCGCGCCGACCTCCTGGACGGCCTGCCCGGCGAGGTCACCGTGACGTTCACCGGCCCCGTACCCGACCACCTCGCCCAGACCTCGGCTGCCCCCGGGGAACTGCGTTTCACCACCGCCGACCCGGCGCAGGCCCTGGCCCGGCTCCTCCGCGACCTTGGCCCCGACACCACCCGGGTCCGCTCGGCCGCCGTCCGCGAGCCCTCCCTCGACGACCTCTACCGAAGCCTGGCCGCCGACCGACTCCCCGCGGAGACCCACCATGCGGCCTGAACCCGCCCCGACCACGGCCCGCCGCACCTGGGCCGTGACCCGCCACACCCTCGTCCTGCTGGTCCGGGACCCGGGAACCCCGCTCGCCTACACGGTCATGTCCCTGGTGTTGCTGAGCGTGCTCCACCCGGTCTACGACCGCCTGGCCACCCCCGCCGTACCGGCCATCGTCCAGGCCGCCCCCGGCATCGCGGTGATGTTCACCCTGCTCGCCCTGGACGTGGCCGGCCAACTCCTGCTCTCCGAACGCACCTGGCACACCTGGGACCGCCTGCGCTCAAGCCCCGCGAGTCCCACGACAATCCTGACCGGCAAGGCCCTGCCACTGATGGCGCTGTTCCTGCTCCAGCAGGCGGCGCTCTTCCTCTTCGCGACCGCGACCTTCGGCTTCCCCCTCACGGCCGGCACCTGGCGCCTCCCGCTCCTGGCCCTCCTCTGGGCGGCCTGCGTCACCTCCTGCGGCCTCGCCCTCGGCGTCCACGCCCGCAGCCAGGGCCAGTTGGCCGCCGCCTCCGACATCGGCGCCCTCACGATCACCTGCCTCAGCGGCTGCCTGGTCCCCCTCGCCGTCCTCCCCCACTGGGTCTCCACGGTGGCCCCCGCGACCCCGGGCTACTGGGCCCTGCACGGCTTCCAGGCAGCCGTCACCGGCGACCCCCGCGCCTACGCACACGCGACAGCGGTGATCGCGGCCATCACGGCGGCGGCCCTTCTGGTGACGGCCCGCGGGTCCCGTCGCTGATCCCGTCGTCGGGAAACGCCGAGGCCCGGCTCCCCCAAGGGAAACCGGGCCTCGCAACGGCAATCGCTGCTTAAAGCCCCGCAGCCTTCCGCAGCGCGTCCACGCGGTCCGTGCGCTCCCACGTGAAGTCGGGGATCTCACGGCCGAAGTGGCCGTACGCGGCGGTCTGGGCGTAGATCGGGCGCAGCAGGTCGAGGTCGCGGATGATGGCGGCCGGGCGGAGGTCGAAGACCTCGTCGATCGCCTTCTCGATGCGGTCGGTGTCCACCTTGGCGGTGCCGAAGGTCTCGACGAAGAGGCCCACCGGCTCGGCCTTGCCGATCGCGTACGCGACCTGGACCTCGCAGCGCGAGGCGAGGCCCGCGGCGACGACGTTCTTCGCGACCCAGCGCATCGCGTACGCGGCGGAGCGGTCGACCTTGGACGGGTCCTTGCCCGAGAAGGCGCCGCCGCCGTGGCGGGCCATGCCGCCGTAGGTGTCGATGATGATCTTACGGCCGGTGAGGCCGGCGTCGCCCATCGGGCCGCCGATCTCGAAGCGGCCGGTCGGGTTCACGAGCAGGCGGTAGCCGTCGGTGTCGAGCTTGATGCCCTCGTCCAGGAGCGCCTTCAGCTCGGCCTCGACCACGAACTCGCGGATGTCGGGGGCGAGCAGCGACTCCAGGTCGATGTCGGACGCGTGCTGCGAGGAGACGACGACCGTGTCGAGGCGGACGGCCTTGTCGCCGTCGTACTCGATGGTGACCTGGGTCTTGCCGTCGGGGCGCAGGTACGGGATGGTCCCGTTCTTGCGGACCTCCGAGAGGCGCTTGGCGAGGCGGTGCGCCAGGAAGATCGGGAGCGGCATCAGCGTCGGCGTCTCGTCCGTCGCGTAGCCGAACATCAGGCCCTGGTCGCCCGCGCCCTGCTTGTCGAGCTCGTCGTCGTCGCCCTCGACACGGTTCTCGTACGCCGTGTCGACACCCTGCGCGATGTCCGGGGACTGCGCGCCGATGGACACCGAGACGCCGCAGGAGGCGCCGTCGAAGCCCTTCTTGGAGGAGTCGTAGCCGATCTCCAGGATCTTGTCGCGGACGAGCTGCGCGATGGGCGCGTAGGTCTTGGTGGTGACCTCACCGGCCACGTGCACCAGGCCGGTCGTGATCAGCGTCTCGACGGCGACCCGGGAAGTCGGGTCCTCCCGCAGAAGCGCATCGAGAATGGTGTCGCTGATCTGGTCAGCGATCTTGTCGGGGTGACCTTCGGTCACGGACTCCGAGGTGAAAAGACGACGGGACACAACGCTCCCTGAGGTTGCAGCGGCTGCTGGCTGATCATTGGCGGACGGGACGGGAGCTGCGCCCGACGTCGTCCGAGAACAGTTTATCGGTCGCGGTCGACAGACGGTCCCCCCGTCTCGTCTCTCGGGAAGTGCTGTGACCTGCGGCACGCGCATTTTGCCGAATGCCGAGTGCCGTTGGCCAGAGCCGCCACGCGCGAATGTCAGGTTTCAGCGAACTGTCAGATGGCTGAAACACATCAGGCAAGACGCTGTGCGACCAGGTCCCACACGGTCTCGGCCAGGGCTTCCTTCGGGCCGTGGGGCACCGCGGTCTCGCTGCCGTCGGCACCCAGCACGACCGCCTCGTTCTCCTCGGAACCGAAGGTCTTGCGCTCGCCCACCTCGTTCACCACCAGCAAGTCGCACCCCTTGCGTGCCAGTTTGGTGCGGCCGTTGGCGAGGACGTCGTCCGTCTCGGCGGCGAATCCGACGACCACCTGTCCGGGGCGGGCCCGGTCGGCGGAGATCTCCGCGAGGATGTCCGGATTCCGCACCAGGACGACGGGCTCCGGGTCCTTGTCGTCCTTCTTCTTGATCTTCCCGGTCGCGTACTCGGCCGGGCGGAAGTCGGCGACCGCGGCGGCCATGACGACCGCGTCGGCGTCCGCGGCGGCCTTCAGCACCGCCTCCCGCAGCTGTACGGCGGTCCCGACCGGGACGACGTCGACGCCCGCCGGGTCCGGCAGTCCCGTGTTCGCCGCGAGCAGGGTGACCCGGGCGCCCCGGGCGGCGGCGGTGCGCGCGAGGGCGTAGCCCTGCTTGCCGGAGGAGCGGTTGCCGAGGAAGCGGACCGGGTCGAGGGGCTCGCGGGTGCCGCCGGCGCTGACGACCACGTGCCGGCCCTTGAGGTCGGGTTCGGTGACGCCCCGCGCGAGCACCCGGCGGCAGACCTCGAAGATCTCGGCGGGGTCGGGCAGCCGGCCCTTGCCGGTGTCGACACCCGTGAGTCTGCCGACCGCCGGTTCGATCACCAGGGCACCGCGGCGGCGCAGTGTCGCCACGTTCTCCTGGGTGGCCGGGTGTTCCCACATCTCCGTGTGCATCGCGGGCGCGAAGACGACGGGACAGCGGGCGGTGAGGAGGGTGTTCGTGAGGAGGTCGTCGGCCAGGCCGTGGGCAGCCTTCGCGAGCATGTCCGCCGTGGCCGGGGCCACGACCACCAGGTCGGCGCTCTGGCCGATGCGCACGTGCGGGACCTCGTGGACGTCGTCCCACACCTCGGTCGAGACGGGGTGCCCGGAGAGCGCGGACCAGGTGGCGGCGCCGACGAAGTGCAGGGCGGACGCGGTGGGAACGACGCGGACGTCATGGCCCGACTCCGTCAGTCTGCGCAGCAGCTCGCACGCCTTGTACGCGGCGATGCCACCACTGACTCCCAGAACGACCTTCGGCTTGTCCACGTCTCTCCCCGGGTTCGGAAACGTACGTACCCATGACACACCACAGGCCCGACAGTCGCTGCCGGGCCTGTGGACAAAGCTCAGTTGCTCAGGTCGCGGGGCCCTCGACGGCCTCGGAGGTCAGCAGACCCGCGTTGATCTCGCGCAGGGCGATGGAGAGCGGCTTCTCGTGGACGTGGGTGTCGACGAGCGGACCGACGTACTCCAGCAGGCCCTCGCCGAGCTGCGAGTAGTACGCGTTGATCTGACGGGCGCGCTTGGCGGCGTAGATCACGAGGCTGTACTTCGAGTCGGTGGCCTCGAGGAGCTCGTCGATCGGAGGGTTGATGATGCCCTCGGGAGCGGTGATGGAAGAGGACACGCTCTGCCTTCCGAAAGATGGGATGAGATCGGAAAAACGATCACACAACTTCCATCAAGGCTAGCAGCTCGCGCGCCACGTCCTCGACGGAGGTGTTGACCAGGGTCGCGTCGAACTCGGGCTCCGCCGCCAGTTCGACCTTCGCCGCGTCCAGGCGGCGCTCGATCACCTCGGGCGGCTCGGTGCCCCGCCCGGTGAGCCTGCGCACGAGCTCCTCCCAGGAGGGGGGAGCCAGGAACACCGAGTGGGCCTCCGACATGGACTCGCGGACCTGCCGGGCACCCTGGAGGTCGATCTCCAGCAGCACCGGCACGCCGGACTCCAAGTGCTCCAGCACGGCCGTGCGCGGGGTGCCGTAGCGGTTGCCGGCGAACTCGGCCCACTCCAGCAGCTCGCCGTTGGCGATCAGCTTGTCCATCTCCTCGTCGGTGACGAAGAAGTAGTGGACCCCGTGCTTCTCACCGGGGCGGGGCCTGCGGGTCGTCGCCGACACCGAGAGCCAGACCTCGGGGTGTTCCTTGCGCATATGGGCGACGACCGTGCTCTTGCCGACCCCTGAGGGGCCGGAGAGCACGGTCAGCCGCGGACGTTCACTCATGCAGCGATTATTCCAGCAATCCCGGGGTGCCCGGGACTCACGAGCCGGTGCTGCCGAACTCACGCTCCAGGGAGGCGATCTGGTTGGAGCCGAGGCCACGTACTCGGCGGCTCTCGGAGATGCCGAGTCGCTCCATGATCTGCTTGGCGCGGACCTTGCCCACGCCGGGCAGGGACTCAAGCAGGGCGGAGACCTTCATCTTGCCGATGACGTCGTTCTCCTGGCCCTGCTTGATGACGTCATGCAGGGAGGCGCCGGAGTGCTTGAGTCGATTCTTGACCTCGGCCCGCTCCCGGCGAGCCGCGGCGGCCTTTTCGAGCGCGGCTGCGCGCTGTTCAGGGGTAAGGGGCGGAAGAGCCACGCCTACGTCACCTCGGATGTCGAACTGTCGGATACGGACCGGTGAGGAACCTAGTCGCCCCACACCTGGGGAGCTACGAGCAACACGCTTGCCCGTTGACTCTGCTCGGAGACTAGCGGCCAGGGACGCCAGAGTCAGCGAGAACAGAGGAAAAGTCCTGGTCAGCCTGCGCCAGGCCGGACATTTCCGACATAATGCCCCGGATTTGAGGATGTATTCAGACTCAAGTCGCTCCGGAGCAGGTCGTCGAGCCACTCATCGGAGGACTCGATCGACCCGTTCGAACACCTCAGACGGTCGCAAAGGCGACGCGGATCTCCTCCGCGAAGCGATCCGAGGCCGCCTGAAGCGCTCCCACGTCGGGACCGTGACGTAGAACACCCCGGCTCACGTTCGGGACGACATTGCGCAGCACCGACCCGAAAACCCCGGGAAGATCGGCCGGAGTGGCTCCCTGGGCCCCGATGCCGGGCGCGAGAATCGGACCGTTGACCGCTAGGTCGTACGACGACAGGTCGCCCAGGGTGGCGCCGACGACGGCCCCGAAGGACCCCAGCGGCTCCTCCCCCGCGTTCTCTGCGGCCAGGTGGGCCAGCATGGTCGCTCCGACGTTCCGGCCGTCCGCGCGGACCGCGTGCTGCACCTCGCCGCCCTCCGGGTTGGAGGTCAGCGCGAGCACGAAGAGGCCCGCGCCGCTCTCCCGGGCCAGTGCGACCGCCGGGGCGAGCGAGCCGTAGCCGAGGTACGGCGACACGGTCAGCGCGTCGGAGAACAGCGGGGAGTCCTTCCGGAGGAACGACTCGGCGTACGCCGCCATGGTCGAGCCGATGTCGCCGCGCTTGGCGTCCATCACGACCAGCGCGCCGGCCGCGCGGGCCTCCTCGACGGACTTCTCCAGGACGGCGATCCCGCGCGAGCCGAAGCGTTCGAAGAAGGCGCTCTGCGGCTTGAGGACGGCGACCCGGTCGGCGAGCGCCTCGACGACCGTGCGGCTGAACCGCTCCAGTCCGGCGATGTCGTCGTTCAGGCCCCACTCGGTGAGCAGGGAGGCGTGCGGGTCGATGCCGACGCAGAGCGGGCCGCGCTCGTCCATGGCCGAGCGGAGACGTGCGCCGAAGGGTTCGAGGGGGCTCATACCGGTTGCTTCCTTGCGTCGGCGCCGACCGCGTCGGCGAGGGTGGCGTAGGGGCTCGTGCGCAGGCGCGCGGCGAGGCCCTTGTGGATGGCTCGGCCCCAGAAGGGCCCTTCGTAGACGAAGGCGCTGTAGCCCTGCACGAGCGTGGCGCCCGCGAGGATGCGCTGCCAGGCGTCCTCGGCGTCCTCGATGCCGCCGACGCCCACGAGGGTGATGCGGTCGCCCACGCGCGCGTAGAGGCGGCGCAGTACCTCCAGGGAGCGGGCCTTCAGAGGGGCCCCGGACAGTCCGCCGGTCTCCTTGACGAGGGAGGGTTCGGATTTCAAACCGAGGCCCTCGCGCGCGATGGTGGTGTTCGTGGCGATGATCCCGTCCAGGCCGAGTTCCACCGCGAGGTCGGCGACGGCGTCCACGTCCTCGTTCGCGAGGTCCGGGGCGATCTTGACCAGGAGCGGGACATGGCGGTCGGTCACCGCGCGGTCGGCGGCCTCACGGACGGCGGTCAGCAGCGGGCGCAGCGCCTCGGTCGCCTGGAGGTTGCGCAGCCCGGGCGTGTTGGGCGACGACACGTTGACGACGAGATAGTCGGCGTGCCGGGCGAGCCGTTCGGTCGACTTCACGTAGTCGCCGACGGCCTCCTCCTCGGGTACGACCTTGGTCTTGCCGATGTTGACGCCCACGACGGTCCTGAAGACCGCCTCGCGAGCCGCAAGGCGGGCCGCCACGGCCGCGGAGCCCTCGTTGTTGAAGCCCATGCGGTTGATGAGCGCCCGGTCCGGCACAAGGCGGAACAGCCGCTTCTTGGGGTTGCCGGGCTGGGGCTCCCCCGTGACCGTGCCGATCTCGACGTGGTCGAAGCCGAGCATCGACATCCCGTCGACGGCGACCGCGTTCTTGTCGAAGCCGGCGGCGAGCCCGAACGGGCCGTGCATCCGCAGCCCGAAGGCCTCCGTCCGCAGCTCCTCGAACCGGGGCGCGAGGGCGGCGGCGACGAAGGTGCGCAGTACGGGGATGCGGACGGCGAGCCGGATCCAGCGGAAGGCGAGGTGGTGCGCCTGCTCCGGGTCCATCCGTTTGAAGACGAGGTTGAAGAAGATCTTGTACATGGTGTCCTCACGAAGAGGGGGACACCGTTTCCGGTGTCCCCCTCTTCGGCTGCTAGTCGCGGGCCGCGGTCAGGTGCTGGGCGTGTTCCTGGAGTGAACGCACGCCCACGTCACCGTGGTTGAGGGCATCGATGCCCTGGACGGCGGCGGCGAGCGCCTGGACCGTCGTGAGGCACGGGACCGACCGTGCCACGGCCGCCGTACGGATCTCGTAGCCGTCGAGGCGGCCCCCGGTGCCGTACGGGGTGTTGACGATGAGGTCGACCTCGCCGTCGTGGATGAGCTGGACGATGGTCTTCTCGCCGTTCGGGCCGACGCCCTCGGACTGCTTGCGGACGACCGTCGCGTTGAGGCCGTTGCGCCTGAGGACCTCGGCGGTGCCGGAGGTGGCGAGCAACTCGAAGCCGTGGGCGACCAGTTCACGCGCCGGGAAGATCATCGAGCGCTTGTCCCGGTTGGCGACCGAGATGAAGGCACGGCCCTTGGTGGGCAGCGGGCCGTAGGCGCCGGCCTGGGACTTGGCGTACGCCGTACCGAAGACGGAGTCGATGCCCATGACCTCGCCGGTGGAGCGCATCTCCGGGCCGAGGACGGTGTCGACGCCGCGGCCGTGGATGTCGCGGAAGCGCGACCACGGCATGACGGCCTCCTTGACGGAGATCGGCGCGTCGAGCGGCAGCGTGCCGCCGTCGCCGTTGGCCGGCAGCAGGCCCTCGGCCCGCAGCTCGGCGACCGTCGCACCCAGCGAGATGCGGGCGGCGGCCTTCGCGAGCGGCACGGCGGTCGCCTTCGAGGTGAAGGGGACCGTGCGGGACGCGCGCGGGTTGGCCTCCAGGACGTAGAGGATGTCGCCGGCCAGCGCGAACTGGATGTTGATCAGTCCGCGGACGCCAACCCCCTTGGCGATGGCCTCCGTTGACGCCCGCAGGCGCTTGATGTCGAAGCCGCCCAGCGTGATCGGCGGCAGGGCGCAGGCCGAGTCGCCGGAGTGGATGCCGGCCTCCTCGATGTGCTCCATGACGCCGCCGAGGTAGAGCTCGTGGCCGTCGTAGAGCGCGTCGACGTCGATCTCGATCGCGTCGTCCAGGAAGCGGTCGACCAGGACCGGCCGCGAGGGGCTGATCTCGGTGGACTCGGCGATGTAGGACTCCAGGCGGGTCTCGTCGTAGACGATCTCCATGCCGCGTCCGCCGAGGACGTACGAGGGGCGGACGAGGACCGGGTAGCCGATCTCGTCGGCGATGGCCTTGGCGCCGACGAAGGTGGTCGCCGTGCCGTGCTTGGGGGCCGGGAGGCCCGCCTCCGCGAGGACCTGGCCGAAGGCGCCGCGGTCCTCGGCGGCGTGGATCGCCTCCGGGGGCGTGCCGACGACCGGGACGCCGTTGTCCTTGAGGGCCTGCGCCAGGCCCAGCGGGGTCTGACCGCCGAGCTGCACGATCACACCGGCGATCGGCCCGGCCAGGGACTCCGCGTGGACGATCTCCAGCACGTCTTCGAGCGTGAGCGGCTCGAAGTACAGGCGGTCGGAGGTGTCGTAGTCCGTGGAGACGGTCTCGGGGTTGCAGTTGACCATCACGGTCTCGTAGCCGGCGTCGCTGAGCGCGAAGGAGGCGTGGACGCAGGAGTAGTCGAACTCGATGCCCTGGCCGATGCGGTTGGGGCCCGACCCCAGGATGATGACCGCGGGCTTCTCGCGCGGGGCGACCTCGTTCTCCTCGTCGTAGGACGAGTAGAAGTACGGGGTCTTCGCGGCGAACTCGGCGGCGCAGGTGTCGACCGTCTTGTAGACCGGGCGGATGCCGAGCGCGTGCCGGACCTCGCGGACGACGTCCTCGCGCAGACCGCGGATCTCACCGATCTGCTGGTCGGAGAAGCCGTGTCGCTTGGCCTCGGCGAGCAGGTCCGGGTCCAGCTTGGGGGCGGCGGCCAGCTCGTCCGCGATCTCCTTGATCAGGAAGAGCTGGTCGACGAACCAGGGGTCGATCTTCGTGTACGCGAAGACCTCCTCCTGGGTGGCGCCCGCGCGGATGGCCTGCATGACGGTGTTGATCCGGCCGTCGGTGGGCCGTACGGCCTCTTCGAGGAGCTGGGTCTTGTCACCGGGCTCGCCGACGAACGTGAACTGGCTGCCCTTCTTCTCCAGGGAGCGCAGCGCCTTCTGGAAGGCCTCGGTGAAGTTCCGGCCGATGGCCATGGCCTCGCCGACCGACTTCATCGTCGTGGTCAGCGTGGAGTCGGCCTGCGGGAACTTCTCGAAGGCGAAGCGCGGGGCCTTGACGACCACGTAGTCGAGAGTCGGCTCGAAGGAGGCCGGGGTCTCACGCGTGATGTCGTTCGGGATCTCGTCGAGCGTGTAGCCGACGGCCAGCTTGGCCGCGATCTTGGCGATCGGGAAGCCGGTCGCCTTGGAGGCCAGCGCCGAGGAGCGGGACACGCGCGGGTTCATCTCGATGACGATGACGCGGCCGTCGACCGGGTCGATCGCGAACTGGATGTTGCAGCCGCCGGTGTCGACACCGACCTCGCGGATGATCGCGATGCCCACGTCACGCAGCACCTGGTACTCGCGGTCGGTCAGCGTCATCGCCGGGGCGACGGTGATCGAGTCGCCGGTGTGCACGCCCATGGGGTCGAAGTTCTCGATGGAGCAGACGACCACGACGTTGTCGTGCTTGTCGCGCATCAGCTCCAGCTCGTACTCCTTCCAGCCGAGGATGGACTCCTCCAGGAGGACCTCGGTGGTGGGAGACAGGGTGAGGCCCTGGCCGGCGATGCGGCGCAGCTCCTCCTCGTCGTGCGCGAAGCCGGAGCCCGCGCCGCCCATGGTGAAGGAGGGGCGGACGACGACCGGGTAGCCGCCGAGCGTCTCGACGCCCTGGATGACGTCGTCCATGGAGTGGCAGATCACCGAGCGGGCGGACTCGCCGTAGCCGATCTTCTGGCGGACGGCCTCGACGACGCCCTTGAAGAGGTCGCGGTCCTCGCCCTTGTTGATGGCCTCGACGTTGGCGCCGATCAGCTCGACGCCGTACTTCTCCAGGGTGCCCGCCTCGTGCAGCGAGATGGCGGTGTTGAGCGCCGTCTGACCGCCCAGGGTGGGCAGCAGGGCGTCCGGGCGCTCCTTGGCGATGATCTTCTCGACGAAGTCCGGGGTGATCGGCTCGACGTAGGTGGCGTCGGCGATCTCCGGGTCGGTCATGATCGTCGCCGGGTTGGAGTTGACCAGGATGACGCGGAGACCCTCGGCGCGCAGGATGCGGCAGGCCTGGGTGCCGGAGTAGTCGAACTCGGCGGCCTGGCCGATGACGATCGGGCCGGAGCCGATGACCAGGACGGACTGGATATCGGAGCGCTTAGGCACGCTGGCCCTCCATCAGGGATACGAAGCGGTCGAACAGGTAGGCGGCGTCGTGCGGGCCCGCTGCCGCTTCCGGGTGGTACTGGACGCTGAAGGCCGGCCGGTCGAGCAGCCGCAGCCCCTCGACGACCTGGTCGTTCAGGCAGACGTGGGAGACCTCGGCGCGGCCGTAGGGGGTCTCGGAGACCTTGTCGAGGGGCGCGTCGACGGCGAAGCCGTGGTTGTGCGCGGTGACCTCGACCTTGCCCGTCGTACGGTCCTGCACGGGCTGGTTGATGCCCCGGTGGCCGTACTTCAGCTTGTACGTGCCGAAGCCGAGCGCGCGGCCGAGGATCTGGTTGCCGAAGCAGATGCCGAAGAGCGGGGTGCCGCGCTCCAGGACGGCCTGCATGACGGCGACCGGGTGGTCGGCGGTGGCGGGGTCGCCCGGGCCGTTGGAGAAGAACACGCCGTCGGGCTGGACGGCGTAGACGTCCTCGACGGTCGCGGTGGCCGGGAGTACGTGCACCTCGATGCCGCGCTCGGCCATGCGGTGCGGGGTCATGCCCTTGATGCCGAGGTCGACGGCGGCGACGGTGTACTTCTTCTCACCGATCGCGGGGACGACGTACGTCTCCTTGGTGGCGACCTCCGCCGAGAGGTCCGCGCCCGCCATCTCGGGGGCCTGGCGCACCTCGGCCAGCATGGTCCCGTCGTCGGGCAGCGCGTTGCCGGAGAAGATGCCGACGCGCATGGCGCCGCGCTCGCGCAGATGGCGGGTCAACGCGCGCGTGTCGATGCCGGAGATCCCGACGACGCCCTGGTTGCGCAGTTCCTCGTCGAGGGAGCGGCGGGAGCGCCAGTTGGAGGGCACGCGCGCGGGGTCGCGCACGACGTAACCGGCGACCCAGATGCGGGCCGACTCGGGGTCCTCGTCGTTGACGCCGGTGTTGCCGACGTGCGGGGCGGTCATCACGACGACCTGGCGGTGGTACGACGGGTCGGTCAGGGTCTCCTGGTAGCCGGTCATGCCGGTGGAGAACACGGCCTCGCCGAAGGTCACCCCCACGGACCCGTAGGCACGGCCGCGGAAGATCTGGCCGTCCTCCAGGACGAGTACGGCGGGAACCTTGTCGGCTCCCCTGGTGGAGGTGGTCATCGTGCGCCTTCCGTGTCGGTCGTTTCGAGACTCTTGTTGATCATGCTGTTCAGGGTGTCGACCCACTCGCCGTGCTCGGCCGCGACGTCGGACCTGAACCCGGAGTCGATCAGCCGGTCGCCGTGCGCCCACGTCACGACCAGCAGACCGCCCTCGCTGAGCACCTTCCCGGCGATGCCCTTGCCGAGCAGGGCCTCGCGCAGTGCCCCGGCCGGGATGAAGAAGTCGGTGGCTCCGGGCCGTACGACGTCCAGTCCCGCGTCCGTCAGCGTGAGCTCGACCCGGCTGCGGGTGCCCAGGCCGTGCGCCACGATGCGGTCGAGCCACTGCCCGGCGGTGGTGGAGCCGTGGTAGCGGCCGCTCATCGTCAGTTTCACCTCGCCGGGCTCTTCCGGCGACGTGGGCAGCTCGGGCAGGTCGCCCTGGAGCGTGCCACGCCACTTCCAGCCCTCGCGCATCAGCCAGTAGACGAGCGCGATGAACAGGGCGAGGCCCACGAGCCAGCCGATACGCGCGGCCCAGTCGGTCACCGGGGCGGACTTCTCCCCGGCCGCGAGGTGGGTCAGTTGCAGTGGTGTCACGTGAGCTTCCCGTCGACGAGGGTGGCCTTGCCCCGGAGCCAGGTGTGCGTCACACGGCCCGGCAGCTCACGCCCCTCGTACGGGGTGTTGCGACTGCGCGATGCGAAGCCCGCGGGGTCCACCGACCCACGGTATTCCGTGTCGACGAGCGTGAGGTTGGCGGGCTCACCAGCCGAGACGGGACGGCCGTGGCTCACCGCCCGCCCGATCTCGGCGGGCTTGGCGGACATGCGCTCGGCGACCCCGGCCCAGGTGAGGAGCCCGGTGTCCACCATGGTCTCCTGCACCACTGACAACGCGGTCTCCAGGCCGACCATCCCCATGGCGGCGGCGGCCCACTCGCAGTCCTTGTCCTCGTGCGGGTGCGGGGCGTGGTCGGTGGCGACGATGTCGATCGTGCCGTCGGCGAGCGCCTCGCGCAGGGCGAGGACATCGCGCTCGGTGCGCAGCGGCGGGTTGACCTTGTAGACCGGGTTGTAGGAGCGCACCAGCTCATCCGTGAGGAGGAGGTGGTGCGGGGTGACCTCGGCGGTCACGTCGATGCCCCGGGACTTGGCCCAGCGGACGATCTCGACGGACCCGGCGGTCGAGAGGTGGCAGATGTGGACGCGGGAACCGACGTGCTCGGCGAGCAGGACATCCCGGGCGATGATCGATTCTTCGGCCACCGCCGGCCAGCCCCCGAGCCCGAGTTCGGCGGAGACGACGCCCTCGTTCATCTGGGCGCCCTCGGTGAGGCGCGGCTCCTGGGCGTGCTGGGCCACGACTCCGCCGAAGGCCTTCACGTACTCCAGCGCGCGGCGCATGATCACCGCGTCGTCGACGCACTTGCCGTCGTCGGAGAAGACGGTGACCCCGGCGGCCGACTCGTGCATCGCGCCGAGCTCGGCGAGCTTCTTGCCCTCCAGGCCGACGGTGACGGCGCCGATGGGCTGCACGTCGCAGTAGCCGTGCTCCCGGCCGAGCCGGTAGACCTGTTCGACGACACCGGCGGTGTCGGCCACGGGGAAGGTGTTGGCCATGGCGAAGACGGCCGTGTAACCACCGCTGGCGGCGGCCCGCGTGCCGGTCAGGACGGTCTCGGAGTCCTCGCGGCCGGGCTCGCGGAGGTGGGTGTGCAGGTCGACGAGACCGGGCAGGAGGATCTTTCCCCCGGCCTCGACGACCTCGGCGCCTTCGGCACTCAGGCCGACGCCCACCTCGGAGATCGTGTCGCCGTCGATCAGCACGTCCTGCGGCTCGCCGCCGAGGATCTTCGCACCACGGATCAGGATCTTGCTCATGTGACTTACTTCTCCTCGATGCGGGCGTGGCTGACGGCGGGTTCGTTGCCGCCCAGAAGCAGATAGAGCACGGCCATCCGGATGGAGACTCCGTTTGCGACCTGCTCGACGACGGTGCAGCGGTCCGAGTCGGCGACCTCGGCCGTGATCTCCATGCCCCGGACCATCGGCCCCGGGTGCATCACGATCGCGTGCTCGGGCATCTTCGCCATGCGGTCGCCGTCGAGGCCGTAGCGCCGCGAGTACTCGCGCTCGGTCGGGAAGAACGCGGCGTTCATGCGCTCGCGCTGCACGCGCAGCAGCATCACCGCGTCGGACTTGGAGAGCGTGCTGTCGAGGTCGTACGACACCTCGCAGGGCCACGCCTCGACGCCGACCGGCACCAGGGTGGGCGGGGCGACGAGGGTGACCTCGGCGCCGAGGGTGTGCAGCAGGTCGACGTTCGAGCGGGCGACGCGGCTGTGCAGGATGTCGCCGACCAGGGTGATCCGCTTGCCGGCCAGGTCCTGGCCGAGCCCTGCGTCGCGGCCGACGAGGCGGCGGCGCATGGTGAACGCGTCGAGCAGGGCCTGCGTCGGGTGCTGGTGGGTGCCGTCACCGGCGTTGATGACGGCCGCGTCGATCCACCCGGAGGTGGCGAGCCGGTAGGGCGCTCCGGAGGCGCCGTGCCGGATGACGACCGCGTCGACGCCCATGGCCTCCAGGGTCTGCGCGGTGTCCTTCAGGGACTCGCCCTTGGAGACGCTCGACCCCTTGGCGGTGAAGTTGATGACGTCGGCGGAGAGGCGCTTCTCGGCGGCTTCGAAGGAGATCCGCGTGCGCGTGGAGTCCTCGAAGAAGAGGTTGACGACGGTACGGCCGCGCAGGGTCGGCAGTTTCTTGATCGGCCGGTCGGCGACCCGGGCCATCTCCTCGGCGGTGTCGAGGATCAGGACGGCGTCGTCGCGGGAGAGGTCGGCGGCCGAGATGAGATGACGCTGCATCTGTCAGGCTCCGTAAGGCAGTTCAGGTTTGCGGACCGGGGGTCTGGGGGCGTCCCCCAGAAAGCACAGCCGGGCATGCGGAGGCGTGGCGTGCCACGGGGGCACGGCGTACGTCCGCTACGGGGTCTGCTTGGCGCCGAGCAGCACGGTGTCGCGACCGTCCTCCTCGGCGAGCTGGACCTTGACCGTCTCCCGCAGCGACGTGGGGAGGTTCTTGCCGACGTAGTCGGCGCGGATGGGCAGTTCGCGGTGGCCTCTGTCGACCAGGACCGCGAGCTGCACCGCGCGGGGGCGCCCGATGTCGTTCAGGGCGTCCAGGGCGGCGCGGATGGTGCGGCCGGAGAAGAGCACGTCGTCGACGAGGACGACGAGACGGCCGTCGATGCCGTCACCGGGGATGTCGGTGCGGGCCAGCGCGCGCGGCGGGTGCATGCGCAGGTCGTCGCGGTACATCGTGATGTCGAGGGAGCCGACCGGGATCTTGCGGTCGGTGATCTCCTCCAGCTTGACGGCGAGCCGCTGGGCGAGGAAGACGCCCCGGGTCGGAATGCCGAGGAGCACCACGTCGTCCGCGCCCTTGGCGCGCTCGACGATCTCGTGGGCGATGCGGGTCAGGACCCGCGCGATGTCGGGGGCTTCGAGAACCGGCCGGGCATCGGACTCGTACTGCTGAGTGTCCATAAGAAACGGACCTCCTTCTCCGCCTCACGGGACGGACCTTAAAGGACGTCGGATTTGCGCCATCCACGGTAGCAGGCCGGGACGACGTCCCTGATCACCCCTATGGAGTAATCGGCCACCGCTACCACGGAAGTGCCGGTGCGGACCATTCGGCTTGACGCGGAAGTGTAACGCTGCGTAACCTCACAGTGAGTTACCAGCCGCGCGGCGCGGAAACACTGTTGCCGCGTCGACACAGTGTCCGGGGAGCTATATGTCCAGCGAATACGCCAAACAGCTCGGGGCCAAGCTCCGGGCCATCCGCACCCAGCAGGGCCTTTCCCTCCACGGTGTCGAGGAGAAGTCCCAGGGACGCTGGAAGGCGGTCGTGGTCGGGTCGTACGAGCGCGGCGACCGTGCCGTCACCGTGCAACGCCTTGCCGAGCTGGCGGACTTCTACGGGGTTCCGGTGCAGGAGCTGCTGCCGGGCACCACGCCGGGCGGGGCCGCCGAGCCGCCGCCGAAACTGGTGCTGGACCTGGAGCGGCTGGCCCACGTGCCCGCCGAGAAGGCCGGCCCGCTGCAGCGGTACGCGGCGACGATCCAGTCCCAGCGCGGTGACTACAACGGCAAGGTGCTCTCGATCCGCCAGGACGACCTGCGCACACTCGCCGTCATCTACGACCAGTCGCCCTCGGTCCTCACCGAGCAGCTGATCAGCTGGGGCGTGCTGGACGCGGACGCGCGTCGCGCGGTTTCCCACGAGGAGAACTGAGCCGCTCCCCGTCTCAGCAGAAACGTGCCGCCGGGGTGGCCGGAACTTCACGGTTCCGGCCACCCCGGCGGCTTTCTGCGGGCCTCAGGGGCCCCACGGGTACGGGAACGCCGGAGGGCCCACAGCGATGTCGCTGCGGGCCCTCCGGCGTTTCGCTCGCGTACTGCTTACGCCTCGTCCCGGCGCAGCGAGGGCTTCAGGTCCTTGAAGCGGCCCAGCAGGCCGTTCACGAATGAGGGCGACTCGTCCGTCGAGAACTCCTTGGCCAGTTGCACCATCTCGTCGAGGACGACGGCGTCCGGGGTCTCGTCGGCCCAGATCAGCTCGTAGGCGCCGAGGCGCAGGATGTTGCGGTCCACCACGGGCATGCGGTCCAGCGTCCAGCCGACCGAGTACTGCGCGATGAGCTCGTCGATGCGGCGCGCGTGCTGCGCGTACCCCTCGACCAGCTCCATCGTGTACTCGCTGACCGGCGGCTGCCGGGTGTCGTCCCGGGAGAGCCGGATCCAGTCCGCGAGAACGGTCTGGACGCCGACTCCGCGCTGGTCGCCCTCGAAGAGGATCTGGAAGGCGCGCTTGCGGGCCGTATTGCGGGCAGCCACGGTTAGCTGTTCACCCGGCCGAGGTAGTCGCTCGAACGGGTGTCGACCTTGATCTTCTCACCGGTGGTGATGAAGAGCGGGACCTGGATCTGGTAGCCGGTCTCCAGGGTGGCGGGCTTGGTGCCACCGGTCGAGCGGTCGCCCTGGACGCCGGGCTCGGTCTCCTGGATGGTCAGCTCGACGGCGGCCGGCAGCTCGACGAAGAGCACCTCGCCCTCGTGCTGGGCGACCGTGGCGGTGAAGCCCTCGATCAGGAAGTTGGCGGCGTCGCCGACGGCCTTGCGGTCGACCATGAGCTGGTCGTAGGTCTCCATGTCCATGAAGACGAAGTACTCGCCGTCCATGTACGAGAACTGCATGTCGCGCTTGTCGACAGTGGCCGTCTCGACCTTGACGCCGGCGTTGAACGTCTTGTCGACGACCTTGCCGGAGAGCACGTTCTTGAGCTTGGTGCGCACGAAGGCAGGGCCCTTGCCGGGCTTGACGTGCTGGAACTCGACGACGGACCAGAGCTGGCCGCCTTCGAGCTTGAGCACCAGGCCGTTCTTGAGGTCGTTCGTGGAAGCCACGGTTGCGGAATCTCCTGGACTGACGTGGACGACCCCGGGGCACGCGCACAGCTCGAAAAGCTACAGCGCGAGCAGTTCCTTGGTCGTGATGGTGAGTAGCTCGGGTCCGCCGTCCGCCTCAGGGCGTACGACGAGCGTGTCATCGATCCGGACACCGCCCCGGCCCGGGAGGTGGACCCCCGGTTCGACGGTGACCGGCACGCAAGCGTCCAGTTTACCCATGGCCGCGGGGGCCAGCTGCGGCTCCTCGTCGATTTCGAGTCCGACACCGTGGCCGGTGAGGGCTGCGAGGCCCTCCGAGTACCCCGCGGAGTCCAGCACCTGGCGGGCCGCGCGGTCCACATCGCGGTAGGCCGCGCCGGGGCTCAGGGACTCCCGTGCGGCGCGCTGGGCGGCGAAGACGAGGTCGTAGAGCTCGATCTGCCAGTCGGCGGGCGAGGTGCCGATGACGAAGGTACGGCCGATCTCGCAGCGGTAGCCGCGATAGGTGGCGCCGAGGCAGACGGAGAGGAAATCTCCTTCCTCCACCCGGCGGTCGGTCGGCCGGTGACCGCGCCGGCCGGAGTGCGGGCCGGTCGCGACGGACGTGGCGAAGGCGGGGCCGTCCGCGCCGTGGTCCACGAGCCGTCGCTCCAGTTCGAGGGCGAGATGGCGTTCGGTACGGCCGACGAGGATCGACTCCAGCAGCTCGCCGAGGGCCTGGTCGGCGATCTCGGCGGCGATTCTCAGACAGGAGATCTCCTCCTCGTCCTTGATGACCCGCAGCTGTTCCGCCGCGCCGCCGATGTCGGTGAGGCGGAGCGTGGGGGCGACCGAGCGGAGGGCTCGGTGGCGGGTCACGGTGAGGTGGTGCTCTTCCACGGCCATGGATTCGGCGCCGTCCGCTCCCGCGAGGTCCGCGGCGGCTACGGCGGGGTCGCCACCGGGGCGGGGGAGCGTGTGGATGCGCAGGGTCTCGTCCGGGCGCCCCTCCGCGGGACGCTCGTCCAGTGGGCTCGCGCAGACCAGTGCGTCTTCGCGCCTGCCGAGGAGCAGGACCGTGCCCTGCGGGGCGGGGCCGGCCAGGTAACGCACGTTGGCCGGGTGGGTGACCAGGGCGGATTGGCTGCCGCCGGCTTGGGCGCGTTCCCTCAGCCTGGCTCTGCGGGCTGCGTAGACCTCTGACATGAGACGAGCGTAGGAGCGGTGGCCGGATTGTGCCGGTCGGGAGGGTGCCGTTCGGGGGACGGCACGTGAGTTTCGGCTACCGGCCGGTGGGGGCAGGTCGCGCAGTTCCCCGCGCCCCTTAAGTGGGACACCTTCCCGGCGATTACCAGCTCGGCGGGCTCGCTATCGAGCGTGCGAGCACGTCGTTGAGTACCTGGGCCGTCTGCTGTACGTCCATCTGGGAGTTGTCGATGATCGGGAGGCCGGAGCCGTACCAGCCGGCCATGCGGCCGTGGATGCGGGCGACCTCCTCGTCGGTGAGACGGCGGTTGCCGGAGCGTTTCGCGTTGCGCTCCAGGACTATTTCGAGGCCCGGGAGGAGGACGACGGGGAGGAGGCCGGGGCCGACGTGGCGCTTCCAGCCGCCGAGGCCGACGACCGGGCGGTCGGGGAAGACCGCGTCGTCGAGGATGCAGGAGATGCCGTTGGCGAGGAAGTTCCGGGCGGCGAAGCCGCAGGTGCGGCGGGCCAGGCGGTACTGCGCCTCGGAGTGGTCGTTCCAGCCGGACTGGGGGTCGGCGAAACCGGAGCGGACCCATTCGCGGACGTCGTCGAGGCTGATGTGGGCCGTGGGGACCCGGCGGTGGTCGGCCCAGTACTGGGCGACGCTCGTCTTGCCCGCGCCGGCGGGGCCGATGAGCAGCACCGCGAGGGTGGTGGAGGTCGGGTCGGGCACGGCCTGGGCGGGAGGTGTGCTCGGCATGACCACGGGGCCGCCGGGCGGCAGCTGGACATGGCCGGTGGTGTCCGGCACGTGACGCGGAATCGTGTACGGCATCGGTGGGGCCGCCGGCGGTGGGGGCACCGAACCCGGATGCTGCGGGCCCGGGTGCTGTCCCGTCGGCATCCAACCGGCGGCCGGTCCCTGCCCCGGCTGGTGGGGCGGCGGCAGCGGAGACCCCACTGCGTGCTGCATCCGGTGCCACTCCAATTTCTTACGGCGATTGGCGCTGGCAGCGGGCCCGAACCCCCCGCTCCCTACCGAACGGTACCTTCCCCGGCCGCCATTTGGTGAACGGCCGGGGAGGGGCCGAAGTGCCCATCCCCGCAAGGCAAATCGGGTGGATGGGGCCCGGCGGGACCTAGTCGCCCACTTCGCCGTACGCGGCGAGGAGGACGGCCGGGTCGGGGCCCTCCAGGACGGTGGGTTTGGCGAGGCCGTCGAGGACGATGAAGCGGAGCAGGTCGCCGCGGGACTTCTTGTCGACCTTCATGGTCTCCAGGAGCTTGGGCCACTGGTCGTAACGGTAGCTGAGCGGGAGGCCGACGGATTCGAGGACCGTGCGGTGGCGGTCGGCCGTCGCGTCGTCCAACCGGCCCGCGAGGCGGCCCAGTTCGGCCGCGAAGTGCATGCCCACGGCCACTGCGGCGCCGTGGCGCCACTTGTAGCGCTCGTTCTTCTCGATGGCGTGCGCGAGGGTGTGGCCGTAGTTGAGGATCTCGCGCAGGCCCGACTCCTTGAGGTCGGCGGAGACGACCTCGGCCTTGACCTTGATGGAGCGCTCGATCAGTTCGGCGGTGTGCGGTCCGGCCGGGGTACGGGCGGCCTCCGGGTCGGACTCGATGAGTTCGAGGATCACCGGGTCGGCGATGAAGCCGGCCTTGATGATCTCGGCGAGCCCGGAGACGTAGTCGTTGACCGGGAGCGAGTCCAGCGCGGCGAGGTCGCAGAGCACACCGGCCGGCGGGTGGAAGGAGCCCACCAGGTTCTTGCCCTCGGCGGTGTTGATGCCGGTCTTGCCGCCGACCGCCGCGTCCACCATGGCCAGCACGGTGGTCGGTACGGCGATCCAGCGGACCCCGCGCAGCCAGGTCGCGGCGACGAATCCGGCCAGGTCGGTGGTGGAGCCGCCGCCGACGCCCACGATGACGTCGGAGCGCGTGAAACCGGACTGGCCCAGCGCCTTCCAGCAGTAGGCGGCGACCTCGGCGGTCTTGGCCTCCTCCGCGTTCGGCACCTGGATGGCGACGGCCTCGAAGCCCTGCCCGGCCAGGTCGGCGCGCAGCGCGTCACCCGTCTCGGCAAGCGCCTCGGGGTGGACGACGGCGACCCGCTTGGCCCGGTCACCGACCAACCCACCCAGTTCGCCCAGGAGTTGACGGCCCACCAGGACCTCGTACGGGTCGCTGCCCGCCGTGCCGCCGACCTGGATCCGCGTCACTGACTCGCTCATGCTTCCTTCAACTCCAGTGCGTCCAGGACGGCTTGGGTGACGTCCTCGGGGGTGCGGCCGTCCGTGGGGACGACGGCCTGCGCGACCTCGGCGTACAAGTGGCGCCTGGCTTCCATCAGTTCGCGCCACTGCTTGCGCGGGTTGATGGCGAGCAGCGGGCGGGCCGCGTTGAGGCCGGTGCGCTTGACGGCTTCGTCCACGTCCATCGAGAGGTAGACGACCCGGTGCGCGGCGAGCAGCGCGCGCGTGTCCTCGTCGAGGATCGAGCCGCCGCCGAGCGCCAGGACACCGTCGTGCCCGGCGAGCGCCTGGTGCACGGCGCGCTTCTCGATCGCGCGGAAGACGGGCTCGCCCTCGTCGACGAAGATCTCCGCGATGGAGCGGCCCTCGGCGGCCACGATGTCGTCGTCGGTGTCCCGGTAGCCGACACCGAGCCGCTCGGCGAGCTGCTGTCCGACCGTCGACTTGCCGACGCCCATGGGACCGACCAGGACGACCAGCGGGGTCGCGGTCACCGGATGGCCAGGTTTTCGAGGTACGAGCGGACGTTGCGTCGGGTCTCGGGCACGCTGTCGCCGCCGAACTTCTCCGCCACGGCGTCCGCGAGGACGAGCGCGACCATCGCCTCGGCGACGATGCCGGCGGCCGGAACCGCGGAGACGTCGGAGCGCTGGTGGTGGGCCTGCGTGGCCTCCCCGGTGACGACGTCGACGGTCTGCAGCGCGCGCGGCACGGTGGCGATGGGCTTCATCGCGGCGCGCACCCGCAGCAGTTCACCGGTGGACAGGCCGCCCTCGGTGCCGCCGGAGCGGCCGGAGACACGCCGGATGCCCTCGTCCGTGTTGACGATCTCGTCGTGGGCCTTGGAGCCCGGCACGCGCGCCAGCTCGAAGCCGTCGCCGATCTCGACGCCCTTGATCGCCTGGATGCCCATGAGGGCGCCGGCCAGGCGGGCGTCCAGCTTGCGGTCCCAGTGCACGTGCGAGCCGAGGCCGACGGGGACGCCGTAGGCCAGGATCTCGACCACACCGCCCAGGGTGTCGCCGTCCTTGTGGGCCTGGTCGATCTCCGCGACCATCGCCTTCGACGCGTCCGCGTCCAGGCACCGCACGGGGTCGGCGTCCAGCTTCTCGACGTCGGCCGGGGTGGGCAGGACGCCCTGCGGGGCCTTCGCGGAGGCGAGCTCGACGACGTGCGAGACGATCTCGATGCCGGCCGTCTCCTTGATGTACGACCGGGCCACCGCGCCCAGCGCGACGCGCGCCGCGGTCTCGCGTGCGGAGGCGCGCTCCAGGATCGGGCGGGCCTCGTCGAAGCCGTACTTCTGCATGCCGGCGAGGTCGGCGTGGCCGGGGCGCGGGCGGGTCAGCGGGGCGTTGCGGGCCAGCCCGGCAAGGATCTCCGGGTCGACCGGGTCGGCCGCCATGACCTGCTCCCACTTGGGCCACTCGGTGTTGCCGACCATGATGGCGACCGGGGAGCCGAGGGTGAGGCCGTGGCGGACACCGCCGAGGAAGGTGACCTCGTCGCGCTCGAACTTCATGCGCGCACCGCGCCCATAGCCGAGCCGGCGCCGGGCCAGGTGGTCCGCGACCATCTCCGTGGTGATCGGGACGCCGGCGGGAAGGCCCTCCAACGTCGCCACGAGTGCGGGACCGTGGGACTCCCCCGCGGTCAGCCAGCGCAACCTGCTCAACGGTGCTCCTCAAGTGCTCGCGCTCTGGTGCTGCCTCCCGTACGCCTCTTCACGTACAGCCACGGCGGAACCGGTGCGCGGCCCTGGCCCGCCGCCCTCGATCCTCCCACGTCCGGGCAGTGATCCTTGCGCAGGTCCAGCAGGCGGACGCGGTGGCAAACACCGGCGGGCTTGGTGTCCGCTCATCTGCTCGACCTTGAGAACGGCCTGGTGGACAAGAAGGTCCGGGCCACCGACGACCGCGCCGCCGTACACCGCCCAACGGGCAGCCAACTCTGTCAGGCACGGTTCGTACAGAACACCGAGGAGGGTGGCCGGGGCTATGGCTTCTTGGCGGCGAGGTCGTCGGTGATATCGCCGGGGTGGCGGCGAAAGCAAGCAGGGCACAAGCGCTCCGCCGCGTGCGCCCAGTCGGCGGTTCGCAAGGAGGCGCCGAGGAACTCGTCCCACGCGCTCAGCTCGGCGGCGCACGCTCGTTCGACGGTTTGCACCAACCCGGCCTACTCGGTCCTGAGCCGACGACTAAGCCGGGCAACCCTGCCTCGTCCACGCCGAGCGGGTCGTACGACCGGCTCGGCAGGCCCAGTTCGATACACGAGGCGCGGTACAGCACTCGGTAAGGCGTGTAGGCGGTCTTCGACACGACTCCCGGGAGGCCGCGGCCGAGGTTCCGGCCTGCGCCTGGACCTCGGCCCTGCATCGTAGGGGCAGGCCTCGCCGGGACCCCGACATCGTCGAGATCACCAACGTGCTCAATGTGAACGGTCGGAAGGAATGCGGATAATCGCGCGCCGCAAATCCATCCACCCCAAGTACGAACCCGGGCACAAAATATACGAGAAGAAGACCAAATAGCACTAATAGACTCTTGCCATCGGTGGACAGCTGCAGTTCCCCGACGCCTGAAACGACGCTCCGCCCACCCTCTACTGACTGCATCCCACCGCCCACCACCCTTCGATGAGCGAAACCGGGACGAATTACTATCTCTATATCACCCCGACCGATCACCTCACGCCGACGCCCAGATGAATGGCCAAGACTGACCATGGATGGGCACACAATCCGGCCAAAATCATTACGAAGCCTTGCCTTGACCGCGAGGGATCCCCTTATTCTGATCAACACCAGCGAAGACATTCGTGCATTCTACAATCACAGGAGGAGATCAGTAATGCGCAGGCAAATTTCGGGAATAGGACTGAGCGTGGGCCTTGCTATCGCCTTTTCTATTGGCGCCGGCGGTCAGGCCCAAGCGGCAACAAGCTCAAGCGGCTATATCGAATGCTATCCCAGTGGAACCTTCGGACAATTGAATTGGAGCGGCTTCAAGGTAGGCACAACTGGCGAAGTAGAAATAAGCCTGGCACTTTCCGATGTATCGGCCGACGGACACCATCCGCAGATCAGATTGGTGACTGAATACTACTCGGGAGACAAGCACTACTGGCCGTGGCACGCCTACTACGACGGGGCTGGCTCCGGTTACACATGGAACACTTACGCCAAAGACCCTGATGGAATGTATGCAATCGGAGTCCAGGTCGGGAACTTTGAGGGAAATACCCAGCTGAGCAGCGAGACCTGCTGGTAATTACGCGAGCCGAATCGACGAGGTGGGCGAGCCCCTGACATCGAGGCCAGAGGTTCGCTCACCTATTATACGGTTCTGCAACTCCATCCTTGATGAATCCTGCACCGGAATCAACGGACCGAAAAAACGGCGCATCTCCGGTCCACAGCAAGCGCGCATCACAGCCGGTGAACGCCGACTCGGATATCGCTGAACCGGCGAAATTTGCCCCCTTCCACAAACAAGGACGGATCCAACGGGGGTGGATCTCAGGCGCCGCCTGAATTCCCCACTCTCACGCCGCAGTCTCTCCTTGCTTCCGCACTCCGTGGCTACTAGAGGAGCACGAAAAAACTTAATGGCTGACGAGATGGTACTCAACGCCCAGAAGTTCGTTAATCAGACGTACGGCAGCAAGATCGGCATGACCGTCACCGAGGACGGTAAGACCGGCTGGAACACCATGTACGCCCTGACCCGGGCCCTACAGTACGAACTGGGCATCAGCGCGTTGTCGAACAGCTTCGGTCCCACCACGCTCTCGACGCTCAAGTCGAAGTATCCGAGCATCAACGCTTCGACCGTGCCGTCCGCCGACTTCTGCCGGATCGTTCAGTCCGCCCTCTACTGCAAGGGCTACGACGGCGGCTCCATCGACGGCCTCTACAGCTCCCGTGTCGCCGCCTCCGTCGCCTCTCTCAAGGCCGA
Organism: Streptomyces sp. NPDC001100; assembly: GCF_053598575.1. NCBI lineage: Bacteria > Bacillati > Actinomycetota > Actinomycetes > Kitasatosporales > Streptomycetaceae > Streptomyces > Streptomyces sp. NPDC001100. Next base: position 54,021 of record NZ_JBSFKO010000032.1, read on the forward strand.
CATGGGTGTCTCAGGCGCCTACCCCGGCAGCAGCCTGGAACCCAAAGTGTTCAAGGGTCTGTTGAACATGGACGCCTACGTCACCGTCAATAACGGCAGTACCAGCATCCGCGAAATCCAGCAGTGGCTGAACGGCCGTTACGTCAACCGGGCCGACTTCTACATCGTCCCCTGCGACGGCCACAACTCCCGGGACGTCGCCAAGTCCCTGCTGTACGCCATCCAGTACGAACTCGGGATGGCGGACGGCACCGCCAACGGTGTCTTCGGCCCGGGCACCCAGACCGGCCTCAGGAGCCACACCGTCGCCGTCGGCACGGCCGGCACCTGGGCGCAACTGTTCACCGCCGCCATGATCCTCAACGATTACAGCGTGCCGTTCGGCAACTTCACGTCGACGGTGACCGACTCCGTCAACTGGTTCCAGGACTTCGTGAAGCTCCCGGTCACCGGCGTCGGCGACTTCGCCACCTGGGCGTCGCTCCTTGTGTCGACGGGCGACCCCAGCCGCAAAGGCTCCGCCTGCGATGGCGTCACCATGATCACCCCGGCTCGTGCACAGGCGTTAAAGGACGCGGGCTACAAATACGTAGGCCGTTACCTGTACAACCCGAGCACCACCTCCCTGCCGGAAAAGGCGATCCAGCCCGGCGAGCTCGCCACAATCAAGGCGAACGGGCTGCGCTGTTTCCCTATTTACCAGACCTACGCCCGGTCGGCGGACTACTATACCCCCGAGCAGGGCAGCATCGACTGCCTCGTGGCCATCGCCGCCGCCGACGGTTTCGGCTTCAAGGACGGCACCCGTATCTACTTCGCGGTCGACTACGACGCCGTCGACGACGAAGTGACCTCACGCGTCCTGCCGTACTTCCAAGCCATCAGAAACAGAATGACCGCACAGGGCAGCCCCTACCAAATAGGGGTCTACGGCCCCCGCAACATCTGCTCTCGCGTCGGTGCCGCCGGCTACGCCCTGGTCTCCTTCGTCTCCGACATGTCGACAGGCTTCTCCGGCAACCTCGGCTATCCGATGCCCGCCAACTGGGCGTTCGACCAAATCGCGACCGTCTCCGTCGGATCGGGAAGCGGCCTGATCGAGATAGACAACAACATCGCCTCCGGCCTGGACACAGGCCAAGGCGACTTCCACCCCACCCCGGCCCAGACTCTCGACGTTGGTTTCAGCCTGGACCTCTGGAGCGCCCTGCTCCAGGAGACCGAGACCTACATGGACTCCATCGGCCGCGGCAACACCGCGACGTCGATGTACACCAGGGAGGAGTGCCTGGAGCAGATCATCGTGCTCGACTCCGTCATCACCTCCTCGGCCCGCCGCTATCGCATGCGCAAGGCCCTAATCCAGACCTCCGCCTACTGGGAGTTCTGCCACTACACCTACAAGGATCTGGTGCAGGACGCAGGAGTGGTTCTGTACCACACCGGCGCGCTGCCGGAATGGGGCAAGGACCTCCCCAAAGTCGACCGACTAGTCGACAGCAGCACGGGCATCGGCAAAATCTCCGGACGCACCGGCATCCTGGCCCGCAACAACTCGATAAGCGCCGGGATCCTCGACGACTACCCCCAGGACGCCACCGATGAGGCCCAGCGCTTCGCCATGTGGACGCGACTGAATCAGGACAACGTCTTCAACATCAGCACGGTCCCGCACATGCACATCTGGGGCGCCGCCGGCAAGCCCGGCGACGACCACGCCGAGACCCTCATGCGTCCCCTAACCCTCGACTACACCCAGGACGAGATCTACCAACTGCTGCGCCGTTACCAGGGGTTCGGGGACCAGGCAGAGAGCGACGCACACCTGCGCGAGCCGCTGTACGCCATTTTCGAGAAGTACAACGCGGCATTGCGCGGAAACTGAGCACCATGACCAAGTCAGAGCCATTCTCGGGAGCGGGCGGTGTGCTCCATACCGCCCTCATCTGGGGAGGCCCGATCGCCGTGGTCGGCCTCCTCGTCTTCCTGGCGGCCTCCCTCACCTCCCAACGGCGCCGGCAAGCCACCCTCGCCACCCGCTGGCGTGACACCTCCCTGTTCTTCGCCACCGCGGCCCTCGCCCTCTACACCTTCGGCTGCCTGGACATCGCGTTCCGCTACGGCGGAGAAAGCGGCAAGTCATGCGTCACCGGCGAGGACGTGGTGAAAGGCGTCCGGCTGGCCAAAGTCGATGGAGACCTCGTCCCGTTACAGGTCGTCTGCCACCTCACCGACGGCCGTACCTTCGACCTCGTCGTGCCCGCCTTCCTCAACCCCGCCGTCGCCGTTCTTCTCCTGCTCGCTCTGGGAGCCGGCGTTGGTTGGGCCCTGGCGCTCCGCTCAAAGGGCCGCATTTCTCCGAGAAAGGAACTAGTGACGTGAACTTCTCCGCCGTACCCCGTCGCAGACTCATCGTCCGGGGCGCCGGCCTGGCTGCGACCACCGCGCTGGTCACCACCGGAGCGGGCGTTTTCTCCTCCCCGGCGTACGCTGCCGACACCGTCGGCACCCCGCCGCCGCCCGTCGACTCGGCACATCTCAAGGAAGCCCTGCGCAAGTTCCGCGCACGGCAGGACCGCACCCTCACCGGCCGCCCCTCCGCGAACCGCTGGGAGATGCACCAGGCCGTCGACGCCGACAGCGAACTGGTCACTCGCGCGGTGCCCGGCACGGGACTGAGCGTTGCGCTCCGCGCCGGGGACGTGGAGACCGTGCTGGTGCACGTTATCCGCCGCTTCCACTACGAGGTCGACGCCCTTTTCCCGCATGAACCACGCCCGCTCCGCGGCTGGATCAAGCCGTCGGAGGTTCGCGACAGCCGACTGCCCGAGTCGAACCAGGCATCCGGCACCGCCGTCACGATCCGTCCCGACTCCTACCCACCGAACACGCATGGCAACTTCACCGCGGACCAGGAAGAAGTTATCCGAGACATCCTCGCCGACACCGAGGGCATCGTCCGCTGGGGCGGCCACGACCGTCGCCCCTACGAGGCACTGTTCTACCTGGACCTGGGCCCCGGCAACCCACGCCTGACAAGTGTTGCAACCAAGATCCGCACCTGGAACGAGACCCCCGGTGCCGGTGCCGGCGTCCTCGTCGATACGTCTCTGCCGTCCCGGCGCCGAAACGCAGCACGGTACATGTAGCAGCCGCAGTCTCCACGTCCTGCCTAGGGGTGCAGAACATCGGCAGCCCTCGTCGGTCCCGGTGGCCTCGTACTCGTCAGAGGCATACCGCACCATCTCTCTGGCGTCAGTGGAGGGAGGAGACCGTGACCGCCCCGACCACCCGCGAGGCATCGCTCGGAAGAGAGCTGCGGCCATTCGACGTCGAGGGCTGGGGGTAGACGCCGTACGGGGCCTTCGCCACGGCCAGTTCGACAATGTGCGCGACGACCTCGATGCCAGCGGTCTCCTCCAGGTACGAGCGGACGACGCCGGCCTCGGTCTCGCGGGCGGAGGCGCGCTCCAGGATCGGCCGGGCCTCGTCGAAGCCGTACTTCTGCGTGCCGACGAGGTCGGCGGGGCCGAGTGAGGGGACGTTGCGGGCGAGGCCGTCGAAGACGTCCGCGGGGATCGGTCGGCGGGCGTGACCGAGTCGCACTCGGTGTCGCCGACCTTGACGGCGACCAGGAAGCCGAGGCTGAGTCGCGGCTCCCACGTCCGGGCAGTGATCCTTACTCAGGTACAGCAGGCGGACGCGATGGCGGACGCCGGCTGACGATGGCGATGGACGTCAACGGGCCGCGAGCGCGGCCTCGCCCGCCCGGCGCATGACGGCCAGCGGAGCCGGCTTGCGTCCGGTCATCTGCTCGACCTGGAGAACAGCCTGGTGGACCAGCAAGTCCAGACCGCTGACGACCGCGCCGCCGTACCCGGACCAGCGGGCCGCGAGAGCAGTCGGCCAGGGTTCGTACAGGACGTCGAAGAGGGTGGCGGGGCGCTCCGGTACGGCGGAGGAGAGGGCGTCCGTGGTGCCGGCCGGGGTGGTCGCGAAGACCAGGGGGGCGCGCAGGCCCTGCGCCGCGTCGGCCCAGTCCGCCGTACGGACCTCCACGTCGAGCCGCTCGCCCCATTGGCGCATCTCGGCGGCGCGGGCCTCGCTGCGGACGTAGGCGACGACCTCGCCGGTGCAGATCCGGGAGAGGGCGGCCAGCGCGGAGGAAGCCGTGGCGCCCGCGCCCAGGATCGCGGCCGAGTCGACCTGTTCGATGCCGTGTTCATGGAGGGCGGCGACCATGCCGGGGATGTCGGTGTTGTCGCCGACACTGCGGCCGTCCTCGGTGAACACCACCGTGTTGACCGCGTCCACCGACGCCGCTGTCTCGCTGATCTCGTCGAGCAGCGGTATGACGGCCCGCTTCAGCGGCATCGTCAGGGACAGCCCCGCCCACTCCGGTCCGAGGTTCTCGAAGAACCCCGGCAGACCGGCCTCGTCGACCTCGAAGCGGTCGTACGACCAGCCGTCCAACCCCAGCTCCCCGTATGCCGCGCGATGCAGCACCGGGGAGAGGGAGTGGGCGATGGGTGAACCGAGTACGGCGGCCCGGCGGGCGTCAGTTGCCCGTGCTGGCATTGAACTCTTCCTTGAGTCGCTGGAATTCGGCGTACGTCTTGGCGAATTCGGTCTTGTTCTGACCGTCGGTCGCCACGAAGTAGATCCAGCCGTCGCGGGTCGGATTCAGTGCCGCCGCCAGAGCCTCGGCACCGGGGTTGTCGATCGGTCCGGGCGGCAGGCCCTTTTGGGTGTAGGTGTTGTACGGGTCCTTGTTGCTGTTGATCTCGGACTCGCTGATGTGGATGTTGCTCTGACCCTTCAGGTAATTGAAGGTCGAGTCGAACTGCAGATACCGGTTTGTTTCGGTGTTCGTGGTCTTGAGGCGGTTGTAGACCACTTCGGCCATCTTGCGGAAGTCGTCGTGCGTCTTTCCTTCAGCCTGGACGAGGCTCGCGACCGTGATGACCTGCAGCGGACTCGCGAGATTGAACGCCTTCGCCTTGCCCGCGAGGTCGTACTTGTCGTAGGCCTCGTTGGCCTGGGAGACCATCTGCTTGAGGACCGACTCGGGCTTCATACCCTTTGCGACGCCATAAGTGCCCGGGTAGAGGAATCCTTCCAGTGGGTCCTTGATGTCCTTGTTGTCGTTCGCCCAGCTCGGCAGTCCGAAACTCTTCCAGTCGGCTTTCGCCACCTTTTTCGTGGTGCCGCCGGAAAGACCGAGTTGCTTATCGAGTTCGGAGTAGATCTTCGTGGTGCGCCAGCCTGGAGGAACGATAAAATTGCTCTGGCTCTTGGGGTCGAGCATCAGCTTTACGGCACTTTCGGCGGACATGTGCTCCTTGAGCAGAAAGACGCCCGCCTGGATCTTCTTCCCGTCGGGATTCTGCGACTGGGCGGCGACGAACGCGTCGACGCTCTTGACGACGCCCGCCTCCTTCAGCTTCTGCCCGATGTCCGAGCCGAAGGCGCCCTTGGGGATGGTGACGCTCACCGAACCGGTGCCGTCGCCCGCGTAGTCCGGCGCCGAGCCGAAACGGTTCTGGTAGAAGTGCCAGCCGAAATAGCCGACGCCGGCGAGACCGCCGCCGAACACCAGGACGACGACCAGGCAGGCGCAGCCGTTGCGGCGCTTCTTCTCCTTGCCGCCTTTGCCCTTGCCTTTGCCGCCCTTGCCCTTGCCGCGTCGGCGGCCGTCCTCCGGCTCGTCGTCGACCTCGTCATCGTCGTCGCCGCCCCCCGCGAAGAACGCGTGTTCGCCTTCATCGGGTCCCGGATCCCAGTCGGTCTTCTCCGGTTCGGGTTCCGTGCGGCGCTTGCCGGGCGGCTCCGGCGGCGGGAACGCGTCGGGTGTGCCGTAGAAATCGGGCTGCTGTTCGCCGTAGGCGGCGGCCTGCTGCCCGTACGGGTCACCGGGGTCGGCGGCGTAGGGGACCTGGGCGTGCGGGTGGGTGCCGTCCGAGCCGCCCTGCTGGTACTGCTGCTGCTGACCGACGTACTGCTGATGGCTCTGATCGGCGTACTGCTGCTGGTCGTTGTACGGCTGCTGCTGACCGGCGTACTGCTGATGCCCCTGATCGGCGTACTGCTGCTGGTCGTTGTACTGCTGGTGCTGATCGGGGTACTGCGGGTGGCCCTGTTCGTCGTAGACCTGGTACTGCTGCTGCGCCTGACCGTAGTCGGCCTGCTGGCCGTGACCCCAGTCGCCGTACTGCTGCGGCTGCTGCGGCTGTTCCGGATAGTGCTGCTGCTGGCCGTCGTAGGAGGACTGCTGGCCCACGTGGGCCTGCTGGCCTTCCCATCCGATGTCCCCGAACAACGGGTCCTCCGGATGCCACGGTTCGGAGCCTGGGCCCCGGCCATACTCAGTCATCGATCCCCTAGAGCCGCGAGGCGGCGGTCGCGGCGCTTGGGGCTCCGGCTCCCGTCCCGCCTCTTGCTGTGCCATGGCTGTTCGAACACCATCGCATCGCGCGGAACGTTACCGTATCGCGATCAGATGACCACTTCGACGCCCTCGCCGGGTGGTTTACCTGACACCCGTTCGGATTCCAACGCCTGCTGAAGGATGATGACGGCGGCGGCCTGGTCGATGACCGAGCGGCCCTTCTTGGAGGTGACGCCCGAGGCGCGCAGTCCCTGACTGGCCGTCACTGTGGTCATCCGTTCGTCCAACAGTCTGACCGGTACCGGGGTGATGCCCCTGGCCAGCTCCTGGGCGAAGGCCCGGACCTTCACTGCGGCCGGTCCCTCGCCGCCCTTGAGGGAGCGAGGGAGGCCGACGACGACTTCGACCGGTTCGTACTCCTCGACGAGCTGCTTCAGCCGGCGGTGGGCCGCCGGGATGTCGCGGCCGGGGACCGTCTCGACGGGAGTGGCGAGGATCCCGTCGGGGTCGCACGAGGCGACCCCGATGCGGGCGTCCCCGACGTCGAGCGCGAGCCGACGTCCTCTTCGCATACTCTCGACCGCTTCTTACTTCGCCGTGTCGGCGACGAGGCGCTCGACGGCGTCGACGGCCTCGCCGACGGCGGCCGGGTTCTGGCCACCGCCCTGGGCGACGTCCGGCTTGCCGCCACCGCCGCCGCCGAGGGTCTTGGCGGCGGCGCGCACCAGGTCACCGGCCTTGAGGCCGCGTTCGCGGGCGGCCTCGTTGGTGGCGATGACGGTGAGCGGCTTGCCGTTGTTGACCGTGAAGAGGGCGACCACGGCGGCCCGTCCGCCCTGGATACGGCCGCGCACGTCGAGGACCAGCTTGCGCAGGTCGTCCGGGGTCGTACCGTCCGGGACCTGGCCGGTGACGACGGCGATGCCGTGCACGTCCTTGGCCGACTCGACGAGACCGGCGGCGGCCTGCAGCACCTTCTCGGCGCGGAACTTCTCGATCTCCTTCTCGGCGTCCTTCAGCTTGCCGAGCATGGCGGAGACCTTCTCCGGAAGCTCCTCCGGGCGCCCCTTGATCAGCTCCTGGAGCTGGGCGACGACCGTGTGCTCACGGGCGAGGAAGTTGTAGGCGTCGACACCGACGAGCGCTTCGATACGGCGGACTCCGGAGCCGATCGACGACTCGCCGAGCAGCTTCACCAGGCCGAGCTGGGAGGTGTTGTGGACGTGGGTGCCGCCGCACAGCTCCTTGGAGAAGTCGCCGATGGTCACGACACGGACCCGCTCGCCGTACTTCTCGCCGAACTCGGCGATGGCGCCCTGCTTCTTGGCCTCGTCCAGGCTGAGGATCTCGGCGTGCACGTCCAGGTCGCGGGCGAGCACCTCGTTGATCTTCTGCTCGACGTCGGTCATCACGGCGGTCGGAACCGCGGACGGCGAACCGAAGTCGAAGCGGAAGCGGCCCGGCTGGTTCTCGGAACCGGCCTGCGCGGCCGTCGGACCGAGGGCGTCGCGCAGCGCCTGGTGGGTGAGGTGGGTGGCCGAGTGGGCGCGGGCGATGGCGGTACGTCGGCGGACGTCGATCGAGGCCTCGGCCTTGGCGCCGACGGTGACCTCGCCGAACTGGACGACGCCCTTGTGGACGTAGACGCCCGGGACCGGCTTCTGGCAGTCGCGGATCTCGATCACGGCACCGGACTCGACCTTGATGCGGCCGGTGTCGCCGATCTGTCCGCCGCCCTCGGCGTAGAAGGGGGTGCGGTCGAGGACGATCTCGACCTCGTCGCCCTCGGTGGCGGCCGGGGAGGAGACGCCGTCGACGAGGATGCCGACGATGGTGGACTCGCCCACGGTGTCCGAGTAGCCGATGAAGTCCGTCTCGCCGGCCTGGTCGGCGATGGCGCGGTAGGCGCCGACGCCGGCGTGGCCGGTCTTCTTGGCCTGGGCGTCGGCCTTGGCCTGGTCGCGCTGCTGCTTCATCAGGCGGCGGAAGCCGTCCTCGTCCACGGAAAGGCCCTGTTCGGCGGCCATTTCGAGGGTGAGGTCGATCGGGAAGCCCCAGGTGTCGTGGAGCAGGAACGCCTTGTCGCCGGCGAGGACCTTGCCGCCGGACTCCTTCGTGTCGGCGATGGCCGTGTCGAGGATGTTGGTGCCGGCCTTCAGCGTCTTGACGAAGGCGGCCTCCTCGGCGAGGGCGACGGTCTCGATGCGCTGCCGGTCGGTGACGAGTTCCGGGTACTGCTGGCCCATCATCGCGATGACCGTGTCGATGAGGTCCTTGACGACGAGGCCGGTGGCGCCGAGCAGTCGCATGTTGCGGATGGCTCGGCGCATGATCCGGCGCAGGACGTAGCCGCGGCCCTCGTTGCCGGGGGTCACACCGTCGCCGATGAGCATCACGGACGTCCGCATGTGGTCCGTGACCACGCGGAGGGAGACGTCGGACTCGTGCGAGTCGCCGTACTCGACACCGGTCAGCTCGGTGGCCTTCTTGATGACGGCCATGGAGGTGTCGATCTCGTACATGTTCTGCACGCCCTGGAGAATCATCGCCAGGCGCTCCAGGCCGAGGCCCGTGTCGATGTTCTTGCTGGGCAGCTCGCCGAGGATCTCGAAGTCCTCCTTGCCGATGCCCTCGCCGCGCTCGTACTGCATGAAGACCAGGTTCCAGATCTCCACGTACCGCTCGTCGTTGACGGCCGGGCCGCCCTCGACACCGAACTCGGGGCCGCGGTCGTAATTGATCTCGGAGCACGGGCCGCAGGGTCCGGGGACGCCCATCGACCAGTAGTTGTCCTTCTTGCCGAGGCGCTGGATGCGCTCGGCCGGGACGCCGATCTTGTCGCGCCAGATGGTCTCGGCCTCGTCGTCGTCGAGGTAGACCGTGATCCACAGGCGCTCGGGGTCGAGGCCGTAACCACCCTTGTCCTGGGGCGAGGTGAGCAGCTCCCAGGCGTAGGTGATGGCACCTTCCTTGAAGTAGTCGCCGAAGGAGAAGTTGCCGCACATCTGGAAGAACGTGCCGTGCCGGGTGGTCTTGCCGACCTCTTCGATGTCGGGTGTGCGCACGCACTTCTGCACGCTGGTGGCGCGCGGCCACGGCGGCTTGACCTCGCCCAGGAAGTACGGCTTGAAGGGGACCATGCCGGCGGGGACCAGGAGCAGAGTCGGGTCGTCCGCGATGAGCGACGCCGAGGGGACAACGGTGTGGCCGCGCTCCTCGTAGAAGCTCAGCCAGCGGCGGCGGATTTCAGCCGACTCCATCAGTGGTCCTCATTCCGGTTGTACGAGTACGTCGTCCTGTCGACGAACTTCGGGTTGCTGCGGTTCTCGATGGCGATGTGCTGCCTGGGGGCGGGGAGTTCGGGGTCGACCGGGGCGTTGATCCCCAGTGCGTCGCCGAGTTCGGCCTCGCGCTGGGCCATGCCCGCGCGGACGTCGAGCGCGAAGCCCACCGCGCTGTCCTTGAGCCGGTGCCCGGCTTCGAGCGCCTTGTTGGCCGCGGAGACGGCGAGGTGCTCGGGGGTCAGCTGCTTCAGCTTGCGATTGACCTTGGTGGTCGCCCAGACACCGGCGGCCACGCCCGTGCCGAACCAGAACGTACGGCGGAACATCGCTCGGTCAGTCCTTCTTCCGGGTGCGTTTGCCCCGCCGTCCGGCCGGAACGGTACGGCCCACGATCACCGTACGACGGGACGGCCCGGACGGCGCGGGCACGTTCTCGCGCCGGCCGCCCAGGGCCCGGCGGACGCCGTAGCCGAAGGCCGCGACCTTGACGAGGGGGCCGCCGAAGGTGGAGGCGACGGTGGTGGACAGGGCGGAGGCGTTCGACGTGACTTCCTGGACGTCGGAGGCGATCGCGTCGACCCGGTCGATCTGGGTCTGCGCCGAACGTACCGCCGCGGAGGCGTCAGCCAGGAGCGGGACGGCCTGGTCGGTGACGTCCGCGACGAGCTTGGTGGTCGCCTTGAGCGTCTGGGCCAGCCTCACCAGTGCGACGGCGAGGAAGGAGACCAGGATCGCCCAGAAGACGGCCACCAGGATCCCGGCCACCTCTCCACCGGACACCTGACACCCTCTCTCACAAACACCTGTAGATAACTGGTCCCGAGCCTATCGCGCCGGGGATGGCGCTCCGTACCGCATTCCCGCCCCGCGCGCAGTGGAGTTGGGTGAAGCGATTGTACGGACTGAATACGGTTCAGTACGCTCCGTGTTCCATGCGAGCTTCCCATGGCGGTGACGCCACCGCGGACGGCAATCTGCCCCTCGAACCCGACCGGTTCGTGGGCCGCTCGGCCGAACTCACCGAACTGGCGCGGGCGCTCGACGCCTCGCGTCTGGTCACGGTGACCGGGCCCGGCGGAGTCGGCAAGTCCCGGCTCGCGGCCCACGCGGCGGCCCGGTCCGCTCCCCCGGACGGCGTGTGGCGGGTGGAGCTGGCACCGGTGCGCGATCCGGAACTCGTGGACTTCGCGGTCGTGGAGGCGCTGGGGCTGACGGATCACACCACGCGGTTGCCGCGTGAGGCGCTGCTCGCGCATCTGGCGGAGCGTCAACTCCTGTTGGTGCTGGACGGGTTCGAGCATCTGGTGGAGGTGTGTGCGCCACTGGTCGCCGAGTTGGTGGGACGGGTGCCGGGGCTGCGCGTACTGGCGGTGGGGCGGCGGCCGTTGGAGCTGGCGGGCGAGCGGGTGGTGGCGCTGGCCCCCTTGGGCGAGGGCGAGGCGGTGGAGCTGCTGGCCGCGCGTGCCGAGCAGCAGGGGGTCGTCCTCGGCGAAGAGGACGCGGACGTACGGGAGTTGTGCCGGCGGCTGGACGGGATTCCGCTCGCCGTCGAACTGGCGGCGGGGCGGCTGCGGGCCCTGTCGCCCGGGGAGTTGCTGGCGCGGTTCGACGACCGGTTCCGGCTGCTGGCCGGTGGGCGCAGGGACGCGTTGCCCCGGCATCAGACACTGCGGACGGCGATCGGCTGGAGCCATGAACTGTGCACCCCCGATGAGCGGTTGCTGTGGGCGCGGCTCTCGGTGTTCGCCGGGCGCTTCGACCTTGAGGCCGCCGAGTACGTCTGCGGCGGCGACGGACTGCCCTCGGACGGTGTCCTCGACGTGCTGTCCGAACTGCTCGCGCAGTCCGTGATCGTCCGCGAGTTGACACCGACGGGTGTGCGCTACCGGATGCTCGACACGATCCGGGCCTACGGCGCCGACTGGCTGGAGGCGACCGGGGACGCGGCCCGGCTGCGGCGCAGGCACCGCGACTGGTATCTGGGGCTGGCCACCTGGTGCGAGCTCGACTGGTTCTCGCCGCGCCAGGGCGAGGTCGCCGCGCGGGTCGAGGCGGAGCTGCCGAATCTGCGCGGTGCCCTGGAGTACTGCCTGACCGAGCCGGACCAGACGCATCTGGGCCAGTACCTGGCGGGCTCCCTGTGGTTCTACTGGGCGGGCTGCGGACGGCTCTCGGAGGGCCGGCACTGGCTGGAGCAGGCCGTTCAGCTCGACTCCGCCAACGACCAGTCGCGGCTCAAGGCCCTGTGGGTGCTCGGCTATGTGGCGATCCTCCAGGGCGACACCGTGCCCGCGCTGGCCGCGCTCCAGGAGTGCCGCGAGGAGGCCGACCACACGGCGAATCCCACAGCGGTGGCCTACGCCGAACACCGCACCGGCTGCCTGGCGCTGGTCACCGACGACATGCCGCGCGCGGAGACCCTGCTGCGCTCGGCTCTCGACCGTTACCAGCAGATCGGCGAGCTGAACAGCAACGTCCTGATGGGACAGGTCGAGCTGGCCATGGCCCGGGCCTTCCAGGGCGACCTGGCCGACGCGGTGAAGCTGTGCGAGGACGTACGGCGGGTGTGCGAGGACCACGGCGAGCGCTGGACCCGTTCCTACGCGCTGTACGTCCTGGCCTACGTCGCCTGGAGCGAGGGCCGACTCCCGCTCGCGCGCGACCTGTTGGCGGACTGTCTGGGCAGCGCGCACGGTTTCCGCGATCTGCTGGGCTCGGTGCTGGCGGTCGAACTGCTCGCCCTCGTCACGGCGGCGGAGGGCGACGCCGCCGAGGCCGCGCTGCTGCAGGGCGCGGCGGGCGGGATGTGGCCGTCAGTGGGACTGCCGCTGTTCGGTTCGGCGTACTACAACGCCCCGCACGAACTGTGCGAGGCGATGGCCCGGGAGCGGCTGGGCGACGGGCCGTACGAGGAGCGCGTACGCGAGGGTGCGCGGCTCGGCCGGGAGGCCGCCGTGGCACGGGCGCTGGGGCCGCGGCAGGCCCTCGACGCCGTACCGCTGCCGCGTGGGCCCGTACGGCACGCTCCGATGGGCGTGGACATGCGAAAGCCCGCCGCCTCGCCCACCCAGGGCGGGGAGACGGCGGGCTGACGCGAAGGGTGGTGCTACGTCCGTTGAGCGATCAGCGGGCGTAGTACTCGACGACGAGCTGCTCGTCGCAGATCACCGGGATCTCCTTGCGGTTCGGCTCACGGTCCAGGCGGAAGGCCAGGGCGGCGAGGTTCACCTGGAGGTAGCGCGGGGTCTCGCCGTCGGGGGCGAAGCCACCGGCGCGGGAGACCTCGAACAGGGTCTTGCTGCGGCTGCGCTCGCGGACCATGACGACGTCGTCCGGCTTGACGCGGAAGGACGGCTTGTCGACCTTCTGGCCGTTGACCTCGATGTGGCCGTGCACGACCATCTGGCGGGCCTGGTAGATCGTGCGGGCGATGCCCGAACGCAGGACCAGCGCGTCGAGACGACGCTCCAGCTCGATGATCAGGGCCTCACCGGTCTTGCCCTGGACCTTGGAGGCACGCTCGTAGGCGCGGACGAGCTGGCGCTCGGACACGTCGTACTGCGCGCGCAGACGCTGCTTCTCCAGCAGACGGACCTTGTAGTCCGAGTTCTGCTTGCGGCCACGACCGTGCTCACCCGGCGGGTAGGGACGGGCCTCGAAGTACTTGACGGCCTTCGGGGTCAGCGCGATGCCGAGGGCACGCGACTTCTTGACCTTGGGGCGGGACTGGTTCGCCACGATGTCTCTCTCTGTCTGTCGGCTTGTCAGGGTGGTGAGGGAGGTCGCATCCGCAGCCGGGGAAACCCGTCGGGCCCCTTGCGGGACCTGCCGGGCAGCCGCTCCCCTGATCTGGGCACTACGTGCAGCACGCGAGTGGCCCACCGACCGGTCCCGCCGTACGGCGGATGGTGGTGGGCTGCCCGCGACACCATTCGAACGGTGCGCGACGCTCCTGGAGCCGGTCCGAGAACTGGGTTCCTTGACTGGCTCCGGCTGACCGTCCCGTTCTGACAGCACGGGACACAGCACTTCGGGGGATTCTACAGGGTGCTCAGGACCGCTTACGACCAAGGTGCTTTCTGGTCCACTCCACGGCGTCCGCGTACCGCGCCTCCGCCCCGTGCCGGGTCGGCTCGTAGTACTCGCGGTCCTTCAGCTCCTCCGGGGCGTACTGCTGCTCGGCGATCCCCTCAGGGAGGTCGTGCGGGTAGACGTACCCCTGGGCGTGCCCGAGCTTGGCCGCGCCCTTGTAGTGCCCGTCCCGCAGATGCATCGGCACCGGGCCCGCGTGCCCCTTCCGCACGTCCTCCATCGCGGCGCCGATCGCCGTGGTCGCGGCATTCGACTTGGGGGCCAGGGCGAGCGCGATGGTGGCGTGGCTGAGGGTGAGCGCGGCCTCCGGGAAGCCGATCATCGCCACGGCCTGGGCGGCGGCGACCGCGATCGGCAGTGCGTTGGGATCGGCAAGGCCGATGTCCTCACTGGCGGAGATCATCAGGCGGCGGGCGATGAAGCGAGGGTCCTCGCCGGCCTCGATCATGCGGGCGAGGTAGTGCAGGGCCGCGTCGACGTCCGAGCCGCGGATGGACTTGATGAGGGCGCTGGCCACGTCGTAGTGCTGGTCGCCGTCCCGGTCGTACTTCACGGCCGCGCGGTCGACGGTCTCTTCCAGGGTCTGGAGGGTGATGTCCGGCTCGCCCTTGTCGAGGGCGGCCCCGGCGGCGGCCTCCAGGGCGGTCAGCGCGCGGCGGGCGTCGCCGCCCGCGATCCGCAGCAGGTGGTTCTCGCTGTCCTCGGGGAGGGTGACCGCGTCCTTGAGACCGCGCTCGTCGGACAGGGCCCGGCGCAGCAGGGCGCGCAGGTCGTCGTCCGTGAGGGGTTCGAGGGTGAGGAGCAGGGAGCGGGACAGGAGCGGGGAGATCACCGAGAAGTACGGGTTCTCCGTGGTCGCCGCGATCAGGGTCACCCAGCGGTTCTCGACGGCGGGGAGGAGGGAGTCCTGCTGGGCCTTGCTGAAGCGGTGGATCTCGTCGAGGAAGAGGACGGTCTCCTTGCCGAAGCCTCCGGTCGCGCGCCGGGCGCCGTCGATGACCGCGCGGACCTCCTTGACGCCCGCGGTGATCGCGGACAGCTCCACGAAGCGCTTGTTGGTGGCCTTGGAGACGACGTAGGCGAGAGTCGTCTTCCCGGTGCCGGGCGGACCCCAGAGGATCACCGACGACGGTCCCGCCGGGCCGCCCGCCCCCTCGCCCACCAACCGGCGCAGGGGTGAGCCCGGCTTCAGCAGGTGCTGCTGGCCCACCACCTCGTCGAGGGTGCGCGGGCGCATCCGGACCGCCAGGGGACTGCTGGACGGGTCCTTCTCCTGGCGTTCTTCGGCTGCGGCGGTGAACAGGTCGGGCTCCACGTCCAAAACCCTATGTCACGCCACTGACAATCCCGTCGGGACCGGGGTCAGGCCCAGAGCTGGGTGCCCCAGCGGGTCAGGATCAGCATGGCGATGATGCCGACGTGGGTGACCGGGAGGACCCAGGTGAACTCGCCAAGGAAGTTCTTCACCGGGCGGGGGGCCTTCAGGAAGTCGTTGCGGATGTTGAACGAGGTGACGTACCAGAACATGGTGATCGTGGCGACCCAGGCCAGCGAGCACCACAGGCACAGCGCGTTGATCCGGTACAGCGACTGGAACTGCAGCCAGGTGCAGAAGCCCACTCCGAAGAGCGTGCCGAAGTTGAAGGTCAGCCAGTACCAGCGCGGGAACTTGACCCGGGTCAGCAGGCTGACGCCGACGCAGATGACGATGCCGTAGGCGACCAGGCCGAGCATCGGGTTCGGGAAGCCGAAGGCCGAGGCCTGCTTGCTCTCCATGACGCTGCCGCAGGACACGATCGGGTTGATGCTGCAGCTCGGGGTGAACGTCTTGCCCGCGAGCTTGCCCTCAAGGATCTTGAACTTGTCGATCGTGATGACCCACGCGGCGAGCAGACCGGCCGCGCCGGTGATCACCAGCAGCACGGCGAAGGCCCGGCTGCTGCCGACCGTGCGCGGCTCCCCGGCCGTGCGCTCCGGCTCGGAGTCGGTGGAGACGTCCTTCACTGTCGTCTTGCTCATCACGCCGATCCGTCACTTGAGAGTTGGACCATCTTCGGGCAGGGCCATTGTGCCGCACGCACGGCCCTGTCCACCGTTCGGTGGACATAAGGAAGTACGCACGGTCGTCCCTGAGCGCCCGATTCCGGACGATGCTCATGGCATGACAACACAGGCGAACGAACTCGCAGTGGATGTGCGGGGGCTGCGCAAGCAGTACGGGGACGTGACCGCCGTGGACGGAATCGACCTGGAGATACGCACCGGGGAGGTGTTCGGCCTGCTCGGGCCCAATGGCGCGGGCAAGAGCACCACGGTGGAGATCCTCCAGGGCAACCGGGGCCGGGACGCGGGCGAGGTCCTGGTACTCGGGTCGGACCCGGCGACGGGCACACGCGCGTGGCGTTCGCGGGTCGGCATCGTCTGGCAGGACGAATCGGCACCCGCGGAGTTGACTGTCGGCGAGACCGTACGGCACTTCGCCCGCTACTACCCGCGTCCGCGCGACCCCGAGGAGGTCATCGGCCTGGTGGGTCTGGAGGCCAAGGTGGACAGCCGGATCAAGGCGCTGTCGGGCGGCCAGCGCAGGCGTCTGGACGTGGCCCTCGGGGTGATCGGCGACCCGGAGCTGCTGCTCCTGGACGAACCGACGACCGGTTTCGACCCGGCGGCCCGGCGCCAGTTCTGGGACCTGATCCGCAAGCTGGCGGGCGAGGGCACCACGATCCTCCTCACCACCCACTACCTGGAGGAGGCGGAGAACCTCGCCGACCGCCTCGCCATCGTCGCCAAGGGCCGGGTGGTCGCCGAAGGCGAACCGGCCGCCCTGCGCGAGCGCCACGGCACCGGAGCCACCGTCGAGTGGACCGAGCCCGACGGCACCCCGCGCGCGGAGCACACCGACACTCCCACCAAGGTCGTGGCCGAACTCATGCACCGCTTCGACGGCGAGATCCCCGGTCTGCTGGTGACCCGCCCCACCCTGGAGGACGTCTACCTCCGGCTGACCGGACAGGAGGACGTGCGATGACCACGACGGCAGAGCGGGCCCGGCCCCGGACCTCCGAGGAACGGCTGCCCGGCGCCTGGGGGCTCGGGCTGCGGCGCGGGGTGCTGGAGCTCAGGCAGTTCTTCCGCCAGCGCGACCAGGTGGTCTTCACCTTCGCCTTCCCGGTCGTCTTCCTCTTCCTCTTCGCGTCGATCTTCAAGGACGACGTCAGGGGCGCGGGCGTCACCGCCTCCCAGCTCTACGTCCCGGCCATGATGGCCGCCGGCATCATGTCGACGAGTTTCCAGTCCCTCGGCATCTCGATCGCGATCGAACGCGACGAGAAGGTGCTGCGCCGACTGCGCGGGACGCCGATGCCACCGGCCGCGTACTTCCTCGGCAAGATCTGGCTGGTTCTGGTCACGGGCCTGCTGGAGACGGCGATCCTGCTGCTCGTCGGGACCAGTTTCTACGGCGTCGACCTGCCCTCGTCCGCCGGCAAGTGGCTGGACTTCGGGTGGATCTTCGTGCTCGGTCTCACGGCGTGCGCACTGCTCGGCATCGCGGTCAGCTCGGTCCCCAAGTCCGGCAAGAGCGCGACCTCCGTGGTCGTACTGCCCTTCCTGGTGCTGCAGTTCATCTCCGGGGTGTACATCTCGATCGACACGATCCCGGACTGGATGCTCAACATCGGTGCCCTGTTCCCGCTGAAGTGGATGTGCCAGGGGCTGCGCGGGGTGTTCCTGCCCTCGTCGGCACAGGTGCTGGAGCAGGCCGGGAGCTGGGAGTTCGGGAAGATCGCGCTGGTGCTCGGGGCGTGGTGCGTCGGAGGATTGCTGCTGTGCCTGCTGACCTTTCGGTGGAAGAACCGGCGCGACGGATGACCGTTCCCGCCCCGGTGAAGGGGTCGTACACCTGGGACCGCTCCTTCCGGCTCTGGGACACGTACTTCGCCCTGATCTGGCTGGCCACCCTGGTGTTCGTGCTCGGCACGGACAAGCCGGGGTGGCCGGTGCGCGTGGTGGCGGCCGGGCTGCTCGCCCCGCTGGTTCCGCTGTACGTCTGGTTCGGGCGCCCTGTCCTGCGGGGCGATCCGCCCGACGAGCGGCGGGCCGTCTCCTACCTCGCGGCGCAGATGGCGCTGTTCCTGCCGTCGGCGGTGCTGGTCGGCGAGACCCGGCTGATGGCCTTCGCGCTCGTCCCGCCCTGCTTCATGATGCTGCGGCTGCGCTGGGCGCTGATCGCGGTGACCGTGATCAACATCGTGCCGGTGATCGGCTGGGCGCTGCTGTGGTGGCCCGGCGCCCACGACGTGTTCTTCAACTCGGTGTTCGCCGTGGTCACCCTGGTCTTCTCGATGGCCCTGGGCACCTGGATCATCCGGGTCATCGAACAGAGCCAGGAGCGCGCCGAGTTGATCGCCGAGCTGGACGCGAGCCGTCACGAGGTCTCCCGGCTGTCGTCGGCGCACGGCGCGCTGGCCGAGCGGGAGCGCATGGCCCGGGAGATCCACGACACCCTCGCGCAGGGCTTCACCAGTCTGCTGATGCTGATCCAGGCGGTGGAGGCCGAGCTGGACGAGGACGTCCCCCAAGCCCGCCGCCACCTCGCGCTGATGGACGAGACCGCCCGGCAGAACCTCGCCGAGGCCCGCGCCCTGGTCGCCGGCGGCACCCCGGCCGACCTCGCCGACGCCACACTGCCGGACGCCCTGCGCCGGCTCGCCGCACGCCATGACGCGGCGCTCCAAGTCACCGGCCCGGTAAGGACGTTGCCTGCCGCGCCCGAGGTGGTCGCCCTGCGTTCCTGCCAGGAGGCCCTTGCCAACGCCCGCAAGCACGCGGGGAGTTCGGCGACGGTGAGCCTCACACTGGCGTACACCGACGCGACGCTGACCGTCTCGGTGCGGGACGACGGGTGCGGTTTCGACCCGGGTGCGGTGTCCGGCGGCTACGGCCTGGCGGGGCTCCGCAGCCGAGCCGCGGAGGTGGGCGGGACCGCGCGGGTTCGCAGCGCGCGGGGCGGGGGCACGACGGTGACCGTAGAGCTGCCGGTGTCGCCCGTATCACCTGCATCGCCTCCATCGCCCTTGAGGAGTCCCCGATGATCCGGATCGTGCTGGCCGACGACCATCCCGTCGTACGGGAGGGCCTGCGCGCCATGCTCAGTGCCGAACCGGATCTCGACGTGGTCGCCGACGCGTCCAGCGGGCCGCAGGCCGAGACGCTGGCGGCCGAACTCCGGCCCGACATCGTGCTGATGGACCTGCGTATGCCGGGTGGCGGAGGTGTCGACTCCATCGTGCGGATGAGCGAGGCCGGGCTGCCGTGCCGGGTGATCGTCCTCACGACGTATGAGACGGACCGGGACATTCTGCGCGCGGTGGAGGCGGGAGCGGCGGGTTATCTGCTGAAGGATCTGCCGCGGGGTGAGCTTGCCGACGCGGTACGGGCCGCTGCGCGGGGCGAGACCGTGTTGGCGCCCTCGGTGGCCGCCCGGTTGGTGGACCAGTTGCGGACGAAGCCGGAGCGGCCGCGGTTGTCGGAGCGGGAGACGGCGGTGTTGCGGTTGGTGGCGGAGGGGTGCACCAACGCGGAGATCGGGCGGCGGTTGTACATCGGGGAGTCGACGGTGAAGACCCATCTGCTGCGGGTCTTCGGGAAGTTGGGGGTGGACGACCGGACTGCGGCGGTGACGAGTGCGATGCGGTTCGGGTTGCTGGACTAGGGATTCCCGCCCCCGCTCCTCAAACGCCGGACGGGCTGGATTTTCAGCCCGTCCGGCGTTTGAGGACGAGGCCGTTCAGGCCGAAGCCCGTCCCTGGGGGCGCAGCCCCCAGGGACGGGACGGGTAGGGGCGGCGGGGGCGAAGAAACCGGTCCCCGCCCCCACCCCCCTCAGCCCAGCCTCGACTCCAGTTCCGCCACGATCTCGTTCACCGCGACCGCCGACTGCTCGCCGGACTCCATGTCCTTGAGCTGGACGACGCCCTCGGCGAGGTCGCGTTCGCCGGCGACGATCGTGTAGCGGGCGCCGCTGCGGTTGGCGTTCTTCATCGCACCCTTGAGGCCCTTGGAGCCGTAGGAGAAGTCGGCCGCGATGCCCAGCTTGCGGAGTTCGGTCACCTTGGCGAAGAGGACCCGGCGGGCCTCCTCGCCCAGCGGGACGGCGAACACGCTGGTGGACGCGGGGAGTTGGAGTTCGACGCCCTCCGCCTCCAGCGCGAGGACCGTACGGTCGACGCCCAACGCCCAGCCCACGGAGGGCAGTGCGGGGCCGCCGATCATCTCGGAGAGGCCGTCGTAGCGACCGCCGCCGCCCACCGCGGACTGGGAGCCCAGACCGTCGTGGACGAACTCGAAGGTCGTGCGGGTGTAGTAGTCCAGGCCGCGGACCAGCTTCGGGTCGTCCTCGAAGGAGACGCCCGCCGCCGTGATCAGCTCGCGGACCTCCTCGTGGTAGGCCTTGCACGCGTCGCACAGGTAGTCGCGGAGCAGCGGCGCGTCCGTCAGCTGCTTCTGGACGTCCGGGCGCTTGTCGTCGAGGACTCGGAGCGGGTTGATGTCCGCGCGGCGGAGCGTCTCCTCGTCGAGGTCCAGGCCCCGGAGGAAGTTCTGCAGCGCCTCCCGGTAGACCGGGCGGCACTCCTTGTCGCCCAGGCTGTTGAGGAGGATGCGGAAGTTCCTGAGGCCCAGAGAGCGGTACGCCTGGTCCGCCAGGATGATCAACTCGGCGTCCAGCGCCGGGTCCTCCGCACCGATCGCCTCGGCGCCGACCTGGGAGAAGTGCCGGTAACGGCCCTTCTGGGGGCGCTCGTAGCGGTAGTAGGAGCCCGAGTACCAGAGCTTGACGGGGAGGTTGCCCAGCTTGTGCAGGTTGGCCTCAAGTGCCGCGCGCAGTACGGAAGCCGTGCCCTCGGGGCGCAGGGCCAGCCGGTCGCCGCCCTTGGTCTCGAAGGCGTACATCTCCTTGGTCACGATGTCGGTGGACTCACCGACCCCGCGCGCGAAGAGTTCGACGTTCTCGAAGCCGGGCGTCTCGATGTAGCCGTAGCCGGAGTTGCGCAGCGGGGCCGCGATCGCCTCGCGCACGGCGAGGTACTTGGCCGACTCCGGCGGAATCAGGTCGTACGTGCCCTTGGGGGCCTGGAAGGTACTCACGAAAAGTCTCTCGTCACATTCCTCGTCGGGGAGCGTCCGAGCTCCCGAGGCCGGCGGCCACTTCCCGCAGATACGGGTTGGTGGCGCGCTCCTGGCCGATGGTCGTCTGGGGGCCGTGGCCGGACAGCACCACGGTCGAGTCGTCGAGCGGCAGGCACACACGGGCCAGCGAGTCGAGGATCTCGGCGTGGGAGCCGCCGGGCAGGTCGGTGCGTCCGATGGAGCCGGCGAAGAGCAGATCCCCGGAGAAGAAGACCGAGGGGATCTCGGCCGTCTCCGGCATCTGGAACGTCACCGACCCCTTCGTATGGCCCGGCGCGTGCGCGACCGAGAACTCCAGTCCCGCGAGCGCGAGCCGTGCCCCGTCGGTCAGCTCCTTGACGTCGTCCGGCTCCCCCACGGTCAGCTCGCCCATCAGCGGCATCCCGATCGAGCGGCCGAGCGCCTTCTCGGGATCGCTCATCATGTAGCGGTCCTCGGGGTGGATCCAGGCCGGCACGTCGTGCGCGCCGCACACCGGGACGACCGAGGCCACATGGTCGATGTGGCCATGGGTGAGGACGACCGCGACGGGCTTGAGCCGATGCTTCCTGAGCGCTTCCTCGACTCCCTCGGCGGCCTGATGGCCCGGGTCGATGATCACGCACTCCTCACCGGCGGCGGGGGCGACGAGATAACAGTTCGTCCCCCAGGCCCCGGCGGGGAACCCGGCAATGAGCACGATCGTCCTTCGTTGTGTCGATACGGGTGGGGATAAGGATCCCTGCGTCAGTGGTCAGAGCCTACCGGCGCTGCCGAATCCTCAGCGAACCCATATACGGTACGGGGCACACGCAGGCGGTCGGCTCACAAGACGCACGCGTCCCAGTCGGCGTACGAGACGCATGAGGAGAGAATCCGGTGGTCACCCAGGAACAGCGGAAGCGGCAGCTCGCGCGGGAGAAGTTCTTGCGGCAGCAGCAGCGGCGCACGGCCGCGCGGCGCAAGGCGCGGGCGCGCAACTCGGTGATCGCGTCGGTGCTCGGCGTGATCGTGATCGGCAGCGTCGTGCTGTACACGACCGGGGTCATGAAGGACGACAAGAAGTCCAACGCGAGCGCGGACGTGACGCCCAGTGCCTCGGCGACGAGCAAGGCGCCGGACCCGTGCGCGAAGCCGACCGCGGGCAAGATCAAGACGGAGACCTGGAAGAAAGAGCCGGCGATCACGATCGACAAGTCGGCGAAGTACACGATGAAACTGGCGACGACCTGCGGCGACATCGACATCGCGCTGAAGACGTCGGCCGCGCCGCACACCGTGAACTCGTTCAACTTCCTCGCGAGCAAGGGCTTCTTCGACCACACGAAGTGCCACCGGCTCACCACCAACGGCATCTACGTGCTGCAGTGCGGCGACCCGACGGGCGCCGGCAGCGGCGGTCCCGGCTACACGATCCCGGACGAGAACCTGAAGGACACCAGCCTCAAGGGCGGGTCGTACCCGGCGGGCACGGTGGCGATGGCCAACACCGGTCAGAAGCACACCGGCGGCAGCCAGTTCTTCCTCGTCTACAAGGCCAGTCCGCTCCCGGCGAGTTACACCCCGTTCGGTACCATCTCGGCCTCCGGGATGAAGGTTCTGAACAAGATCGCGGCGGCCGGTGAGAGCACGGGGCAGGGCGACGGCGCACCGAACGCGACCGTCGTGATCAACAAGGCGACCGTCACCAAATCCTGACCGTCAACAGGGAAACTTCGGTCGCGCGGGATGCGGACAGGCAACCCGCCGGTCGCCTATGTTGGCCGTGACGAAACTGTGGACGATGCCCGGGGGCACAGAGGCCCTGTGCAGGCATCATGTGGAGGAGGCGCTGTGAGCAGCGACCCGTGGGGACGCGTCGACGAGACGGGGACCGTGTACGTGCGTACGGCCGACGGCGAGCAGGTCGTCGGTTCCTGGCAGGCCGGCTCCCCTGACGAGGCGCTGGCCTACTTCGAACGCAAGTACGAGGGCCTGGTTGTCGAGATCGGCCTCCTCGAAAAGCGCGTGAAGACCACCGACCTGTCGGCGAAGGACGCGCAGGCCGCCGTCGACCATCTGCGCGAGCAGGTCGACGCCCACCACGCGGTCGGCGACCTCGCCGCGCTGCGGGTCCGGCTCGACAAGCTGGTGGAGACCGTCGAGGCGCGCCGCGAGGAGCGCAAGCAGCAGCGCGCCAAGCAGTCCGACGAGGCCCGGCACGCCAAGGAGGCGCTGGTCGTCGAGGCGGAGGAGCTGGCGCAGTCCGACCAGTGGCGGGCCGCCGGTGAGCGGCTGCGCGCCCTGGTGGACACCTGGAAGGGGCTGCCGCGCCTGGACCGCAAGTCGGACGACGAGCTGTGGCACCGCTTCTCGCACGCCCGGTCGGCCTTCTCCAAGCGCCGCAAGGCGCACTTCGCGTCGCTGGACGCGCAGCGCGAGGAGGCCCGCAAGACCAAGGAGAAGCTGGTCGCCGAGGCCGAGAGTCTGTCGGCCTCGACGGACTGGGGTCCCACGGCCGCGCGGTACCGCGAGCTGATGTCCGACTGGAAGGCGGCGGGCCGCGCCCAGCGCGAGCACGAGGACGATCTGTGGAACCGCTTCCGCGGCGCCCAGGACGTCTTCTTCGCCGCCCGCAGCTCGGTCTTCGCCGAGCGGGACGCGGAGCAGACGGAGAACCTGAAGCTCAAGGAGGAGCTCGCCGAGGAGGCCGAGAAGCTGCTGCCGATCGGCGACCTCAAGGCGGCCCGCGCGGCCTTCCGCTCGATCAACGAGCGCTGGGAGGCCATCGGCCATGTGCCGCGCGACTCCCGCCCGAAGGTCGAGGGCCGGATGCACGCGGTCGAGCGGGCCCTTCAGGAGTCCGAGGAGACCGAGTGGCGCCGGACGAACCCGGAGGCACGCGCGCGTGCCGAGGGTCTGACCGGCCAGCTCCAGGCCGCGGTGGACAAGCTCAAGGGCCAGATCGAGCAGGCGCGGTCCCAGGGCAACAACTCCCGCGCCGACAAGCTGGAGCGCGAGCTGGAGGGCCGCCAGGCCCTGCTGGACCAGGCGCTGAAGGGCCTCCAGGAGTTCGGCGGCTGACAGTAGGTCGTAGGCATGGAGAAGGGGCTCCCGTACATCGCGTACGGGAGCCCCTTCTGCGTACGGTCTACGACTTGTTGCGCGCCGACGTCACGCGGTAGACGTCGTAGACGCCCTCCACTCCCCTGACCGCCTTCAGGACGTGGCCCAGATGCTTGGGGTCGCCCATCTCGAAGGTGAAGCGGGAGGTGGCGACGCGGTCGCGGGAGGTCTGGACGGCCGCGGAGAGGATGTTGACGTGCTGGTCGGACAGGACGCGGGTGACGTCCGAGAGGAGCCGGGAGCGGTCCAGGGCCTCCACCTGGATGGCGACCAGGAAGACCGAGGACTGGGTGGGCGCCCACTCGACTTCCAGGATGCGCTCGGGTTCGCGGGACAGTGACTCCACGTTGACGCAGTCGCTGCGGTGAACCGATACGCCGCTACCGCGTGTGACGAAACCGATGATGGGGTCGCCGGGGACGGGCGTACAACAGCGGGCCAGTTTGACCCACACGTCGTCGACGCCCTTGACGACCACACCCGGGTCGGCGTTCGACCGGCGCTTGCGGCCCCTGCCGGGCGTCGGCGGCACGCTCTCGTCGATCTCCTCGGTGGCCGCCTCCTCGCCACCGAGTGCCTGCACCAGCTTCTGCACGACGTTCTGCGCGGCGACATGGCCCTCGCCGATCGCCGCGTACAGCGAGGAGATGTCCGGATAGCGCATCTCGTGCGCGAGCGTGACCAGAGAGTCGCCGGTCAGGATGCGCTGGATCGGCAGGTTCTGCTTGCGCATCGCGCGGGCGATGGCGTCCTTGCCCTGCTCGATCGCCTCGTCGCGGCGCTCCTTGGAGAACCAGGCTCTGATCTTGTTGCGGGCGCGCGGCGACTTGACGAAGCCGAGCCAGTCGCGGGAGGGACCCGCGCCGGGTGCCTTGGAGGTGAAGACCTCGACCAGGTCGCCGTTGTCCAGGGTGGATTCGAGCGGTACGAGCCGCCCGTTGACCCGTGCTCCTATGGTCCGGTGGCCGACCTCGGTGTGCACCGCGTACGAGAAGTCCACCGGGGTGGCGCCGGCGGGCAGCGCTATCACGTCGCCCTTGGGCGTGAAGACGAAGACCTCGTTGCGGGACAGGTCGAAGCGCAGGGACTCCAGGAACTCGCCCGGGTCCTCGGTCTCCTTCTGCCAGTCGAGCAACTGGCGCAGCCACGCCATGTCGTTGAGGTGGTCGTCCTTGCCGGTGGTCCTCGGCTGGTCCGAGCGGACCTTGGAGGTGCCGGCGACGGCCTCCTGCTTGTACTTCCAGTGCGCGGCGATGCCGTACTCGGCACGGCGGTGCATGTCGAAGGTGCGGATCTGGAGCTCGACAGGCTTGCCGTTGGGGCCGATCACTGTCGTGTGCAGCGACTGGTACATGTTGAACTTGGGCATCGCGATGTAGTCCTTGAACCGGCCGGGGACCGGGTTCCATCGCGCGTGCACGGTGCCGAGGGCCGCGTAGCAGTCGCGGACGGTGTCCACGAGGACGCGGATGCCCACCAGGTCGTAGATCTCCGCGAAGTCGCGACCTCGGACGATCATCTTCTGGTAGACGCTGTAGTAGTGCTTGGGGCGGCCGGTGACGGTGGCCTTGATGCGGGCGGCGCGCAGGTCGGTCTGGACCTCGTCGGTCACTATGGCCAGGTACTCGTCACGCTTCGGTGCCCGCTCGGCCACCAGCCGGACGATCTCGTCGTACATCTTGGGGTAGAGGATCGCGAAGGCGAGGTCCTCCAGTTCCCACTTGATGGTGTTCATGCCCAGGCGATGGGCGAGCGGCGCGTAGATCTCCAGGGTCTCGCGCGCCTTCTTCTCCTGCTTCTCGCGCTTGAGGTAGCGCATGGTGCGCATGTTGTGCAGGCGGTCGGCGAGCTTGATGACCAGGACGCGCGGGTCCTTGGCCATCGCGACGACCATCTTGCGCACGGTCTCGGCCTGCGCGGCCTCGCCGAACTTGACCTTGTCGAGCTTGGTGACGCCGTCGACGAGGAGGGCCACGGAGTCGCCGAAGTCGCGGCGGAGCTGGTCGAGGCCGTACTCGGTGTCCTCGACGGTGTCGTGCAGCAGGCCGGCCATCAACGTGGCCGGGTCCATGCCGAGTTCGGCGAGGATCGTGGTGACGGCGAGCGGGTGCGTGATGTACGGGTCGCCGCTCTTGCGCTTCTGGCCGCGGTGCCAGCGCTCGGCGACCTGGTAGGCGCTCTCGACCTGGCGGAGGGTGGCCGTCTCGATCTTCGGGTCGTTGCTGCGCACTATCCGCAGCAACGGCTCCAGGACCGGGTTGTACGGGTTCGAGCGCTGCACGCCGAGGCGGGCCAGGCGGGCGCGGACGCGGTTGGAGGAGCCGCCGCCCGTGCGGGCGGGCTGACCGGCGGTGGGCCGGGGTGCGGGGGCCGGCGCCGGGCGCTCGGGCTGGTCGGGCTTGGGGCGCGAGGGCTCCGCCGCCTTGTCGGCGGGCGCAGTCTGGGCGTGCTCCGCCGTCCCGCGCGGCTCACCGGGCGCGGTCGTCGCGGCGGGCGCGGGCTGTGCCGCGGGGCCCGGGGTGGGCTCGGGCTTGGCGGCGGTCAGGGGCTGGGCCTCGTCTGCCAAGAGGACTCCTCGTGCGCGATCCGGGTCCCCCGGTCAGGCTCCGGAGTGCCCATGGTAGCGATCCCGGGCTCCGGGATCGCCTTCAGGCCGATGTGAGGGCCGTCTACCGGTGAAACGCGGGGGACTGCCGCCGGCATTCCGGGAGTGGATTCAGGGTGGCTCGGGAGTGCTCTGCGGATGGCGTGGGGGTGGTCCGGGGTGCGTTGGCGACTGCGGGTTCGTCGTGGCTGGTCGCGCAGTTCTCCGCGCCCCTTGGGGGTGGCACCGAGGCCCGTGACATCGCAACGGCCGTCCCCCTGGCTCAGGGACGGCCGTTGCGATGTCACGCGATCACGTCAGACTACGAGCAGTGCCTCCAGCAGCGCCCCGTCCAGGGCCGGCTCCAGGCGGGCGCGGCCCGCGAGGAAGCCGAGTTCCATCAGGACCGCGAGGCCGGCGACCTCGGCGCCCGCCCGGCGGATCAGCTGGATCGAGGCCTCCGCGGTGCCGCCCGTGGCCAGGACGTCGTCGACGATCAGGATGCGGTCGCCGGCCGACAGGTCCTCCGCGTGCACCTCGATCTCGGCGGAGCCGTACTCCAGGTCGTACGCCTGGCTGAGGGTGGCTCCGGGGAGCTTGCCCGCCTTGCGTACGGGGATGAAGCCGACGCCCGCGCGGACGGCCACCGGGGCGCCGAGGATGAAGCCGCGGGCCTCCAGGCCGACGACCTTGGTGGCACCGGTGGTCACGACGATCTCGGCGAGCGCGTCCGTGAGGGCCGTGAACGCGGCCGGGTCCGCCAGGAGAGGGGTGATGTCCTTGAACATCACACCCGGCTCCGGGTAGTCGGCCACATCGCGGATGCGGCTGAGCAGCAGCTCCTGGACGTCGGTCATCGGCGCTTCCCCGAGGGGCGGCCACGGCCGCGGTTGCGGGACGCGGGCTGGGTGCGCGGTCCTACGACCGCCGCCGCGTCCTCGTCGTCGTAGTCGTCGTCCGAGTGGTCGGTGACCTCGGGCTCGATCGGCTCGCCCGCCGCGGCGGCCTGGGCCCGCTTGGCGAGGACGCGCTTCTTGAGCGCCTTCATCTGCGGCTCGGCCTCCTTGAGGTCGGCGACGAGCGGCGTGGCGATGAAGATCGAGGAGTACGCACCGGCGGCGAGACCGACGAACAGCGACAGCGAGATGTCGTTGAGGACACCCGCGCCGAGGAAGCCGCCGCCGATGAACAGCAGGGCCGCGACCGGCAGCAGCGCGACGACCGTGGTGTTGATGGAACGCACCAGGGTGCCGTTGATCGAGCGGTTGGCGATGTCGCTGTAGGTCCAGCGGGTCTGCTTGGTGATGTCCTTGGTCTGCTCCTTGAGGCTGTCGAAGACGACGACCGTGTCGTAGAGCGAGTAACCGAGGATCGTCAGCAGACCGATCACCGTGCCGGGCGTGACCTCGAAGCCGACGAGGGCGTAGATGCCGATGGTGATGGTGATGTCGTGGATCAGGGCGACGAGCGCGGCCAGCGCCATGCGCCACTCGAAGGCGATCGCCAGGTAGATCACGACCAGCACCATGAAGATCGCCAGGCCCTCCCAGGCCTTGTTGGCGATCTGGTCGCCCCAGCTGGGACCGACCAGGTCGGCGGCGATGCTCTCGGAGCTGACGTTCAGGTCCTTGGCCAGCTGCGCCTTGATGGTGTCGGACTTGTCGGTGTCGATGCCCGCGATCTGGATGCGCAGGCTGCCGTCGCCGAGCTTCTGGACGACCGCCTCGTGGCCGGAGGCGTCCTGGGCGTAGTTCTCGGCCTGGGTCACCGAGGCGCTCATGTGCTTCGGCGTGGTGAAGGCGGCGCCGCCCTGGAACTCGATGCCCATGTTCAGGCCGCGCACCGTCAGGCCGAGGATGGCCGTGATGGTGATCAGGATCGAGATGCCGTACCAGATCTTGCGATTGCCGACGAAGTCGTACCCGACCTCGCCACGGTGCAGTCGGGCGCCGAGGTTGCCGAGCTTCGACATCTCACGCCTCCTTCGGGTCGACGGGGGCGGAGGGACGGCGGGTGCGGCGCAGGGGCGCCTTGGCGCCGAGGGCCTTCGGGTCGAGGCCGGAGTACTTGTGGCCGGTCGAGAAGAACTTCCGGCGCGCGAGGATCGTCATCAGCGGCTTGGTGAAGAGGAACACCACGACGACGTCGAGCACGGTGGTCAGACCGAGCGTGAACGCGAAGCCCTGGACCTTGCCGACGGTGACGATGAACAGCACCGCGGCGGCGAGGAACGACACGAAGTCGGAGACCAGGATGGTGCGCCGGGCGCGCGGCCAGGCCCGCTCGACGGCGGGGCGCAGCGAGCGGCCCTCGCGGATCTCGTCCCGGATGCGTTCGAAGAACACGATGAACGAGTCCGCGGTGATACCGATCGCGACGATCGCACCGCAGACGGCCGGCAGATTCAGCGCGAAGCCGATGCCCGGGCCGAGCAGCGCCATGATCACGTAGGTGAGGATCGCCGAGACCAGCAGCGAGGGGATCGCGATGACCGACAGGCCGCGGTAGAAGATCAGCAGGTAGATGACGACCAGCGCGAGGCCGATCGCGCCCGCGATCAGGCCGGCGTGCAGCTGCTCACCGCCGAGCGCCGCGGTCACCGTGGTGACGCTGTCCTCCTTGAAGGTCAGCGGCAGGGCGCCGTACGACAGCATGTTGGCGAGGCTCTGGGCCTCTTCCTGGGTGAAGCTGCCGGAGATCTCCGCGCTGCCGCCGGTGATCGACGAGCTGACGGAGGGGCTGGAGACGACCTGGCCGTCGAGGACGATGCCGAACTCGTTCTGCGGACTGGTGTTCTTCGCGAGCTCACCGGTGACCTTGGCGAACTTGTCGCCGCCCTTGCCGGTGAAGTCCATGGTGACCTGCCAGCCGGCGGCGGTCGTCGTGTTGTAGACGGCCGAGGCCTTCTTGACGTCCGTGCCGTCGACCGCGGCGGGACCGAGCAGGTACTTGTACCAGACGCCGTTGACCTGGCCGCAGGCCACGGTCGCGTCGGTGGCCTTGGCGCCCTTGCCCGCGGTGTTCTGCGTCGCCTTCTTGGAGCAGTCGAGCGCGGTGTACTGGGCCTCCAGCTTGGCCGCCGCCGCGCTGGCGGCGCTGCTGCTGGACGCCGACGGGGAGGCGCTGGCCGAGGCCGAGGCGCTGGCGCTCGCGGACGGGGTGGAGTCGGCCTTCAGTGCGTCGCTCGCGGCGCGTCCCTGCGAGGTGGCGGTGGCCGTCGGCGTCGCGGAGCCGGTCTTGGACGAGGAAGCCGTCGTCTTGGGGCTGGCGGAGCTCGACGGGCTGCTGGAAGCACTGCCCGAGGCGCTCGGGGACGGGCTCGCCGCGGCGCCGACCGACGCCTCCGTGGCCAGGACCGGGCGGAAGTACAGCTTGGCCGTGGTGCCGACCTGCTGACGGGCTTCCTCCGAGTTCGTGCCCTTGGGGATGTTGACGATGATGTTCCTGGTGCCCTGTGTCTGGACCTCGGCCTCCGAGACACCAAGACCATTGACACGGCGGTTCATGATGTCGACCGCGGTGTTCATGTTGGCCTTGTTGATCGCGGATTCCTGGCCCTTCTCCGGGACGGCCCGGAGGGTGATGCTCGTGCCGCCCGCCAGGTCGATGCCGAGCCGCGGAGTGGTGTGCCCGGATGCGAACATGCCACCGGTGAGCGCCACGATGGCGATCAGGATGAGGGCCAGCGAGCGCCCTGGCTTGCTCTGGGCGCTCGCGCTACGGCCCCTCTTAGGTGCTGCCACCTTCTCGTACTCCCTCTCGGGCCGCTCCGCGCCGGGTCAGCGCGCCTGCGGCCATGACATGGTGTCGGGATCCCGTGCGAGCGACGCACGTCCCCGGGGTGCGCGGGGCGCAAGCGGATCGCGCCGCGCTCCCGGGACGTGACTACTTCGCGTCGGAGTCGCCGTCGGTCTTCTTCGGCTCTTCGTCCGTCTTGGCCTCGGCGGCCTCGGCCGGCTCCTCGGTGGCGTCGGCGGGCTCTTCGGCCACGTCCTTCTTGCCGAGGTCGATGGGCTTGTCGTCGGAAGAGTCGGCGGCGGGCTCGTCGGTCTCGGTGAGGGAGGAAGCGTCGTCCGGGACGACGTCGGAGTCGTCCTTCAGGTCGTGCTCGATGCCGTGGACGATGCGGTTGTACTCGTCGTCGGTGAGGACGGCGCCGATCGCGTTCTTCGCGAAGAGGAGCTCGACACCGGGGCCGGCGTCGAGGAGAACCGTCTCCTCGTTGACCTCCTTGACCGTCGCGTACACGCCCCCGATCGTGCGGACGCCGGTGCCGGGCTGCATGTCATTACGCATCGACGCGGCCGCCTGCTGCTTGCGCTTGGCAGAGCGGGTCATCAGGAACATGGCCCCGATGAGCACGATGAACGGGAGGAGGGTCACGATATTCACGGGACGGAATTTCCTTCGCACGACCGCGGCGGTGAGCGGCCTGGTGGATGGGGGTGGTCGGCGCCGCCCACAAAGGCGGCATCGGCGGAGTCTAAGCGAGTCCACGCTGATGGAACAACGCACAGCATGGCACCGGGGTTCCTGACCCGGCCAGTGCCCCCGCCGTCACGCCCCGAACAGGTCCCCTTGTCCGTTTCCCCCGGTTGACGAGCGGGGCGGGGTGAGACCGAGATGGGCCCACGCGGCCGGCGTGGCGACGCGTCCCCGGGGGGTGCGGGCCAGCAGACCTTCCCGTACGAGGAAGGGTTCGGCCACCTCCTCGACGGTCTCGCGCTCCTCCCCCACCGCGACGGCGAGCGTGGAGAGGCCGACCGGTCCGCCGCCGAACAGCTTGAGCAGCGCTTCGAGGACACCGCGGTCCAGCCGGTCGAGCCCGCGGCCGTCGACCTCGTACACCTTGAGCGCCGCCCCGGCGATGTCCCGGGTGATGAAGCCGTCGGCCTTGACCTGCGCGTAGTCCCGGACGCGGCGCAGGAGCCGGTTGGCGATACGGGGGGTGCCACGGGAGCGGCCGGCGATCTCGGCGGCGCCGGCGGGGTCGATCTCCACGTCGAGGAGGTTGGCCGAGCGGTGGATGACGCGTTCCAGCTCGGTGGGTTCGTAGAACTCCATGTGCGCGGTGAAGCCGAAGCGGTCGCGCAGCGGGGGCGGCAGCAGTCCCGCGCGCGTGGTGGCGCCGACCAGGGTGAACGGCGGCAGTTCGAGCGGGATGGCGGTGGCGCCGGGGCCCTTGCCGACGATGACGTCGACGCGGAAGTCCTCCATCGCCATGTAGAGCATCTCTTCGGCGGGCCGGGACATGCGGTGGATCTCGTCGAGGAAGAGGACCTCGCCCTCCTGAAGAGAAGAGAGGATCGCGGCGAGGTCGCCGGCGTGCTGGATGGCGGGGCCGCTGGTGATGCGGATGGGGGCGCCCATCTCGGCCGCGATGATCATCGAGAGAGTGGTCTTGCCGAGGCCGGGGGCGCCGGAGAGCAGCACGTGGTCGGCGGTGGCGCCACGCGCGCGTGCGGCGCGCAGCACCAGGTCGAGCTGTTCGCGGACCTTCTCCTGGCCGATGAACTCGCCCAGGTCCTTGGGGCGCAGGGCGGCCTCGACGGCCTGGTCCTCGCGGTCGGCGACCGAGCCCACCAGCCGCTCCGCGGCGGTCTCGTCGGTCGTGTCGTCCCAGTTCACTGACGTCTCCTAGCGGGCGCGGTTCAGGGTCTGCAGGGCGGCCTTGAGCAACTGCCCCACCTGCGGCGCCCCTTCGGCGGCCTCGGCCTGCGGTGCTACGGCGGCCACGGCCTCGTCGGCCTCGCGGGTGGCGTACCCGAGGCCGATGAGGGCGGCGTGCAGCTGGTCGCGCCAGCCGCTGGTGACCGGGGCGCCGATCGCCGGAGCGGTGCCCACGGGTGCGCCGAGCCGGTCCTTGAACTCAAGGAGCAGCTTCTGCGCGCCCTTCTTGCCGATGCCGGGCACGGCCATCAGCGCCTTCTCGTCACCGGCGGCGACCGCGCGGCGCAGGGCGTCCGGGGTGTGCACGGCGAGCATGGCCTGCGCGAGCCGGGGGCCGACGCCGGTCGCGGTCTGGAGCAGCTCGAAGATCTGGCGTTCGTCGTCGTCCACGAAGCCGTACAGGGTGAGCGAGTCCTCGCGGACGACGAGGGAGGTGGCGAGCTTGGCCGGCTTGCCCAGGCGGAGCGTGGAGAGCGTGTTCGGCGTGCACTGGATCGCCATGCCGACACCGCCGACCTCCACCACCGCGGCGTCGGGAGCGAGTGCGGCGACCGTGCCACTGACGAAGGCGATCATGCGGTACGGCCTTTCGATGCGTTCGGGGTCCTGGCTGCGTGCAGGGCGACGGCCTGCTGAAGTCGGTTCTGGGCGACCGCCTGTTGGAGGCGGTTGTGGGCGGGGGCCCGCCAGATGTGGCAGATGGCGAGGGCGAGTGCGTCGGCCGCGTCGGCGGGCTTGGGGGGCGCGTCGAGCCTGAGCAGACGCGTGACCATGGCGCCGACCTGGGCCTTGTCGGCGCGTCCGCTGCCGGTGACGGCTGCCTTGACCTCGCTGGGGGTGTGCAGGGCGACCGGGATGCCACGGCGGGCTGCGCACAGCATGGCGACGGCGCTGGCCTGGGCGGTGCCCATCACCGTACGGACGTTGTGTTGGCTGAACACCCGCTCCACGGCGACGAATTCGGGCCGGTGCTCGTCGAGCCACGCCTCGATGCCCTGCTCGATGGCGACGAGGCGCAGCCCCAACTCGGCGTCCGCCGGGGTCCGTACGACGCCGACGCCGACCATCGTGAGCGGCCGGCCCGCGACACCTTCGACGACACCGACACCGCAGCGGGTCAGTCCGGGGTCCACCCCGAGTACGCGCACGAGCCCTCCCTTCGATCGCCTGTTTGTGCAGGCTAGCGGGTCCCACTGACAAAGCGACGGGCCGACGGGTGTGTCCCGTCGGCCCGTTGAGCCTCTTGGTCGGCCCAGCTCGCGGCAGCGCTACGCGTCGACCTTCTCCATGACCTCGTCGCTGACGTCGAAGTTGGCGAAGACGTTCTGCACGTCGTCGCTGTCCTCCAGGGCGTCGATCAGCTTGAAGATCTTGCGGGCGCCCTCTTCGTCGAGCTCGACCTGCATGGTCGGGACGAAGTTGGCGTCGGCGGAGTCGTAGTCGATACCGGCGTCCTGGAGTGCGGTGCGGACCGCGACCAGGTCGGTGGCCTCGGAGATGACCTCGAAGGACTCACCGAGGTCGTTGACCTCCTCGGCGCCCGCGTCGAGCACGGCACCCAGGACGTCGTCCTCGGTCAGCTCGCCCTTCGGGACGACGACGACGCCCTTGCGGTTGAACAGGTACGACACGGAGCCGGGGTCGGCCATGTTCCCGCCGTTGCGGGTCATGGCGACGCGGACGTCCGAGGCGGCGCGGTTGCGGTTGTCGGTGAGGCACTCGATGAGCACCGCTACACCGTTGGGGCCGTAACCCTCGTACATGATCGTCTCGTAGTCGGCGCCACCGGCTTCGAGACCGGCGCCGCGCTTGACGGCGGAGTCGATGTTCTTGTTCGGGACCGAGCTCTTCTTGGCCTTCTGGATGGCGTCGAACAGCGTCGGGTTGCCGGACACATCGGCACCACCGGTACGGGCCGCGACCTCGATGTTCTTGATCATCTTCGCGAAGAGCTTGCCGCGCTTGGCGTCGATCACGGCCTTCTTGTGCTTCGTCGTAGCCCATTTAGAGTGGCCGGACATCTGCCTGTCTCCTTCGCGTAACCCAACTCTTTACGAACCCCAGAGATCCTACTAGGACCCCGGAGCCAGGTTCGCGCGCACCATGTCGACGAACAGGGAGTGCACGCGGTGGTCGCCGGTCAGTTCCGGGTGGAACGACGTGGCGAGCGCGTTGCCCTGGCGGACCGCGACGATGTGGCCCTCGTGTTCGGCGAGGACCTCCGTCTCGGCGCCGACGGACTCCACCCAGGGGGCGCGGATGAAGACGCCCTCCACAGGATCGCCCTCAATGCCCCGGACGTCGACAGCTGCTTCGAAGGACTCGTTCTGACGTCCGAAGGCGTTGCGGCGCACGATCATGTCGATACCGCCGATCGTCTCCTGGCCCGAGCGCGGGTCGAGGATCTTGTCGGCGAGCATGATCAGGCCGGCGCAGGTGCCGTAGACGGGCATACCGGCACGCACGCGTGCGCGCAGGGGGCCCATCAGTCCGAAGAGGACGGCCAGCTTGGAGATGGTGGTGGACTCACCCCCGGGGATGACGAGGGCGTCCACCTCGGCGAGTTCCTCGGGACGCCTGACCTGCCTGGCCACGGCGTCGGCCGCGGCCAGGGCGATCAGGTGCTCCCGTACGTCGCCCTGGAGCGCGAGCACTCCGACTACGGGAGTGGTCATCACCAGCCCCGGTTCGCGTAACGCTCGGCCTCGGGGAGGGTGTCGCAGTTGATGCCGACCATGGCCTCGCCGAGGTTGCGGGACGCGTCCGCGATGATCTTCGGGTCGTCGTAGAACGTGGTCGCCTTCACGATGGCGGCGGCGCGCTTGGCCGGGTCGCCGGACTTGAAGATGCCGGAGCCGACGAAGACGCCCTCGGCGCCGAGCTGGCGCATGAGCGCGGCGTCCGCGGGGGTGGCGACACCGCCGGCGGAGAACAGTACGACCGGGAGCTTGCCGAGCTCGGCGACCTCGCGGACCAGCTCGTACGGGGCGCGCAGGTCCTTGGCGGCGGCGTACAGCTCGTTGTTGTCGAAGCCGCGCAGGCGGGCGATCTCGTTCTTGATCTGGCGAAGGTGGCGGACCGCCTCGACGACGTTGCCGGTGCCGGCCTCGCCCTTGGAACGGATCATCGCGGCGCCCTCGGCGATGCGGCGCAGGGCCTCGCCCAGGTTGGTGGCACCGCAGACGAAGGGGGTGGTGAAGGCGAACTTGTCGCTGTGGTTGACCTCGTCGGCCGGGGTGAGGACCTCGGACTCGTCGATGTAGTCGACGCCGAGGGACTGCAGGACCTGGGCCTCGACGAAGTGGCCGATGCGGGACTTGGCCATGACCGGGATGGAGACCGCCTCGATGATCTCCTCGATCATGTTCGGGTCGGACATCCGGGCCACGCCGCCGTCCTTGCGGATGTCGGCGGGGACCCGCTCCAGGGCCATGACGGCGACGGCGCCGGCGTCCTCGGCTATCTTCGCCTGCTCGGCGTTGACCACGTCCATGATCACACCGCCCTTGAGCTGCTCGGCCATCCCGCGCTTCACGCGCGCGGTGCCGGTCTCGGGAGTCTGGGCGGAGCTGGGGGTGCTGGACACGGGGTGACCTCACTCGGTGAAAGAGGGCTGCTGCAGTACCGAGGAAACGCCAGAGATGCAGGCCACAGCAAGGGCCAATGGGCAGCCGGTGGATCGTTTTCGAACCGGTGTGCCCCGGGGCGCCCTCTATGCGGCCCGGTCGACCAGTGCTGCGGGCGGCTCGTCGTCCATCTCGAAGGCCATCGGAAAGGGAGCGTGTCCGGCGAGCTTGAACCAGCGGACCTTGCGGTGTTCGCGGAGGCGGCGGGCCGCGCCCACGGCGTCGTTGTGGAAGCGGCGGGCCATCGGGACGCGGCGTACCGACTCGGCGAGTTCGCGGGCCGCCGCCTCTCCGCCGGGGGCCTCGCGGACGCCCTCGACCTGCGGCGGCTCGGCGAAGACGGCGCGCAGGGCCTGGCTCAACTCGCTCTCGGCGACCTCCCGTTGCTCCTCCTCGGCCTGCCGGGCGGCGTGCGCGGCCTCGTAGAGGACGATCGAGGCGGCCGGGTCGAGGACGCCCGAGGTGGCCAACTCCTGTGTCACCGAGGCACGGCGCAGGAGTTGGGCGTCGAGCGCCGCGCGGGCCGCGTCGATCCGGGCGTGCAGCCGGTCGAGCCGGCCCGCGGTCCAGCTCAGGTACAGGCCGATCGCCACCAGGGCGACGAGGATCCAGATCAGAGTTGCGCTCACGGGCGGCAAGGCTACCCGCCCGTGGTCACGGTCCCGTCAGGTCCCACGCGCATCGGAAACCCCCGTGCCCCGTCGAGGAGTCGGGGGTGTTCTTCGAGCGGGCGGCGACCCGGTAGCGGTGGCAGTAGGAGGCGTGGCAGAGGTACGAGCCGCCGCGGATCACGCGTTCCTCGCCGCCGGGTACGAACCGGTCGGCGCACCACTCCCACACGTTGCCCGATGTGTTGAACAGGCCGAAGGCATTGGGCTCGTACGCGTCCGCGGGGACCGTGCCCGTGGCGCCGCCGGTGCGGGTGCTGGTCCTGGGGAAGTCGCCCTGCCAGGTGTTCAGCCGCTCCGGGTCGAAATCGTCGCCCCAGGGATAACGCCGGCCGTCGAGCCCGCCCCGTGCCGCGTACTCCCACTCGGCCTCGGTGGGCAGCCGGGCGCCCGCCCAGGCACAGTAGGCGAGGGCGTCGTGGTGCGAGACGTGCACTACGGGGTGGTCCGCGCGGCCGCCGACATCGGAACCGGGGCCCTCCGGCGCTCTCCAGAAGGCGCCCTCCACCCCGAGCCACCAGGGTGCCGCCTCGACCTGGCCGAACACGGCGTCCCGCGCGCGGGGGTGCAGCAGCAGGTGGAACACGAACGAACTTCCGTACCGCTCCGCCTCGGTGACGTATCCGGTGTCCTCGACGAAGCGGCCGAAACGCGCGTTGGAGACGGCGGTCGCGTCGATGCGGAACGGCTCGACGGTCACCGTACGGACGGGTCCCTCAGCGTCCTCCGGGTAGCCCTCCTCGAATGCGTCGCCCATGTGGAACTCACCGCCGGGCAGGGCGATCGCGAGGGTGTCGTCGGCGGATCGGCCGACGGGCACCCCGAGTTGGAAAACCGGACCGACCTCCCCGCGCGCGGGAGAGCAGCACGCCCCCGCGCGGTCGCCGTCCCGCACCTCAGTCCCGGGCCAGCCCGAACCGCGCCCGCAGACCGGTGCGTTCGTCGGTGGCGACGGCCGCCGCGCCGGCGGTCACCGTCTCGTACACGGACAGGATGTCGGCCCCGACCGTGGACCAGTCGAAGCGCCTCACATGGGCGCTCCCGCTCCGCCGCAGCTGCGCCAGCCGCTCGGGGTCGCCCAGGAGCCGTACGGCCGCCTCGGCGAGGGTGTCCGCGTCCTCGTTGGTGAACAGCTCGCCGGCCGCGCCCTGGTCGAGGACCTGCGCGAAGGCCGGCAGGTCGGAGGCGAGGACGGGGGCGCCCGCCGACATGGCCTCGACGAGGATGATGCCGAAGCTCTCGCCACCGGTGTTGGGGGCGACGTAGAGGTCGATGCTGCGCAGGAAGCGGGCCTTGTCGTCGTCGCTGATCATGCCGAGGAACTCGACGCGTGAGCGCAGCTCCTCGGGGAGCGTCTCGACGGCCTCCTCCTCGTCGCCGCGCCCGGCGACCAGCAGCCTGGCGTTCGGCCGCTCGGCGAAGATCCTCGGCAGGGCCTTCATCAGCACCGGGAGGCCCTTGCGGGGTTCGTCGATACGCCCTATGAAGCCGATCGTCTCCCCCTGCCACTCGGGCTTGGGCTCGGCGCGGGCGAAGAAGTCGACGTCGACGCCGTTCGGGATGACGACCGCGTCCCCGCCGAGGTGTTCGACGAGTGTGCGGCGGGCGTACTCGCTCACGGCGATCCGCGCGCTGATCTTCTCCAGCGCGGCCTGGAGGATCGCGTACGCGGCGATCATCGCCCGGGAGCGCGGGTTGGAGGTGTGGAAGGTCGCCACGATCGGGCCCGAGGCCGCCCAGCAGGCCAGCAGGCCCAGCGACGGCGAGGTCGGCTCGTGGATGTGGATGACGTCGAACTCGCCGTCGTGCAGCCAGCGCCGGACCCGGGCGGCGGACAGGAAGCCGAAGTTCAGCCGGGCCACCGAGCCGTTGTACGGCACCGGGACCGCGCGACCCGCCGAGACGACGTAGGGCGGGAGCGGGGTGTCGTCGTCGGCCGGGGCCAGGACGGACACCTCGTGGCCGAGCCGGATGAAGTACTCGGCCAGGTCCCTGATGTGGAACTGGACGCCGCCCGGCACGTCCCAGGAGTAGGGGCAGACGATGCCGATCCTCACGAGGGCCCCTTCGTGGGATCGAGATCCGCGAGCCACAAGCGCTGCAGCATGTGCCAGTCCTCCGGGTGGTCGGCGATGCCGGTGGCGAAGGCGTCTGCCAGCGCCTGTGTCATGACAGACGTCTTCTCGGCCCGGTCACCTGACTCGGGTACCTCGACGGGCGGGTGGACCCGCCCCTGCATGACCGGCGAGTCGTCGTACCAGAGTGTCACCGGGAGGAGCAGCGCACCCGTCTGCTGGGCGAGGAGGGCCGGTCCGGCCGGCATGCGGGTGGCCTCGCCGAAGAACTCGACCTCGACCCCGGAGGCGGACAGGTCGCGCTCGGCGACCAGACAGACCAGGCCGCCGTCGCGCAGCCGCCGGGCCAGGGTGCCGAAGGCGGTGCCGCCGCTGTGCGGCAGGACCTCCATGCCGAGGCCCTCGCGGTAGGCGACGAACCGGTCGTAGAGCGTCTCGGGCTTGAGGCGTTCGGCGACCGTGGTGAACGGGGTCTCCAGGGCGGTGGTGACCCAGGCGCCCGCCAGGTCCCAGTTGGCGAGGTGCGGCAGCGCGAGGATCACGCCCCGGTCGGAGGCGATGCCGTCGGTCAGGTAGTGCACGTCCTTGGGGTCGAAGCCCGTCCTGACGCGCTCGGGGCTCCAGGCGGGGAGCCGGAAGGACTCCATCCAGTAGCGGAGGTACGACCGCATGCCCGCGCGCGAGAGCTCGGCGAGCCGCTCGGGGCTCGCGTCGGGCACCACGCGCGCGTAGTTGCTCTCCAGCCGCCGTACGCCCTTGCCGCGCCGCTTCCAGGCGAGGTCGGCGATGGTGCGGCCGAGCCGGACGGCGACCGGCTCGGGGAGCTTCTTGACGGTGCTCCAGCCGACGCCGTAGAGCGCGTCCGTCAGCCGCTCCTGGGCACTGCTCACGGGGTCGCCCCGGTGCTGTGCTGCTCGGTTTCCTGAGCCGCGGCGGCGTCGGCCTCGGCGGCCTCCCTGCGGACCGTGACGACCCGCTGGATGAGCGTGACCAGGCTGCCCACTGCGACGATCCACAGCGCGATCGGCAGCAGCCACTGGATGCCCGGGACGCCGAACTTGTGGAGGCCGGAGAGACCGCACGCGACGAGTGAGATCACCAGTCGCTCGGCCCGCTCGACGAGACCGTTGACGGCGACCGGCAGGCCGATCGCCTCGCCGCGCGCCTTGGTGTACGACACCACCTGGCCGCTGGCCAGGCAGAAGATCGAGACGGCGCACAGGGCGATGTTGTCGCCGCCGCCCGCGTACCAGAGGGCGAGGCCGCCGAAGATCGCGCCGTCGGCGACCCGGTCGAGCGTGGAGTCGAGGAAGGCGCCCCAGCGGCTGGAGCGGCCCAGCTGGCGGGCCATGTTGCCGTCGACGAGGTCGGAGAACACGAACAGCGTGATCACGACCGTGCCCCAGAAGAACTCGCCCATGGGGTAGAAGACCAGCGCGCCCGCGACCACCCCGGCGGTGCCGAGGAGGGTGACCGTGTCGGGGCTGACGCCCCGGCGGATCAGAAACGCGGCGAACGGCGTGAGGACACGCGTGAAGAATGCACGCGCGTACTTGTTCAGCATGGCCTTCCCGAGGGTCGGTGTCGCCGCGCGGCCCCTGCTGGCCACCGGCTGGCCCATCGTAGCCACGCGCGCGTGCGGGTGGCGGACGGGCACTCGGACACGGGACCTGTGGCCCGGTTCGCCGGGACCTACGGGCACGATCACGTCCGCTGTATGGACGCACCGTGACGGGAGTGGAAAGCTCGAAGCACCGCGGGCGTCATCGGAGCCGCCACCGCACGCGGCACCGTGTGTCCGCGCCCACAGTGACCTCACCGTGCACGGGAGGCAAGGCCATGGGCGACAAGGCGAACGCACACCCCGGAGCCGCCGGCAGGGCTACGGCGGCCGACCACCCCGCGTCCGTACGGAATGTGGTGCTGGTCGGCCACTCCGGATCGGGCAAGACGACTCTGGTGGAGGCCCTCGCGCTGACCGCGGGGGCGGTGAACCGGGCGGGCCGCGTGGAGGACGGCGGCACCGTCTCCGACTACGACGAGATCGAGCACCGCCAGCAGCGCTCGGTGCAGCTCTCCCTGGTGCCCGTCGACTGGGACGGGTACAAGGTCAATCTTCTGGACACCCCCGGATACGCCGATTTCGTCGGCGAGTTGAGGGCCGGTCTGCGTGCGGCGGACGCGGCCCTCTTCGTCGTCTCGGCCTCCGACGGGGTGGACGGCTCGACCCGCATGGTGTGGGAGGAGTGCGCGGCGGTCGGCATGCCGCGCGCCATCGTCATCACGCACCTGGAGTCGGCGCGCGCCGACTTCGAGTCGATGACCCGCAACTGCGCGGAGGCCTTCGGCGCGGACGACCCCGACGCCGTACTCCCCCTGTATCTGCCGCTGCACGGCGCGCCGGGGCCCGACGGGCACGCGCCCGTGACCGGTCTGGTGGGGCTGCTGTCGCAGAAGCTGTTCGACTACGCGTCCGGGGAGCGCAAGGAGTCCGAGCCCGGGGCCGACCAGGTGCCGGGGATCGAGGAGGCCCGCAACCGGCTCATCGAGGGGATCATCTCGGAGAGCGAGGACGAGACCCTCATGGACCGCTACCTCGGCGGCGAGGACATCGACGTCAAGACGCTGATCGCCGACCTGGAGCGGGCCGTCGCGCGCGGGGTGTTCTTCCCCGTCCTGGCCGCCGCCCCCGCCGCCGAGGGCGCCCGGCAGGGCCTGGGCACGGTCGAGCTCCTTGAGCTGATCACGCGCGGTTTCCCGACCCCGCTGGAGCGCGAGGCGCCCGGGGTCACCACGGTCGACGGCAGGGCGCGGGAGCTGAAGGCGTGCGACCCGAACGGGCCGCTGGTCGCCGAGGTCGTGAAGACCGCCTCCGACCCGTACGTCGGCCGGGTCTCCCTGGTGCGGGTCTTCTCCGGGACGCTGCGCCCCGACGAGACGGTCCATGTCTCCGGGCACGGGCTCGCCGACCGCGGGCACGAGGACCACGACGTCGACGAACGCGTCGGCGCCCTGTCCGCGCCCTTCGGCAAACAGCAGCGCGCGCTCACGCACTGCATCGCGGGCGACCTCGCGTGCGTGGCGAAACTCGGCCGCGCGGAGACCGGGGACACCCTCTCGGCCAAGGACGACCCGCTGCTCATGGAGCCCTGGGAGATGCCCGACCCGCTGCTGCCGCTCGCCATCCAGGCGCACAGCAAGGCGGACGAGGACAAGCTCTCGCAGGGCCTGAGCAGGCTCGTCGCCGAGGACCCCACGATGCGTCTGGAGCAGAACCAGGACACCCACCAGGTCGTCCTGTGGTGCCTCGGCGAGGCCCACGCGGACGTCGCCCTGGAACGGCTGCGCAGCCGCTACGGGGTCCAGGTCGACCTCGTCCCGCACAAGGTCTCCCTGCGGGAGACGTTCGCCGCCAAGGCGCAGGGGCGCGGCCGGCACGTCAAACAGTCGGGCGGGCACGGGCAGTTCGCGATCTGCGAGATCGAGGTGGAACCGCTGCCGGGCGGCACGGGCATCGAGTTCGTGGACAAGGTCATCGGCGGCGCCGTGCCGCGGCAGTTCATCCCGTCGGTGGAGAAGGGGGTAAGGGCCCAGGCCGCCAAGGGAGTTGCCGCAGGGCATCCGCTGCTCGACGTACGGATCACGCTCCTGGACGGCAAGGCGCACTCGGTGGACTCCTCGGACGCCGCGTTCCAGACGGCCGGGGCGCTGGCGCTGCGGGAGGCCGCGGCGGACGCGAAGATCCATCTCCTCGAACCGGTGGCCGAGGTGACCGTGCTGGTCGGCGACGACTACGTGGGCGCGGTGATGAGCGACCTGTCCGGGCGGCGCGGCCGGGTGCTCGGCACCGAGCAGACGACCGGCGGGCGCACACTGATCCGGGCCGAGGTCCCGGAGATAGAGATCGGCCGCTATGCCGTCGACCTCCGCTCCCTCTCGCACGGCACGGCACGCTTCAACCGCACCTACGTCCGCCACGAACCGATGCCCCCGCAGATCGCCGAACGGATCCGTGAAGAGGCGGGCGACGCCTAGGAGTTGATGCCGGGCGGCTCACCTGTGGCGCGCGAAGAACCACAAGTGACCTAAATGGAACGCTTCCTTCCGAGTCGGCGGGCGGTTTGGGCCGTCCGCCGACGGATGTCAGTGATGGCCGATACGCTGATGACCTGATCAACAGGTGTGCGGAGCACGGAAGTCGGGAAAGCCGCAGAAGCGGGAGCAGCGGCGATCGGGGGCGGGAATGACCGTTGACAGCGGTTATGCGGACATCTTCGGACCACAGGTGCCGCGTACGGGCGACGAGGGCCAGACGGCGACCTTCGCGCTGGCCTCGGCGGCCTACCGGGACAACCCGGTCGAGGAGATAAAGAAGGCCGACAACGAGTGGCACCAGACGACGGTCAATCCCGGCATCTGGACGACGCTCTTCCGTCCCAACCTCGGTGAGGCGTTCTCCGGAGCCGTGGTGGCCCGCATGCTCGGCCCCGGCCGCAAGCCGCTCATTCAGTCGTTCGGCACGGAACCGCAGGCCGTCGTGGAGCACGCCTTGGCGGCGAACAACATCCGCCGGGCCCGGGACAACAGGCTGTCCGCGATCATGGTGCTGTGCGGTGTGCTCTTCCTGCCGGGGCTCATCATCTGGCTGCTGGTCTTCCAACTGCGCGGCATGATCGACGGCCTCACCAAGAACAACAAGAGGGCCGGCGCGCTCGCAACGACCCTGCTCGTCGGGGTGGGCGCCCTCGCCGTGATCTTCCTGATCAAGATGCCGTTCACGGGCTTCTGGGGCTGGTACGCGCGTGCGTGCATCATCCTCCCCGTGGTCGGCTGGCTGTGGGCCAAGCAGGTCTGCGAGAACACCGCGAAGGATCTGCGCGGGCGGTGGGACAGTCTCCTCTCCGGCAGCAGCGTCGGCGCCAAGGTCCCCGAGGCGGTGCCGACCAGCCCCGGCGAGACCCAGGCCGAGCAGCTCCGCCAGTCACTGGCGAAGCTCAGCGCCGAGCAGCAGTCCAACTCGGTCTTCTACGCCGGGCCCAAGGGCATCCTCGGCATGGGCACCCGC
The DNA here is from genome assembly GCF_053598575.1 of Streptomyces sp. NPDC001100. Taxonomy (NCBI): domain Bacteria; kingdom Bacillati; phylum Actinomycetota; class Actinomycetes; order Kitasatosporales; family Streptomycetaceae; genus Streptomyces; species Streptomyces sp. NPDC001100. The sequence goes on from NZ_JBSFKO010000032.1 coordinate 97,744, forward strand.
TGGGGCAGCTGGCAGCTGGCCGAGGACCTGATCGCGCGGGACGCCGACCGGGAGATCCACCCCTTCCGCAGCTGGGACGTCATCCGGAACATCCACGACGACCTGCGCATGCTGGAGCGGAACACGATCAACACCGGCGGCTTCCCGAAGCCGTCCATACGCCACTGGGTCGTCACACCGATCGGTGAGGGCGCGAAGGCGGTGTCCCGGCCCGAGGGCACGGACGTCGACGCGTACCAGGTCAAGTCGCACGCCATCCAGGACATCTGCAACAAGCAACAGTTCGGCGCCGGCGACCGGCACTACCTGGGTGTGCAGTGGACGCTCTGGGAAGGGCAGCTGGTCATCACGATGATGATCACAGTGACCGTGCTGCACAAAACGCTGCGCATCGAGATCACCGGACATGCCCTGGGACCCGTGAACTCGCTGTTCACGAGCAAGCCCGAGGCCCCCACCAAGGACGTCCAGAAGACCCTGAAGCCGTGGGAGACGCGCAAGGTCAAGCTCCCGCTCGTCCCCACCGGCGAAGTGGTACGCCTGGCGGTCCGCGCCCCGATCACCTGGTACCCGCCACTGCTGAACTGGCTCGGCGGTTCGATATCCCTGCCCGAGCCGTTCGGCCTGCGGCACGCCTGGGCCGACCAGCCCTGGCGCCACCGCTTCATGGCGGACGACGCGCTGCGCGCCGCGACACCGGTCCTGCGCGTGGTGCACGCGGCCGCGATCCGCGTCCTCGACGAGAACGGCGTGGACACGGAGAAGTTCAGCAGCCGCTCGTCGGCCCTCAGCGGCGGCGTGCAGGAGGTGTCACCGAAGAAGGCCGACCTCTACGACGCGTAGCCGGTCCCCGTCGCGTGGCTCACGCCGTGGGCCACGCATCCGCCAGCATCTTCCTTGTGTCCGCGAGGAGTTGGGGCAGCACCTTGGTGTGGCCGACCACCGGCATGAAGTTGGTGTCGCCGCCCCAGCGCGGGACGATGTGCTGGTGCAGATGGGCGGCGATGCCCGCGCCCGCCACACTCCCCTGGTTCATGCCGATGTTGAAGCCGTGGGCGCCGGACGCGGTGCGCAGGGCCGTCATCGCCTGCTTGGTGAGCGCCGCGAGTTCCACGGTCTCCGCGTCGGTCAGGTCCGTGTAGTCGGCGACATGGCGGTAGGGCACGACCATCAGATGGCCGCCGTTGTACGGGTACAGATTGAGCACCCCGTACACCAGCTCGCCGCGCCTGACGATCAACCCGTCCTCGTCCGATTTGGCCGGAATCGAGCAGAAGGGGCAACCGTCGTCGGCACCGGGGCCGGTCGGCTTGTTCTCACCCTGGATGTAGGCCATCCGGTGCGGGGTCCACAGGCGCTGGAACGCGTCCGGCGTCCCCACTCCGATCTGCTGCTCCGGCTCACTCGTCATGCAAGTCAGCATATGGCTTCGCTCGTTCGCGGCGTGTCGCCGGGGTTGCGGGAGGGCCACCCACCGCCAAGCTGGACCGATGGACGACGACACCCGCAAGGCCCGCTGGGAGCGCAGCACGGAGGTTCCGCTCGCCGTGGCGTCGATGGTCTTCCTCGCCGCGTACGCGGTCCGCATCCTGGCCCACGGCCTGTCCGGCGACTGGAAGGACCTCTGCCTCGCCGTGCTGTTCGGCGCGTGGGCCCTCTTCGCCGTGGACTACGCGGTCCGCTGGCGGCTGAGCGGCGAACGGCTGCGCTTCGTCCGCACGCACTGGCTGGACACCCTGGTACTGATCCTGCCCCTGCTGCGCCCGCTGCGGGTCGTCAAGGCGTACGAGGCCGTGCAACGCCGGCACGGCGAGCCCCGGCTCGCGCTGCACGCGCGCGTGATGGTCTATGCCGGGCTGTCCACCACCCTGCTGGGCTTCGCCGGCGCCCTGTCCGTCTACCAGACCGAGCACACGGCACCGGGCGCGACGATCAAGACCTTCGGCGACGCCGTGTGGTGGACCTGCGCGACCTTCGCGACCGTCGGCTACGGCGACGTCGTGCCCATCACCCCGCTGGGCCGGCTGATCGCGGTCGGCATGATGGCCATCGGCCTGGCCCTGCTCGGCGCCGTCACCGGAACCTTCGCCTCCTGGCTGCTCCAGGTCTTCGCGCGGGAGGACGACGAGAGGCCCCCGGGAATCTGAACTCCCCCGAGGGCCTCACAAAGCCGAACCGGCAGACTCAGACCTGAACCCGGTCCGCCACGATCTGCTCGATCTTCGCGATGGCCGCGTCGAACGCGATGCCGTTCTCCTGCGAGCCGTCGCGGTAGCGGAAGGAGACCGTGCCGGCGTTCATGTCCTCGTCGCCGACGATGACCATGAACGGCACCTTCTGCTTCTGCGCGTTGCGGATCTTCTTCTGCATCCGGTCCGAGGAGGAGTCGACCTCGACACGCAGCCCCTTCTTCTTGGCCGCTACGGCGAACTTCTCCAGGTACTCGACGTGCGAGTCCCCGATCGGAATCCCGACTGCCTGCACCGGCGCGAGCCACGCCGGGAAGGCGCCCGCGTAGTGCTCGAGAAGCACGGCGAAGAACCGCTCGATCGAACCGAACAGCGCCCGGTGGATCATGACCGGCCGCTGCTTGGAGCCGTCGGGACCGGTGTACTCCAGGTCGAACCGCTCGGGCAGGTTGAAGTCCAGCTGGACCGTCGACATCTGCCAGGTCCGCCCGATCGCGTCCTTCGTCTGGACGGAGATCTTCGGCCCGTAGAACGCGGCCCCGCCCGGGTCGGGCACGAGCGGCAGTCCCTGCTTCTCGGCGACCTGGCGCAGCGTCTCCGTGGCCTCTTCCCAGACCTCGTCCGAGCCGACGAACTTCTCCGGGTCCTTGGTCGACAGCTCCAGGTAGAAGTCCGTCAGGCCGTAGTCCCGCAGCAGGTTGAGGACGAACGTGAGCGTCTTGTCGAGCTCGTCGGCCATCTGCTCGCGCGTGCAGTAGATGTGCGCGTCGTCCTGCGTGAAGCCGCGCGCGCGGGTCAGACCGTGCACGACGCCCGACTTCTCGTACCGGTACACGGTCCCGAACTCGAAGAGGCGCAGCGGCAGTTCACGGTAGGACCGGCCGCGCGCGTCGAAGATCAGGTTGTGCATCGGGCAGTTCATGGGCTTGAGGTAGTAGTCCACGCCCTCGTCGAGCTGCATGGGCGGGTACATGCCGTCGGCGTACCAGTCCAGGTGCCCGGACGTCTCGAAGAGCTTCCCCTTCGTCGCGTGCGGGGTGTAGACGAACTCGTAGCCCTCCTCCTCGTGGCGGCGCCGCGAGTAGTCCTCCATGACCCGGCGGACGACACCGCCCTTGGGGTGGAAGACGGCGAGGCCCGAGCCGATCTGGTCCGGGATGGAGAAGAGGTCCAGCTCGTTGCCCAGCTTGCGGTGGTCGCGCTTCTCGGCCTCGACCAGGAAGTCGAGGTGCGCCTTCAGCTCCTCCTTGGAGGGCCAGGCGGTGCCGTAGATGCGCTGGAGCATGGGGTTCTTCTCGCTGCCGCGCCAGTAGGCGGCCGCGTTGCGCATCAGCTTGAACGCCGGGATGTTGCGCGTGGTCGGCAGGTGCGGACCGCGGCAGAGGTCCTTCCAGCACAGGTCGCCGGTCTTGGCGTCGAGGTTGTCGTAGATCGTCAGCTCGCCGCCGCCGACCTCGACGTCCGCGCCGTCGTCGGTGGACGCGGAGCCCTTGATACCGATGAGTTCGAGCTTGTACGGCTCGTCGGCCAGCTCCTCGCGGGCGTCCTCGTCGGTGACGACTCGGCGCGAGAACTTCTGCCCCCGCTTCTGGATCTCCTGCATCTTCTTCTCGATGGCCTTGAGATCCTCGGGCGTGAACGGCCGCTCGACGTCGAAGTCGTAGTAGAAGCCGTCCTTGACCGGCGGGCCGATGCCGAGCTTGGCCTCGGGGAAGAGCTCCTGCACGGCCTGGGCCATGACGTGCGCGGTGGAGTGGCGCAGGATGTTGAGGCCGTCGGCGGAGGAGATCTCGACGCCCTCGACCTCGTCCCCCTCGGAGACGACGTAGGCCAGGTCCTTGAGCTCTCCGGCCACGCGCGCGGCGATGATCGAGCGCTCGCCGGCGAAGAGCTCGGCGGCCGTCGTGCCCGTCGTCACCGTGCGCTCTTCCCGCTCGGAATCGCGTTGGATGATCACGCGGACGTCTGACACCGGTCTCTCCTGACTGCGGGGTGGATGCGGCGCCATACCGTGAGCGCGCGCATTGGGGGATCGTACCGACCCTACGGGGCCCACCGCGAAACGGTTGCCGCACTCCCCTTCCCCGCAGCGCTCCCCTCCCTCAGCCCTCCTCCCCGCTGCACGCCTCCTCGAAGAAGTCGAGGTTCTCCTGGAGGGACTTCATCAGCCGGTCCCGCTCCGCCTCGTCCACCTGCACGGGTACGACCCCGGAGGCGCCGGTCAGCCGGCGGAAGCCGCCCCGGCTCTCCAGCCGCCCGTGCACCCGCACCGGGAGCCCGACGAGATGGGCGTGACCGGCTATCCGGTACGACTCCTCGTCCAGCGTCATCCGGACGTGCCCGACCTCGGCGCCCGCCAGGACCTGCATCCGTACGGTGCCCTCGCCGCGCGGCCCCGAGCGGCGCATCCGCACCACCGAGCCGGTAATGCGCACGCCCACGGAGGGTTCCTCGCGCAGATAGCGGGCGCCGGCCGCGCGCAGCACGGGCAGGTCGCCCGGCGAGAACTCGACGGCCTCGGCGGGGGCGGCACAGCCCTCGGGAACACCTGCGCCCGGCGCCCACTCGACGGCGATCCGGGCACCCTCGGTACCGCGCACCAGCGCGACGACGGACTCGGTCAACTCGCGGCTTACGCCCGCCTCGACGGCTCCGTCGAAGGCGTCCATGCCGCCGGTGGCCCGCTCGTAGTCGATGGCCTCGCGGGTGGCGTACAGGGCCTGGTGGAGGCGTACGGCGAGGGCGCGGCCGGTGTCGACGGGGACGAACGCGGTGAGCTGCCGGCCGCCGGGGGCGGAGCCGACGAGGACGTGGTCCAGGGACGCGGCGGCGGGGCGGCGGTGGCGGGCGCCGTAGTAGCCGGCACGCGCGCGGGTGGCGAGGGCGGCGGCGAGCAGCATCTGGCGGGCGGCGGCGCGGAGTTGTTCCTCGACGGTCCAGGGCGCGGTGCCGGCCGGTCCGGTCGGGATGTCCCGCCACCAGCGGATCTCGTCGCTCGGTACGGCGAGGCCGACCAGGACCTCGCGGGCGGAGGGGGTGTTGCTGCGGGCGAGCGCGATGAGCGCCTCACCGAGGAGGTCGTCGCTGTCGGGGAAGGCCCGGCTCTCGGGGACCAGCAGGCTGGTGGCCGAGCCGCCGGGCCCTGGTGGGGTCCAGCGGCCGTAGCGTCCGGGGGCGCCGCCGCGCCGCTGCCAGCCGTGCCGGCGCAGCAGGGCGCCGAGGACGGCGGGGTCGACCCGGTCGGGCTCGGGCGGGCGCTCCCAGGAGGTGGTGTCCACGGGATGCGGCCGTACCTGCCTCAGGTGTTCCTCGACCGGGCGGTCCCTCATGGCCTGCCTCCCGTCCCGACCCGCGTCATGATCTCGCACAGCGCCCGGTCGTCGAAGATGCGCGCGGTGGGTATCCGCACGGTGGTCCGGGTCCGGCCGGTGATCGCGTGACCGGCGAGGTTGACCCAGTAGCAGCAGTGCCGCAGGTCGAGCCGGTCGTGGCTGGCGCGCAGCCAGTCGTCCTGGGAACGCGGGACGAGCATCACGACCAGGATCTTGTGCACGGAGACCGGCGTGCGGGCGAGCTTGCGCAGGTGGTCGTTGTCGAGTGTGAAGGAGAAGGAGCGGCCTGGCGGGTTCGGCGGGATCTGGTAGGTGCACTTGAGCTGCACCTTGATGGTGACCTCGTCGTCCACCGTGTGTCCGGGCGAGCCGTGGCTGACGTGCCAGTCGATGCCGTTGTCCGGAAAGGGCTGCGACAGCGAGCAGCCGGCCGCGGCGGCCACGGCGTGCAGATAGCCCACCTGCAGGGTTTCCATGCAGGCGGTGGTGGCGAGCGATCCGCGATGGGGTGCCGTCCGTTCGGGCAGCAGCCCGCCCCGCTCGGGCTGCGCTATCACCATGACCAAATCGCCTTCCACGCCAAGTGTTTCCCCGTACCGGGCCGCTGAACTGCAAAGACCCGTACTCCTGTTGTGTCCTTCCGGCGTACGGCGCAAACAGCACGGGTATCACCAAACTGGCAGAAGACGGTGCGTCACCTGCCGTGGGTGAACGAGGAGTTGTGTACGTATGACGTGCTGGTACGAGGGCCCGTTGGCCGCGTTCGACACGGAGACCACGGGCGTGGATGTCGAGACCGACCGCATAGTGTCGGCCGCCGTCGTCGTCCAGGACGCCCCCGGTACCCGTCCCCGGGTCTCCCGGTGGCTGGTGAACCCGGGGGTGCCGGTGCCCGCCGGGGCGACGGCGATCCATGGACTGACGGACGAGCATCTTCAGCGCAACGGCCGCTGGCCCGCGCCGGTGATGCACGAGATAGCCGACGAGCTGGCCGAACAGGCTGCCATGGGACGCCCGTTGGTGGTGATGAACGCGCCGTTCGACCTGACCCTGCTGGACCGCGAGCTGCGCCGCCACCGCGCGTCCTCGCTGGACCACTGGTTCGAGTCGGCGGCGCTGCGGGTGCTGGATCCGCGGGTCCTCGACAAGCACCTGGACCGCTACCGCAAGGGCCGCCGCACCCTCACCGACCTGTGCGCGCACTACGGCGTCACGCTGGACGGCGCGCACGACGCGGGCGCGGACGCGCTGGCCTCCCTGGAAGTCGTACGGGCCCTGGGCCGCCGCTTCGCGACCCGGCTGGAGCGCCTGACCCCCGCCGAACTCCACACGCTGCAGTCGACGTGGCACGCGGCACAGGCGCGAGGACTCCAGGCGTGGTTCACGCGCAGCGGCACACCGGAGGTGGTGAGCACGGACTGGCCACTCCGGCCGGGCCTGGCCGAAGCGGCCTGACGGTGTGGGGGCGCGCCCCCGCACCTCGCCAAGGGCCGCCGCCGGAGCTGGAACCCCCTGAGCTGGAGGCCGCGTTCGAGCCTCAGGGCCGCCGCCCGTGCGGCGTATCGGTCCGCGCTCTCCCCGCCCGACGGGCAGTTCGTCGGGGTAGCCGGCCGGGTCGGCCAAGTAGGGCCGGAGCGCCTCGACTTGGAGCCGGCGCGTGGTGCCGCCAGGGGTACGTCTGGCCAGCTCCCGGACCGCCCTGAAGGACGAGACAGCGGTGCACTCCCCCGAACGTGCATCCGGCGTCCCCCACCTTGAGAGGGGCGAGTGTGCTGAAAAGGCTGCCGGCAGACGGGAGTTCTACGTCATGCTCCCTGGCCGTCCGCGTGGCGCGCGGGCGACAATCGCCCGCATGATCGAGTCGTCCGGTGGTTCGTCCACCTTCCGTGACCTGTCCGCCTTCGTCAGCTGTCCCCGCGTCAACTCCCTTGCCCTGTCTGTTGACGGCACACGTCTCGTCGCCGCCGTGCAGTCGTCGTCCGGGGACGGGACGCGGTTCGTGTCCGGTCTGTGGGAGATCGATCCGGCCGGGGAGCGCGACGCGCTGCGGCTGACCCGGTCCGACAAGGGTGAGTCGGGGCCGGTGTTCGGTCCGGACGGGACGCTGTACTTCCTGTCCGCACGCGCCGCCTCGGACGGCGACGAGGACGAGGGCGCCGCGCTGTGGGCGCTGCCGCCGCGCGGGGAGGCCGTCGTTGTGGCCCGGCACGCGGGCGGGATCGCCGCGGTCACCGTCGCCCGGGACTCCGGCGCGCTGTGCCACACCGCGGGGCTGCTGCCGGGGGCCGCGGACGCCGAGGAGCACGGCAAGCTGCGCGCAGCGCGAAAGGACGCGCAGGTCACCGCGATCCTGTACGAGGCCGGGCCGACCCGCGCCTGGGACCACGACCTCGGCCCGGCGGAGCCGTACACCTTCGTCCGTGCCGACGTTGACGCGGAGCCGGTTGTGGTCGGCGGGCAGGGGATCGGTCTGGAGAGTCCGGGGGACGCGGCGTTGTCGCCGGACGGCACACGGGTCGCGTACAGCCGGTTCGTGCCCGGACGGGTCCCGGACGAGCATCGCACCGCCGTGGTGACGGCCGACGCGGTGAGCGGTACGGAGATCCGCGTCGTCGGCGATCTGGAGCACCTCTACGAGGCACCGCGGTTCACCCACGACGGCTCGGCCCTCGTGTGCCTCCGGATGCGCTACCCGACGTACGACGCCCCCTGGGACGCCACCCTCGTCCGGATCGACCTGGCCGACGGCACGGTGCAGGACCTGCTGCCGGGATTCGACAACTGGCCCGGAGACGTGGCCTGTTCACCGGTGGACGACACACTCTTCTTTACCTCCGACGAGCAGGGGCACGCGCCCGTCTTCCGGCGCGACCCGGACGGTGGCGTCACACGTCTGACCGCTTCGGGTGCGTACGGCTCGCTGGCCGTGGCCCCCGACGGGCGGACGCTCTACGCCCTGCGCCACGCGGTCGACGCGCCGCCGACGCCCGTCCGGATCGATGCCGGCATCGTCGACCAGACCCCGGACGAGCTGCCCGCCCCGGGCGGCATCGGTGAACTCCCGGGCAGGCTCACCGAGGTGCACGCGGAGGCGGACGACGGGTTCGTGCTGCGCGGCTGGCTCGTAGTGCCTGAGGGCGCGTCCGCCGAGCGGCCCGCTCCCCTGCTCGTCGCCGTTCACGGCGGACCGCAGTCCAGCTGGAACGGCTGGACCTGGCGGTGGAACCCGTGGCCGTTCGCCGCGCGCGGCTATGCGGTGCTGCTGCCGGATCCGGCCCTGTCGACCGGCTACGGGCAGACGAACCACCGGCGCGGCTGGGGGCAGTGGGGCGGGCGCCCCTACACGGATGTGATCGCGCTGACCGACGCGACCGAGGCCCGCACCGACATCGACGCCTCACGGACGGCGCTCGCCGGCGGCTCGTACGGCGGATACATGGCGAACCGGGTCGCCACCAGCACCAACCGGTTCAAGGCGATCATCAGCCATGCGGGTCTGTGGGACCTGCGGATGTTCCAGGGCGACACCGATGTGCCCTGGTACTTCCAGCGGATCTTCGGCGACCCGCTGAGCCGCCCCGAGCGGTACGAGGCCGACTCGCCGCACCTGGACGTCGCGAAGATCCGCACCCCGATGCTGGTCATCCACGGCGCGAAGGACTACCGCGTGCCCGTCGGACAGGGCGCCACGCTCTTCCAGGAACTGCAGCGGCACGAAGTCCCCGCGAAGTACCTCTACTTCCCCGACGAGAACCACTGGATCCTCAAGCCACAGCACACGCGCCTGTGGTACGAGACGTTCCTCAACTTCCTCGACCACCACGTCCTCGGCACCGAATGGCAGCGGCCCGGCCTGCTGTGACCCGGCCGAGCCCGGCAGCAACGTCCTCTGCGAGTTCTCCTACGGGGCGCCGGAAGTCGGCTGCTTCTTGGTCGCCAGCAATTGCAGCTCCTTGAACTGCCGCTTGTCGGAGGGCTTCGGCTCGCACAGCACTCGGGCGGTCTCGCGCATGCCGACATCGCGCAGCAGCCCCGCCAGGCGGTCGGGCGACCAGCGATAGGCCGTCATCACCGAGTGGTCGAAGGACTGTGTGGGAATCGCGGAGTCGTCGGTGGCGTAGCAGCTGATCAGGAGGTGGCCGCCAGGGGCCAGGACCCGGGCGAACTCCGCGAGCACGGCCGGGAGGTCCTGCGGTGGGATGTGGATGATCGAGGATCGTGAGAGCACCCCGCCCAGCGCGCCGTCCGCGATGTCGAGTGCTGCCATCGAGCCCACCTCGAAGCGAAACTCCGGGTTGGCCTCCTGTGCCAGCCCGATCATCGCGGGCGACGCGTCCACCCCGAACGCACACAGTCCCAACCGCCCCAGATGAGCGGTGACATGCCCGGGTCCGCAGCCCAGATCCGCGACCACGTCCTGACCACCGGCGCGCACCGACTCGGCGAAGGCGGCCAGCAGCGCACGCTCAAGCGGCCGATCGCGCAGAGTGTCGGCGAAGTGCTGTGCATAACGCGTCGCGACGGCGTCGTAGGCGTCGCGGGTGGCGGGGAGGGAGTCCAGTTCGACCATCCCGGGAACGTAGCGGGTGCCACTGACACGGGCAGCGCCCGGAGCGGGGCAACCCGCGTCCTGGTCGGGCAGGTTCGGTCCGGTGCCGTGGCAGGGGGATCAAGACACGGTGCCCGGCAGGCGGCGCCGGGCCCACCGAACACCACCAGCACGAACCTCAAGACGCGCAGCGGACACGAAGACGTGCCCGGACACGAAAAAACCGGCCCGCTGCTGCGGACCGGCCTTTCCCGGTGGGCGATACTGGGTTCGAACCAGTGACCTCTTCGGTGTGAACGAAGCGCTCTCCCACTGAGCTAATCGCCCGGGAACGGACTGAACAATACAGGCCCCCGCCGGTTTCCTTCAAACCGCTTCCAGGTGTGCGAGCAGCCCGCGCCGTCCGGACCGCATCATCAGCGCGTGATTGAGCCGGAACACCGGCCGCCCGGGTACCGCGAAACACCTGAGCAGCGGCCGGTTCAGGTCGACCTCCTGGTCGTAGCGGGCGAGCGTGCCGGAGCCGTCGGCCGTGAGCGTCCAGCGCGCCCAGCCCTCCAGGTCGCCGGTCATGGCGATCTCCAGCACTCCGGCGGCCGGATCGCGCCGCACTTCGCGCGCGGTGAAGGTCAGGGCGTACGGCAGGCTCGCGCGTATGCGGATGACGCCGGTGGTGTCGTCGAGCCGGTTGACTTCACGCACCTGCGGCCACCAGAGCGGATACTCCTCCGCCCGCTCCAGGACCGGGTAGACGACGGCGGCCGGCACGGGCAGCTCCCACCGGGCGCGGAAGCGGTAGTGGGTCCAGTCCATGGCGGGAGTCTGCCCACTGAAAGGCCCGTCTCCCGGCAATCGGGGGCCTTTGAGTACGCGTACTCATGCCGTACGGCGTGACGGGCGCCACACTCCGAGTCATGACGCACATTCCGCCCCCGGCCGTGGAGTTGCGGCTCCTCGATGCCGAGCTGCGCCAACTGGACGCCCGCCGTGCGCAGTTGCTGCACCGTCGGGCCTGGCTGCTGACCGTGCTTCAGCCGACCTGGTCCGCGCCCGCGCCACCGCCACTGCCGGCCGTGCCGCCCCGCCGCGAGGCCACCGCACCCGGTGTGCAGAACCTGCTGCTCGTGCTCGGCGGCATCCTGCTCGCCCTCGCCGCGACGGCGTTCACGCTGGTCAGCTGGGGGAGCATGGGGATCGCGGGCCGGGCGCTGGTGCTCGGCGCGGTGACCCTGGCGGCGCTCGGCGCGCCCGTGGCGCTGCTGCGGCGGGGCCTGCGTTCCACGGCCGAGTCGATCGCGGGCATCGGTCTGGTCCTGACGGTGCTGGACACCTACGCGCTGCACGAGGTCGCGTTCCCGGGCGGGGACGGCGCCGCGTTCGCGGCTGCCGCGTCGGCGGTGCTCGCGGTGGTGTGGGCGGCGTACGGCATCGGGACGGCGGAGCTCCCCCGCCCGGCCGTCACCCGCGCCGACCCGACCACCGCACCCGCCTCACCGACCCTTCTCCTCCCCCTCCCCGCCGCGCTCGCGGTCGCCCAACTCCCCCTGATTCTCTGGGCGATCGCGGCCGGCGGGGGCCTTCGTACGATCACGGCGGCGGTGCTGCTGACCGCCGTGACCGACATGGTTGTCGCGCTCCGGGCCACTCCGAAGGCCGTTCGTGCCGTCGCCGCCGGCGGTGCGTTCGGCATGGGTGGCTGGGGCGTACTGGCGACCGGTCTCATCTCCCTGGATGCGGCCGGTCCGGGCGCCGCCGCCCGTGCGGCGGCGCTCTTCGCCCTCGCGGCGGCGGGCGCGTTCGGCGCCGCGTGGCTCGCTTCGGGCCGTGGCCTCCGGACGAGTACGGCAGCGGCGGGCGGCCTGTTCGTGGTCGCCGCGCTCGGCGGAATGCTGCGCGCGGCCCTGCCCGCCGACTGGACGGTTCCCGGGTATCTGGCGTGCGGAATCGCCCTGTTGGCACTGGTACGGGGCCGACTCCCCCAGCACGTACGCGACGGCCTCGGCCGGGCCTGCGGTGTCGTGCAGGCGAGCGCGGTGCTGTGGACGCTGCCCGCCGTCGGCGTCACGCTGCTCGGCCCGGCCGCGTGGCTGTCCCGTGCGTGGTCCGGCGCGCCCGGCGACGCGCGTGAAGCGGCGGCGACGGACACCTACTGGCCGGCGCACGCGACCACAACCCCCCTGGTTCTGCTGACAGTTGCCGCGGTGCTGGCCTTCTCGGTCCGCGCCGCCCAGTGGCGCCCCCAGGCACTGACCGCCGCCCTCGCCCTGACCTGGGCGGCTGCACTCACCCTCCCGACCGCGCTGCAACTGCCGTACAACGTCGGTCTGTTGGTGCACGGGGGCGCGGTCATGGCCCTGCTCGCGCTCAGGGACCGCGTGGCGACCACGCTCGCCCTGGTCACCTCTCTCAGCCTCGCCTGCCTCGCCCTGGCCGCCGAGCCTGCCACCCTCGCCGTCCTCGCGTCGCTGACCGCCGTGTTCGCGGCGGCCGCCTGGCGCGGACGCCTCGCACCGGGATCCGCCGCCGCCTCCCTCGGCTACGCCACGGCCCTGGCCTGCGCGGTGGGCGCCTCCCTCGACTGGCAGCCACAGCACATGGCACTGCTGGTGCTCCTCGTTCCGGCGACCGCAGCACTGCTCGCGGCACGCGTCGCCGACCCGGCCACCACGAAGGCCATCGAGATCACCGGGGCTGCGTCAGCTCTCATCGCGATCGATCTCGCGACTGCCGAACTGCCCCTGCTGGCACTGGTATTGGCCCTGTGTGGGGTGATCGTGGCGGGTACGGCGATACGGCCCGAGCGCAGAGGCCTCGGCTATGCGGCCGCCGCTCTCTTCGTCCTCGCCGGCTGGGTGCGGCTGGGCACCTGGAACGTCACCGACCCCGAGGCGTACACGCTGCCGGTGACCGCCCCCGCGCTGTTCGTCGGCGCGCTGCGCAGGCGCCGCGACCCGAGCGCCACGTCCTGGACGGCCTACGGCCCCGGGCTCACCGTCACGCTCGCACCGAGCCTCCTCGCGGCCTGGACGGACCCGCACTGGACGCGCCCGCTGCTGCTGGGCACGGCCGCGCTGGCCGTCACCCTGCTGGGAGCCCGGCACCGTCTGCAGGCACCCCTCGTCCTCGGCGGCACCACCCTCGCGCTGGACGCGCTGCACGAACTCGCCCCGTACCTCGCCCAGGTCGTCGGCGCCCTCCCCCGCTGGGCACCTCCCGCCCTCGCCGGACTGCTGCTGCTCGCCATCGGCGCGACCTACGAGCAGCGGATCCGGGACGCCCGGCGGGTGCGGGAGGTCCTGGGGAGAATGAACTAGCCCTGCGCTACGGCATCTTGTCGCCGAGCAGCGCCAGGTTCTCGATGGCGGCGAGGCCGTACAGCGCGGTGTCGTTGGAGGACACCCACGCGGCCTCGCTGCCCGGGACGAGGGTGACCGGGCCGTTCAGCGCCTCCGTCTTCCAGGGCGAGGTCTCCATATAGCCGTCCGAGCTGTAGAACTTCGTCCAGGCCCGCTTGGCGAGCGTCGCGTCGTCGAGTTGTACGGCGGCGTAGGCGTCGAGGCGTGAATGGCCCTGGAAGAGCAGCAGGGTGCCGAAGTTGGAGCCGTAGCGTGCCGCCTGTTCGGTCTTGGAGGCGTTGAAGTAGCGGCAGTAATCCATGTACACCTCCTTGAACTTGGGCATGTCGACGAGGTAGATCAGCTCCGCGCACAGCTCGTTGAGGCCGAAGACCGCCGAGAGGTGCGAGACGGAGACCACGGGCGCGGACGCGACGGCGAACTTGCCCGTGTCGAGGTCGTACAGCCCGCTGCCCTGCACAAATCCGTTGGGCTGGGCGGCGATTGTCTCCATCGTGGACAGGACGCGCGCTTTCGCCTTCTCCCACTTGGGGCCCTTGCGCTCCCACTCCGTCAGCCACGCCGACACCAACCCGCTCCAGTCCGTGCCGAATCCGATCGACAGGGCGTGCCGGTCGGGCGTGTACGGCTCGGTGCGGATCTTGCGGATCGGGTCGAGAACGAGGAACGTCTCGTCGGAGTCGACGTTGGCCGCCATGAGGTCGCCGACGCGTTCGTCCGCGGTGAGGAAGTAGTAGTAGCGCCGGTAGGTGGTGTTGGCGATGCGCTGCTGCTTGGCGCTGTCGGCGTAGTGCTGGACGCCGTGCCGGGTGCCCAGGCCGGCCCACTGGCCGAGGTGGTAGACGTCGACCTCGCCGGTGTGCCGGGTGAGCGCCTCGGCGAAGCGGAAGATGTCCGAGCGGCCCGAGCGGATGTACGCGAACCAGAGCCAGATGTCCGGCGACAGCTCGGAGTTGTCCCAGGCGTAGCCGCCGACGTCGTACCGCCACTGGTGGCGCACGGAGTCGTACGAGTGCATGAAGTCGCCGTAGTCCCAGAAGCCGTACCAACGGCGTTGCGCCACCTGGTCCTTGTAGTAGGTGAAGAGGAAGTCGAGGTGGTCCTCGATCTTCGCCTTGGCGGCGGTGGAGCGGTCGGGCTCGGAGTAGAGGCCGGGGCCGAAGACCTTGGACTTGATCAACTGCGCGGGCGGGGCCGCGAGTTGGGGCAACACCCGTACCGCTTCGACCTGTTGGGCGAGCGCCTCCGGTGCCGGTGTCGACTCGTTGGCCCAGAAGAGGAGTTCGGAGGTGCGGGCGATGCCGTACGGGGTGCCGAACTCGGGTTCGTAGTCCTCGTAGGTGATTTCGAGACCTTGGAGCTGTTCGGCATACGTGTCCTGGCCCATGCCGTCGTGGTAGAAGCGCAGGTCCATGGGCTGGGCCTCGGGGGACCAGAGCCAGAGGGTGACCTCGGCCTCGTCGGTGTGGGCGTCGCGGATGTCGAGCTGGGCGGGGAACTTCTCCCAGAAGTCCCGCAGTCCGAAGGAGAATCCGCCGCTCGCCCCGCCGACGTACCCGAATCCGGAGGCGTGTCCGCCACCGCCGGCCGCGATCCAGCCGTGGCCCTTGGTGGTGCGCTTGCGCAGGGTGAAGCCGTCGGCGGAGAGCTGGGAGAGGGTGTAGTCGCCCCACTTGGGGATGTACTGGAGGCGGGTCGTGACCCGCTGGTCCCAGGTGGAGGGATCGGCCAGCTTCTGGCCCGCGTACTGGGCGGCCTGGACGCTCGCGCCCGGGTCCCGGCGCAGACCCGTGATGCCCTGAACCGCCTCGCGCAGCAGGCCGGTTCCTTCGCCGCCGATGCGGATGTGGCGGTCGTAGGCCTGGTCCCGCATCGGCACGGTGAAGCGGACGCCGAGCCCGCGGATGAAGTCGCCGCTCGCCCTGCCCGGCTCCACGGTCCCGTCGAAGGTGATCGTGTGCACCATGCGGAAGGAGTCGGCGCCCGCGTAGAAGTAGAGGCGGATCGAGAACGGCAGCCAACTCCGGCCGCTCTTGCGGTGTTTGCCGTCGATGCGGACCACCGCCCTTACCGGGCCGTCCTGTTCGACGATGACCTCGCCGATCACGCCGTCGAAGCGCTCGGTCCTCACCGAGCCCTGGTCCTCGTCCTCGATCTCCGGCTGGCGGATGAGGACGAGCCGGCCGTTCCTGGCGATCTCCGTGCCGCCCCGGGTGACCGACTTGATGAGGGTGGAGCCGTTCTTGCCGATCTTCGCGGTGATGACCCCGGTCGACACGTCGATGGTGCCGCCGCTCTTGTCGACGGTGACCTTCTTGTCGGGGGCGGCCGTGTCCCCGGCGGCGAGCGTGAGCTTCCCGAACCCCGAACTCACCGCGTGCGCGGTCCACTTGAGCGATCCGTCGGGCCAGTAGGCGATGGGCCAGGACTGCACCGGAACGGCCGTGCCCTCGGCATCCGTGAGCGCGAAGGTCTGACCCTCCTGGTACGCGCCCATCGGCCACGGCACACCGACGGTCGAACCGGGCGCGGCACCGAGACCGCCCTCCTCCAGCCAGTCGAGGGTCACCGGATCGTCGTCGGCCGCCGCGGCTCTGGGCGCGGCCTGGGCGTCTTTCGCCCCTAGCGCCCAGCTGAACTGCGCGGCGGCGCCGGCGGCAGCGGCGGCCTTGAGGAGGGACCTGCGAGGGATGGGAGACATGGCCTTTCCTTTCCGTGCGGGAAGCTTTCTTCCAGTCCGTCTGGTCAGGGGCATGACAGAGAGAGATGCGACAGCGGCCGGTCCGCTGCCGTAGAAGCGCCCGTCAGCGGTGCCGGTACCGCTCCTCCACCGCGACGGCCGCCGCGGCGACGGCCCCCAGCACGGGGACCGCCAAGGGCGCGATGAGCAGGGCGGAACAGCCGACGAGGACCAGTCCGCCGACGAGCAGGAAGGAACCGGCCGGGTCGAGCACGGTGCGGCGACCGGCCGCGGCGAGCAGGGCCCGCCAGGTGTCCCCCGGCGCCCAGACCGCCGCCGCACGCATCCCGGCGACGACGATCCCGAGCAGCGCGAACACCCCGACGGCACCGACCAGCGGCCCCCCGGGCAACCCAGCCCGTACGGCCTGGACGTCCACCCACACGGCGGCCGCCGCACCCCACCCCGCGAGACCGACGACCCACCCGCCGCGCACCGCCGTCCGGAAGTCCGCGACGAACTCCCGCCAGCCACCGCCTACATGACCGGTACGGCGCCTCAAGTGCCGTGCCCCGGCGGCGAACGCGGCGGGGTAGGTGACAACTCCCGCCGAGGCGACGGCGATCCACACTCCGGTGAGCAGACATTCGGCGAACACCGCGAACCGCTCGGCGAAGACCGATTCCTTCCGTGCCTTCACACGTGCTCCGGCCACCGCCTCAGCCCTTCAGTCCGGAGGTCGCCATACCGTCGATCAGGTATCGCTGGAAGGCGAGGAAGAACAGCAGCACCGGCAGCAGCGCGACCAGCGACATGGCGATCATGCCGCCGTAGTTGGCCGCCACTCCGTCGGAGTCGCGGAACATCATCAGGCCCAACGAGACCGTGTACTTGCCCGGTTCGTTGAGGTAGATCAGCGGCCCCATGAAGTCGTTCCAGGCGTTGATGAAGGTGAAGATCGCGCTGGTGATGAGCGCGGGCCGGCACAGCGGCAGCACGATCGACCAGTAGATCCGCAGGTGCCCGCAGCCGTCGAGCCGCGCCGCCTCGTCCAGTTCCTTCGGCAGGTTCCGCATGAACTGCACCATCAGGAAGACGAAGAACGCCTCGGTCGCCAGGTACTTGCCGATGAGCAACGGGACGTAGGTGTTGACCAGGTGGAGCTTCTGGAACATCACGTACTGCGGGATCAGCAGTACGTGGTACGGCAGCAGGAGCGTGCCGATCATCAGGGAGAAGAGCAGATTGCGGCCGGCGAACCGGATGCGGGCGAAGGCGTAGGCCGTGAGGGAACAGGAGACGAGGATGCCGACGACCGAACCGAGGGCGTAGAAGAGGGAGTTCTCGAAGAAGGTCCAGATCTTGATGTCGGCTATGCCGTCGGCGAGGCCCTTGAAGTTGGACAGGATCGGGTGGCCCGGGAACAGCTGGAGGCTGTTGATGATGTCCTTGCTCGGCTTGAACGAGGCGCCGACGACCCAGAGCACCGGATAGAGGATCACCGCGAGGATCAGCAGCGCGCCGAGGTGCCAGACCAGGGAACCGGTGTGCCGGCGGCCGAGGGCGGGTGGCTTCGTGGTGGTGGCGCTCATCGAGCGTCCTCCTCGTAGTGCACCCACTTCTTCTGGGACCAGAAGAGGACGGCCGTCACCAGGGCCACGGCGAGCAGCAGCATCCAGGCCATCGCGGCGGCGAAGCCCATCTGGGCGTCCTTGAAGCCCTTCTGGTAGAGGTAACAGGTGTAGACGAGCGTGGCGTCGGCGGGACCGCAGTACGTGTTGGAGACGACGTAGGCCGAGCCGAAGATCTGGAACGAGTGGATGGTCTCCAGCAGCACGTTGAAGAACAGCACCGGGGAAATCATCGGCAGCGTGATGCTCCAGAAACGGCGGAACGGTCCGGCGCCGTCCATCTCGGCGGCCTCGTACAGCTCCTGGGGCACCTGTTTGAGCCCGGCCAGGAAGATGACCATGGGCGCCCCGAACTGCCAGACGGTCAGCGCCACCAGACAGTAGAGGACCCAGTCGGCGTTGCCGACCCAGCCGCCGACATGGAAGCCGAGGAAGGACTGCGTACGGTCCACCACGGCGCCGTCGGAGAAGAGCGACCGCCAGACGAAGCCGATCGAGACGCTCGCGCCGATCAGCGAGGGGGCGTAGAAGGCGGCCCGGTAGAAGGCCTGGCCGCGGCGGCTCTGGGCCAGCAGCAGGGCGACGCCGAGGGCTAGCAGCAGCTTCAGCGGGGTGCCGATGATCACGTACTTCGCCGTCACCTCGACCGACTTCCGCCAGCGCGGGTCGTCGAACATCGCGGTGAAGTTGTCGAAGCCGACCCACTTCGGGCTGTTGAAGAGGTTGTAGTCGGTGAACGCGAAGTAGAGCGAGGCGGCCATGGGGCCCGCGGTCAGCAGCAGGAAGCCCGCGATCCAGGGGGACATGAAGAGATAGCCGGCGAGGTTCTCCCGGCCGCCCCGCCGCCCCTTGGTGACGGGGGCGGCGGGGCGTGCCTTCCGGGTGGCGGGCACGGAGTCCTTGACGAGCGTCACGGCGGTTCCCATCAGGCTTGGAAGGCGGCCTCGGACTCGGTGAAGAACTGTTTCACCGCGTCCGTGACCTTGGTCTTCCCCTGGCCGAGGTCACCGCCGATGCGCAGGAAGGAGGCCTCGACGGTGTCGGCGCCGGAGGGGTGCGGGGTGATCGTGCCGAGGACGCCGGACTTGGCGGTGGTGTCCTCGTACTGCGCGATCTCCTTGCTCACCGCGTCGGTGGGCTTGAACGCCGCGTACTGCTCGGTGCTCGCCAGGATGCCGCGGTCGTAGCCCATGATCTGGCCGACCGCCGGGTCGTGGACCATGAAGTCGATGAACTGCGCGGCTTCCTTGGGGTGCGAGGTGTGGGCGGAGGCGCTCAGCATCAGCGAGGCGAGGTACTGGCCGGTGTGCTTGCCGTCCATGGTCGGGATCGGGGCGAGGCCGTAGGTGCTGCTGCCCTCCGCCGAGTAGCGGACCGTGAAGTTGTCCCAGGTGAACTCCGAGGCTCCGTGCCCGGCGGAGAGCGACGACTTGGGCTGGTCCTGGGCGACGATCTTCGGGTCGGTGACGATTCCGGCCTTCACCCGGCCGTAGCCGTCCGTCCACCACTCCGTCAGATCGGACTTGTCGAAACCGAGCCCGTCCTTGGTGAAGAACGCCTTGCCGTTCTGGCGGAGGTAGAGGTCGTACAGGTACATGATGGCGAAGTAGCCCGTGTCGCCGGGGACTTTGGTCTTGTCGTGGATCGTCTTGAGGGCCTTGAAGTAGTCGTCCCAGGTCCAGCCCGTGGCCGGATCGACGCCCGCCCTCTCGAACACCTTTTTGTCGATGACCAGCGCCATGGTGTTGGAGCCGACCGGAACACCGAGCTGCTTTCCGTCGACCTCACCCACCTTGGTGACACCCGCACGGAAGTGATCCAGGCTCAGATTGCCTGCTTTTACCTGTGAGTTGAGGTCGAGAAGAATGCCCCTCCTGTCGTACTTCCGAAGAAATCCGACGGCGTTCTGGAATACGTCCGGCGGATTTCCGCCCGCGGCCTGCGTCTGGAACTTCTCCCAGAACGACTGATACGTCTGAAAGTCCGTCTTCACCTTGATCTTCGGATACTTCTTCTCGAAGAGCGCGATGGACTGATTGATCTTTTTCGCCCGCTCCTCGGCACCCCACCACGAGTAACGGATCGTCACCGTCCCGTCCGCGGACGTGCCGCCGTCGCCGCCGCAAGCCGTCGCGGCCAGCCCCAGCGTGACCGCCGAGACTCCGGCGGCCTTCAAGACCGTACGCCTCTCCACATTCGTGCCGGTTCCCATGACGGGCCCTCCCCGTAGCGTCGTTGCACCTGCATGAATCGTTTCAAGTAAGCGCTTGCTGGCACAAGTTACGGAGGCCCTCGGGGTGCGTCAATGATTCGGACAGGAATTTCTTGTGGACCGGCTGAGCGCCACGACGGCGCCACCGGGCGCGCGGCCGGAGCGGCGGGGCGGACACCGCAGGTGAGGCGACCGCGGTCGGCCCGCCGAACAGAAAGCGGCCTGCCGCATCCCATCCACCGGCGGCCGAAAAAGGCCTGGGCGACAGGGAGTTGATCTCTCGTCGCCGACGGGCGAACGACGACGGCCCGCCTGCGTGATCACAGGCGGGCCGTCGGTCCGGGTGGGCGATACTGGGTTCGAACCAGTGACCTCTTCGGTGTGAACGAAGCGCTCTCCCACTGAGCTAATCGCCCGGACGCACGGAGAACATTACCCCATGTCAGCAGGTGCCTCCGACCAGCTCGGGAAGGCGCCCGGGCGCCGCCGACGGGTCACTGGTCCTTGATCTTCCAGGGCATCACGACACCGAACTTCCAGACGTAGACGCCCACCAGGGCGACCACGATCACCAGGCCGATCGAGGTCAGGACGATGTTGCGGCGGCGCACGGCGGGGTCGAGCGCGCGCTGCGCAGCCTCGGTGACCTTGCGCTTCGTCCAGCGGAGCACGAGCTGGGCCCAGACGAACTCGGTCGCCCAGATCGCCATACCGCCGAAGATCACCACCCAGCCGGGTCCCGGCAGCGGCAGCATGACGATGCCGGCGGCCACGACCGCGAGGCCGACGACGAACACGCCGACCTGCCAGCTCACGTGCAGCGCACGGCGTGCCTTGATGAATTCCGGCGCCTTGGAACCGAGCCCCCGCTCGTCCCGCGCCCCGTCCGCCTTTGTCCCGTCCGGCGTCTGGTCGGCCGCTTCGTCCGACGCCACGACAACCTCACCCGGCCCGTCACTCCCCGTATTCATACGGACAAACCCTACCCGAGGGAAACCAGTCACCGGAATGGCCGCACCGAGCGATCGAGCTCTCGGCCGGAAGAGTTACGTAAAGGCACGCAAAACACTCAGAGGGGTTTACAACGGCACCGTAGGTGGCATGTCGATTTCGCCGACGTGCGAATCCCCGAGCGCACACTGAGCGAAAGGCCCTGGCGCTTATGAACACCACGGTCAGCTGCGAGCTGCACCTGCGCCTCGTTGTGTCGAGCGAGTCATCCCTGCCTGTCCCCGCAGGCCTGAGGTACGACACGGCCGACCCCTACGCCGTGCACGCCACCTTCCACACCGGAGCCGAGGAGACCGTCGAGTGGGTGTTCGCCCGCGACCTTCTCGCGGAGGGCCTCCACCGGCCCACCGGTACCGGCGACGTCCGTGTCTGGCCATCCCGTAGTCACGGTCAGGGCGTCGTCTGCATCGCACTGAGCTCTCCCGAGGGCGAAGCCCTGCTGGAGGCTCCCGCACGGGCCCTGGAGTCCTTCCTGAAGCGGACGGACGCCGCCGTGCCACCCGGCACGGAGCACCGGCACTTCGACCTGGATCAGGAGCTGTCGCACATCCTGGCGGAGAGCTAACGCAAGGCCCCGACCCGAACCACCCGCGCCGTCCGAACTCGGGGAGACGGCTCGGGCATGGACAACCGCATAGGGCACGCACCGGCGCCGTCGCCGCGATTCGTCGCGGGGGCGGCGCCGGTGCGTGCGGCGCGGCGCCCGCTCCCGGCGACTCTCCGTAGTCCGGGGAACCGCGAGTCCGGGGAACCGCGCGGGGCACGAAGGCGTTCATAGGGCAGGGGCCACCCTCCGGGAAGCCACTACCATCGGCCAGCATCGGCGGGCGCCCGCCCGACCCCCAGGCCAGGGAGCTAAACGTGCTGATCACCCACGACACCCGGTGTGCCCTCGACACCGTGGTGGATCTGGTGAACACCGCACCGGAGGACGCCGCGGCGCCGGACGGACTGTCGGACGTCGCGCTGCTCGCGGATTTCGTACGAAACCACGAGATCAGCGATGTCGGCGTGCTCTCGGAGTTCGACCTCTCCGCCGTGCGCAAGATCCGCGGCCGGTTCACCGCGGTCTTCTCCGCGCCGGACCCCCGGACCGCCGCCGGACTGATCAACGACCTGGTCGCCGCCGCGGGCACCACCCCCCGCCTCACGGACCACGACGGCTACGACTGGCACGTGCACTATTTCGCGCCCGGCGCCTCGGTCGCCGACCATCTCGCCGCCGACTGCGGGATGGCACTCGCGTTCTTCGTGGTGGCCGGCGAGCAGGAGCGGCTGCGCCGCTGCGAGGCCCCCGACTGCAGGCGCGCCTTCGTCGACCTCTCCCGGAACCGCTCGCGCCGGTACTGCGACAGCCGGACCTGCGGAAACCGGCTGCATGTCGCCGCGTACCGGGCCCGGCGCAAGGAAGCCGCGGACACGGCCTAGATGAGGTCGTGGCCCCCGGCGGGTGACGTCGGGGACCACGAGTACGGCTCACAGCATCAGCAGGTCGTGCAGCGAGGCCATGAGCAGCAGACACCCGATCACCGCAAGGAAGATCATCAGCGGTGGCTGGGAAAGGGCGAAAAGGCACCCGCGCGGCTCGTCCTTCGGCGGCGCGGCGTCGCTCTGTGTCGTGTCCAGCATCTCGCCGCGATGATGACGCAGCGAAGACCCCCCACGCGATCAACACGCCCGATAGGAGAGGGAGTTCGCCGAATTCCGTGATGTCCGTTTCGGGTCGCGTCGTGTCCTGAACACTTACCGGCGGACCCGGCTCGCTCTGTGTCGTTTCAGTCGCTGTGCGGCTGTCATATGCCGTGCTTCTTCAGGATGGCCTCGATGTCGCTGAAGTCGTCCCCGCTCTGGGCGCGGGGCGCGGCGGCGGGCCGGGTCGCCGGGCGCGTGGCAGGACCGAGGGAGGGCGCGGAGGCGGCCGGCGCCACCGCGTCGGGCCGGGCGGATTCCCGGGCCGCCCTGCGCTCCTTGCGGGTGCCGCCACGGCGGCGCTCGACGGCGCGGGTGCCGGTGAAGAGCAGCCAGGCACCGCCCAGTACGACGAAGCCCGCCCAGGCCGTGGGACTGAACGCGGTGTCGGCGGCCCAGCCGACGACCCCGGTCATCACCAGGCCGACGGGCACCAGCGAATAGGCGGCGATACGGGCGGCGGAGAGAAAACGCTTGCGGTACGCGGTGACCGCCGCGATGCCCAGGCCTGCCGCGGAGGCGGCGGAACAGACGGTCTCGGCAATCATCCGGTCCTCCAGGCAGTTCCGTCGGGCACTCTCGGTCGGACGAGGTCGGCCGGTCCGCTCGGACACGCCGGCCCGGCAGGTCGCACTTCGTCCCTTCCATCCTGCACCGTCCGGTCCCCGGGATGCCATGCCTCGGTAGGACATCAGGGACATCTCCGGGTCGCATCCTCCCCAGGTGCCGGTCGGCGTCGTACGGCCCGCGTCACTCGGACCCCGTGGTCCCGGTTGGGGCGGTGGATCCGGGGCTGGGAGACTGGTGCCATGAGTGACCTCCCCTCCGCGCGCACCCCCGTCCTCGACGTCTGGTGCGAGCTCCAGTGCACGGACTGCCGCACCGCGCTGGACGATCTGCGCGCCCTACGGGCCCGCTACGGCGACCGGCTGGAGCTGCGGCTGCGGCACTTCCCCATGGAGAAGCACAAGCACTCCTTCGCCGCCGCGCAGGCCGCCGAGGAGGCCGTGGAGCAGGGGCGGGGCTGGGACTACGTCGAGGCCGTGCTCGGCCGGGTCGAGGCGCTGGACCGTGGGGGCGAACCCTTCCTGGTCGAGGTGGCCGGCGAACTCGGCCTGGACGCCGAGGAGTTCGACACCGCCCTGATCGACGGTCGGCACATCCTGATCGTCGACGCCGACCAGGCCGAGGGCAAGGCCATCGGCGTGACCGGCACCCCGACGTACGTCATCGACGGCGAACGCCTCGACGGCAGCAAGAGCCAGGAAGGGCTGCGCGCCCGCATCGAGGAGATCGCCGACCGGCTGCTCGCCGGGGCCGAGTGAGCAACGGCGAGGCCTCAGAGCAGGCTCTTGTAGAGGTGGTAGACGACCGTCTCGTAGCCGAGTGACTCGTAGAGCCGCTCGGCCGGGGTGTTGCCCTGGAAGACGTTCAACCGGATGGCCGGTAGTCCGGCCGCGATGCCCTGCGCCTCGGCCAGGAGCATCAGGGAACGGCCGTGCCCCTTGCCCCGGTGACGGGCGTCGGACTCGACCTTGTAGACGAATTCCTTGCCGTCATGGAGGCCCGTCCAGAGCGTGCCCACCGCGATCCCTTCGTGTTCCAGGACACTGAAGGTCATGTCGGGGGTGGCGAGTCCGTCGGGCAGCAGTTCGGCGTTGCTCTCCAGAGCCCTGGTCCGGGCCTCGGCCTCGGGCACTCCGCGCTCGGTCCAACTCCGTACGAAGGACTCGGTGTCGAGTTCCTTCCAGAGGTCGTACTCCTCCTGGGTCATGGGCCGTCCCCGGCTCCCGGCAGGCAGTTCGGGCGCGGTGTCGCCGAGCGGCTTCTCCATGTGGCGGTTGCGGACGACGTACCCGAGGGCGGTCGCCACCTTGAGCGCCGCCTCCGCCTCCGCGGGAACGGATGCCTCGATCCGATCGCAGCCCCACCCCCGCACCACCTCCTCGGCGGCGAGCGCGGCCACCGTGCCACGGCCGCGCCGGCGGTCCGGTTCCTCGATGCCCAGGTCCAGGATCTGGGCCACCGAGTCGCCGAAGAACGGACTCGTGCCGAGGCGTATCACGCCGACGGGACGGCTGTTCACACACACCTGGTAACGGCGTGAACGCGTCCCGTCGGCCTCGCGCTGAAGCGGCTCGGTCGGCCGCAGGGTCGTGGTCATCATCTGTGTTCTACCCGACCCGGAGCCCCAGGTCAGCCCAGTAAACCGGGCATTTACGGATCAAGGTCGTCGGCCGACCGCTCGTCGAAGACGCGCATCGCCTTGGCGGTCACCGGCCCTGCCATGCCCGGGAGTTGGCGGTCGTCGAGCAGGTGGACGGCCTGAACGTCGCGCAGCGAGGACGTCAGGAAGACCTCGTCGGCGCTCTCCAGGACGTCGAGCGGCAGGTCGGTCTCCCTGGCTCCGGTCCATTCGACGGTCAGGGCGCGGGTGATGCCGGCGAGGCAGCCGGAGGTGACCGGCGGGGTGTGGATCTCGCCGTCCAGGACGACGAAGACGTTCGACCCTGTGCCTTCGCAGAGTTGGCCGACCGTGTTGGCGAACAGGGCCTCGGAGGCGCCGTGTCGGTGGGCGCGGGCGAGGGCGACGACGTTCTCGGCGTAGGACGTGGTCTTGAGGCCGGCGAGGGCGCCGCGCTCGTTGCGGGTCCAGGGGACGGTGACCACGGCCGTGGAGTCGGGGCGGCGCTTCGCCTCGCCGAGGGCGACCACGAGGGTCGGTCCGTGCTCGCCCCGGTCCGATCCGAGGGGGCCGTGGCCGCCCGTGTACGTGATGCGCAGCCTGCCGAACGGCATCGGGTTGGCGGCGAGGACGGCCGCGCAACCGCGGCGGACCTCGTCCAGGTCGGGGTCCGGGAGGCCGAGGCCGCGCGCGGAGCGGGTCAGCCGGTCGAGATGGCGGGTCAGCGCGAACGTCTTCCCGTCCGTCGCCTTCACCGTCTCGAAAATGCCGTCGCCCACGGTCAGTCCGTGGTCGAAGACGGAGACGCGGGCGGACTCGATGTCCTGCAGCCCGCCGTCGAGCCAGATCTTCATGAAAGAGCCCCTCCGCTCACCTCGTACGCGCCCGACGCTACCGCGAGCAGCCGTGACGCCTTCAGCTCGGTCTCCCGCCACTCCCCCTCGGGGTCCGAGCCCCAGGTGATGCCGGCGCCGGTGCCGAAGCGGAGCATGCCGTCGGCGCGGTCGATCCAGAAGGTGCGGATGCCGACGGCCAGTTCGCCGGTGCCCCGGTCGGCGTCGACCCAGCCGATGCCCCCGCAGTAGGGGCCGCGGGGCGCGGTCTCCAGGGCGTCGATGATGCGCAGGGCACTGGACTTGGGGGCGCCGGTGACACTCCCGGGCGGGAAGGCGGCGGCCAGCAGCTCCGGCCAGCCCGCGTCCGTGGGCAGCTCGCCCCGGACCGTCGACACGAGATGGACGAGACCGGGGTGCTTCTCGACGACACACAGGTCCGGCACGGTCACGGTCCCCGTGGCGCAGACGCGCCCGAGGTCGTTGCGGACCAGGTCCACGATCATCACGTTCTCGGCGTAGTCCTTCTGCAGCAGGTCCGCCTCCGTCCGTCCGGTGCCCTTGATCGGCCCGGACTCGACGGCCGGCCCGGTGCGGCGCAGGAAGAGTTCGGGTGACGCCGTGGATATCTCGACACCGTGACCGGGCAGCCGGATCGTTCCTGCGTACGGCGCCGGGTTGCCGCGTGCGAGCAGGGCGGTGAGGGCGTCGACGTCCGCGTCGGGGGCCACCGGGGCGGAGAGTACCCGGCACAGGTTGGCCTGGTAGACCTCGCCGGCCGCGATGTGCTCCCGGATGCGGCGGACGCCGGCGGTGTAGGCGGCGCGGTCGAGGGAGCTGGCCCAGGCGTCGGTCGTGGGGCCGTGCCAGGCTCCGGGGACGGGTGCCGGGACCGGTTCGGGTCGTACGTCGTGGAAGCGCGCGCAGGTCAGACGGCCCTCGAAGTCGGCCGCGACCGCCCAGAAGCCGGTGGAGTCCAGGGCCGCGGGATCGCTGGTGACATCGAGGAGACCGGTGGCGACACGGCCGCCGAAACGGGCGAGAGGGACGAGGTGGGACACGCCGTCGAGTCTATGGCGGGTGTCTCACAGGTTGCCCGGCCGTGTCGCCGTGGCTGCCCTGACCGTGAGTTCCCGTAGTCGCAGGCCAGCACGCTGCACAAACGCGTTTTTGTGCTGGCCCCGGAATCCGCTAGAGTTCAACTCGTCGCCGCGACGCGCAAGCCGAGCGGAAACGACAAGCGGACGTAGCTCAGTTGGTAGAGCGCAACCTTGCCAAGGTTGAGGTCGCCAGTT
>NZ_JBSFKO010000033.1:0-32740 GCF_053598575.1 Streptomyces sp. NPDC001100
AGCGGGAGAGCGCTTCCCTGACACGGAAGAGGTCACTGGTTCAATCCCAGTATCGTCCACACACCGAAGCCCCCGGCGCTCACCGCGTCCGGGGGCTTCTTCGTGTGCCGGTCAGCTGGAGAACAGCATGTGACCGAAGCTCTTGTGACGGTGGTGGCCGCCGTGACCGCCGTAGTGGCCACCGCCGTGACCGCCGCCGTGCGGGGCACCCCAGGCGGGCGCGGGCGGGGCGGGGTAGGCCTGCGGGCCCGGGGGCGGCGGGGCGGGCTGCTGCCACTGCGACTCCACGCGGGTCAGCGCCTCCAGCTCGCCGTAGTCGAGGAAGATCCCCCGGCAGTTGCTGCACTGTTCGATCTGGACACCGTTGCGGTTGTACGTGTGCATCGGCGCATGGCACTTCGGACACTGCATGCTCGGCTCAACTCCTCGGCCGTTGGTACGTCTTCGTGTTTCCCCAGGACAGACTCCGTCCGACCCCGGTCGGTTGCACCCTACTTCGCGAATCCGGGCGTCAACTCGGTCGGGACGGAACCCATTCGGTCACAGGCGTCCACCACCGCTCCCTCCACCTCGTCCAGCGGACGGCCCGCCTCGACCGCCTTGACGATCGCCAGGGCCGCGGTCTGCACGGTGAGCGCGCGGGCCGGGACGTCCAGGGCGGGCCAGGGGTCGCCCTCGGCGGGAACCGCCGGGCCGCCGACCGCGCGGTACGCGGCCAGGAAGCGGGCCCACTCGTCGGGCGGGAGCAGCCCACAGGCGTACCAGGCGGCGGGCCGCGCGAGGTCCCACCCCGGGACTCCTACGCCCAGGTCGTCGACGTCGATCAGCAGCCAGGGGCCGTCGGGGACCGGGTGGCGGACGAGCTGGCCGAGGTGGAGGTCGCCGTGGCAGAGGGTGGTCGTGTCCGGCTGGGGTGCCTCCGCGCGGGCCCACGCCGGGAGCAGGGTCCAGGCGTGCAGGACCGGGGCGGCGGCGGGGTGGCCGCCGCCGGTCTCGCGCAGGCGGGTCATCGCCCGGACCGCCTTGAGGGGGCCGCGCATGGGTGGGAGGGGAGCCGGGGCCGGGGTGCGGTGGAGACGGGCGAGGAGGGTGGCGGCGGCTTCCCAGGGGGCCGCGTCCGGATCATCCGGGTCCACGGGGGTGCCGTAGGGCCAGAACGTCACCTGGCGGTCGTGCAGCGTGACGGGGGTGGGGGCCAGTGGGGGCAGGAGGATGCCGGGGAGGTGAGCGGCCGTGGTGAGGCGGGCGGTGAGGTCGGTGGGGTTCGTGTGCGGGGCGTGGGCCTTGGCGACGGTGGCTGCGTGGCGGACGACTGTGCCGTCGGGGCGATCGGTGAGGGTGGCTCCGCCGGGAGTGCAGGGGCAGGAGGGGGTTTGGGTGTGCGCTGCTTTTGCGGCTCGGGCTGTCAGGTCGGGCAACAGCTGGTGAGTGGTCACGGGGTCCCCTGAGTCGTACGGCTTTCGATGGGAGCGTACGGCTGGGTATGTGGGTTTAGTGCGGGCCGGTGGGGGCTGGTCGCGCAGTTCCCCGCGCCCCTATGGGGCGCGCTCCAGTCCACGGCGTTATGGTCCTCGGGCAAAGCAAAGCCGGCGCAGCTCCCCAGCTGCGCCGGCTTTTTTTGCCGTCCGCCGCACCCCCGTCCCCACGGGGTTTCATGGGTTGATGTCCCCGCCCGGACCGCTCTTCCGGGCCTGGGGTCGCCGCTCAGCGCCCCAGCATCACTCCCACGGACGACGCCTGTGTGGCCACGGTCTCCCAGCCGTCGAAGACGACGAGGAGCAGGACCGCCAGGGGAAGTGCCATCAAGGTCGCCACCAGTGGGTGGCGACGGCCCGTGCGGCGGGTGCGGAACGCCGCGTTGTACGCCTTGCGTCCCTCTTCGCGGATCAATGCCCGCGGTGCCGTGTGGGCCATGGTCCCTCTCCTGACCGTGCTCCGTTGACCGAACTCAGTTGTCGTTGGCAGCGGCGGGTGTCTGACCTCGGGGGACGAGTGCTGCACCCGCCGCTTGACCTCAAATCTAGGTCCGCGGCGGGTGGGGGGCGTCATGCCCTCGTACCGATTGGCGGGCCTCCCGGAGGATGAGCAATGACCTGCGAACTACTCCCCTGGGTGGAGACGGGGACCTAGGTCTCGGGGTCTTCCCGGAGGGGGCGTCCGGTCTGCCCCGCTTTCTCTGAGCTGTCCTCGCGCGGGACCGGCTGCTCGACCAGGGCGAGGACCCGGGTCGCCATGAAACGGGCGGTGCGCACGACGGAACCGCTGCGGGTGACTTCGCTCACTTCCACGACACCTCGCCGTACCGCCGTCTCCACCCTGCGGCCTGCCCTGCTCGCCACCACCTCGTATGTACGTGTGGTGTCTCCGGCGTCCACCACTATCTCGACGCGATCACCCTTCACGCGCTCAATCCCCCTTCTGTGATGGTTGGTTGGGGTCGGGGGCGATATGAAGTCCTGCTGTTCGCACGGCCTCTGACCACCCTTCAAAGTTTCCCACCCGGCACTGACAATCCGTCGGTGCGAGAGGGCGCGGCCTTTGCGCGCGGGCGGCGGTGGAAACGTAAGCTGTCGCTCGTCACACGGACCGGGCAGCGGGGATGAACATGGCGATGATGCGCCTGAGGCGCGAGGACCCGCGCGTCGTCGGCTCGTTCAGGCTTCACAGACGGCTCGGCGCGGGCGGAATGGGCGTCGTCTATCTGGGCTCCGACCGCAAGGGGCAGCGGGTCGCGCTGAAGGTCATCCGGCCGGATCTGGCGGAGGACCAGGAGTTCCGTTCGCGTTTCGCGCGCGAGGTGTCCGCCGCGCGGCGGATTCGGGGTGGGTGCACGGCTCGGCTCGTGGCGGCGGATCTTGAGGCCGATCGGCCGTGGTTCGCGACGCAGTACGTGCCCGGGCCCTCCCTGCACGACAAGGTCGCCGACGAGGGCGCGCTCGGCGCGGCCGAGGTCGCCGCGATCGGGGCCGCGCTGTCGGAGGGGCTCGTCGCCGTCCACGAGGCCGGGGTCGTCCACCGGGATCTCAAGCCGTCCAACATTCTGCTGTCCCCCAAGGGTCCGCGGATCATCGACTTCGGTATCGCCTGGGCGACCGGAGCCTCGACGCTGACGCACGTCGGTACGGCGGTGGGGTCGCCGGGGTTCCTCGCGCCGGAGCAGGTGCGGGGGGCTGCGGTCACGCCGGCCACGGATGTGTTCTCGCTCGGGGCCACGCTCGCGTATGCCTCTACCTCCGACTCGCCCTTCGGGCACGGCAGTTCCGAGGTGATGCTGTACCGCGTGGTGCACGAGGAGGCGCAGCTGCACGGGGTGCCGGACGCTCTTGCTCCGCTGGTCCGCGCGTGCCTGGCGAAGGACCCCGAGGAGCGGCCCAGCACTCTCCAACTGTCCTTGCGGCTCAAGGAGATCGCCGCCCGCGAGGCCCAGGGTCTGTCGGATGTACGACCGCCCGCGCCGCGTGGCAGCGAAGCGGACAGGCCCACCGGGCGGCTCACCGAGAGCTATCCGGAGCAGCAGCGGACGCAGGGCGGGCGGCGTCCGCAGGGCTCGCCTGGTCCGCAGGGCACTCCGGCGCCGCGCGGTGCGGCTCAGTCGTCGCGGGGTGGTGGCGCTCCGTCTCGTGGGGGCGGCGGTGTTCCTTCCCGGCCGGGCTCGGCGCGGCCGACTCCCGCTGGGCGCAACACCACGCGCTCCGGCAACGGCAGTGGCAGCCGTCCCGCTCCGCGCAGTGGCGGCGGGCGGCCGGGGCCGCGGACCACGGGTACGGGGCGGCGGCCCGCCAACCCGCGTCTGCTGCGGCAGCGGTTGTTCGTGTTCGTCGTGGTGACGTTGCTGGTCGCGCTCGGTATCGCGGTGGCGCAGGGGTGTTCGGGGCCGGCGCACGGGCTCGGGCGTACGGGGGACGGTGTGCAGCGCGTTGTGGGGGCGGACGGGCGGGGCGGGGCTGTGGGCGGTGTCGCCGGGTAGGGAGGGGTCGGGTGTCGTGGGGCTGTTTCGCCCCCGCCGCCCCTACCCGTCCCGTCACCAGGGGCTGCCGCCCCTTTCACCCCGCCCGGGGGCTGCGCCCCCAGACCCCCGTCGGCCCTGAAGGGGCCTCGTCCTCAAACGCCGGACGGGCTGATGGGTGCCGGCCCGCGTTGGGAAGACGCCGGACGGGCTGGATTCTTCCGGCCTGGGTCGAAAGGTGTGCGCCCTCTACAACCCCGGCAGCACCCGCTCGAAGAACTCCCGGTCCGCGTCGAAGAGTGGGGTCATCGTGAGGAATTCCGCCGGGGTGACCCAGCGGACCTCGGAGACCTCGCCGGGGTCGGGGACGATCGTGCCGTTGCCTGTTTCGGTGGCGGTCCACCAGTGGAGGCGGAAGCTGCCGTCGTCGGTCTCGGACTGCCAGACCTTGGCCAGGGGGGAGACAGCGAGGCCGACCTCCTCGTGGACTTCCCTGACCAGGGCTTCTTCCTGGGTCTCGCCCGGTTCGAGTTTGCCGCTGAGCGGGGCCCAGTAGCCGGAGCGGGCGGAGTCGGGACCGCGGCGGATGACCAGGACGCGGTCCGCGCGCCGGAGGACCGCGACGATCGCCTCGCGCTGGGCCAAGCCGTGCTCCCTAGAGTTCGGGGCGGCCGGTGGCCACCGCGTAGAAGGCTACGGCAGCGGCGGCGCCCACGTTGAGGGAGTCGACGCCGTGGGCCATGGGGATGCGGACCCATTCGTCGGCCGCCACCAGGGCCTGGGTCGAGAGGCCGTCGCCCTCTGCGCCGAGCATCAGGGCGACCCGGTCCATGCGGTGCGGGGCCGCCTCGTCGAGGCTCTTCGCCTTCTCGTCGGGGGTGAGGGCGAGGAGCGTGAAGCCTGCCTCGCGGACCGACTCCAGGCCCTTGGGCCAGCTGTCGAGCCGGGCGTAGGGGACCGAGAAGACCGCGCCCATCGAGACCTTCACGCTTCGGCGGTACAGAGGGTCCGCGCAGTCGGGGGACAACAGGACCGCGTCCATGCCCAGCGCCGCCGCCGAGCGGAAGATCGCGCCGATGTTGGTGTGGTCGTTCACCGACTCCATCACCACCACCCTGCGGGTGGTCTGGAGGAGTTCGTGTGCCGTGGGGAGGGGTTTGCGCTGCATGGAAGCCAACGCGCCTCTGTGTACGTGGTAGCCCGTGACGCGTTCGGCAAGTTCCGGGCTCACCGCGTAGACGGGGGCCGGGAGTTCGTCGATGACGTCCCGCATGACGTCGACCCACTTCGCGGACAGCAGCATCGAGCGCATCTCGTAGCCCGCGTCCTTGGCCCGTCTGATGACCTTCTCGCCCTCGGCGATGAACAGGCCCTCGGCCGGTTCACGCTTGCGGCGCAGCTCTACGTCGGTCAGGCCCGTGTAATCACGCAGGCGCGGGTCGTCGGGATCCTCAACGGTGATGAGATCGGCCACAGGGTGATACTGCCTTGTCCTGGGTGTCGTGCCAACGGCTGGGAACGGGTTGTGTTACCCGGGGTTACGCAAGCGCCTCGGGGCCCACGGTGACGACCGCGCCGATGACGATCACCGCGGGCGGTTTCACGTCCTCGGTGCGCACGGTCTCGCCGACCGTCGCGAGGGTCGCGTCCACCCGGCGCTGGGCGGCCGTGGTGCCCTCCTGGACCAGGGCGACCGGGGTGTCGGCCGGCTTTCCGTGCGCGATCAGGGTCTCGGCGATCTTCCCTATCTTGTCCACGCCCATCAGGACCACGAGCGTGCCGGTGAGCTTCGCGAGGGACGGCCAGTCGACCAGGGAGCGTTCGTCGTCAGGGGCGACATGGCCGCTGACCACCGTGAACTCGTGTGCGACACCGCGGTGGGTGACCGGGATACCGGCCGCGCCCGGTACCGAGATCGAGCTGGAGATGCCCGGCACGACCGTGCACGGGATGCCGGCCTCGGCCAGCGCCTGGACCTCCTCCATGCCACGGCCGTAGACGAAGGGGTCGCCGCCCTTCAGTCGTACGACCGACTTGCCCTGCTTGGCGTGTTCGATCAGCGCGTTGTTGATGGCCTCCTGGGCCATGTAGCGGCCGTAGGGGATCTTGGCCGCGTCGATCACCTCGACGTGCGGGGGGAGTTCGGCGAGGAGGTCGCGGGGGCCGAGGCGGTCGGCGATGACGACGTCGGCCTCGGCGAGGAGGCGGCGGCCGCGGACCGTGATCAGGTCCGGGTCGCCGGGGCCGCCGCCGACGAGGGCGACGCCCGGGGTGCGGGTGCGGTGGTGGGGGGCGACGAGGGTGCCGTCGCGCAGGCCCGCGACGACCGCGTCCCGGATGGCGGCGGTGTGCCGGGGGTCCCGGCCGCGCGCGTCCGTGGTGAGTACGGCGACGGTGACGCCCTCGCTGTGGCCGGTCGCCGGGGTCCAGGCGGTTGCCTGGTCGGCGTCGTCGGAGCGGACGCACCAGACGCGGTGGGCCTCGGCCTCGGCGGAGGCGGCGGTGTTGGCCTCGGGGTCGGTGGTGGCGATCAGGGCGTACCAGGCGTCCGCGAGGTCGCCGGCCGCGTACGGGCGTCGCTCCCAGGTGATCTCGCCCGCGTCCGCCATCGCCTCGACGGACGGGGTCGCCCCGGGCGATACGAGGGTGATGTCCGCGCCCGCCGCGATCAGCGCCGGCAGCCGACGCTGGGCGACCTGGCCGCCGCCAAGGACGACGACCCTGCGGCCGGTGAGTCGGAGGCCTACGGGGTAGGCGGGGTTTTCGGCCATGAGGGGTGCGGCTCCTCTTTTACGGCGGGTTGCCCGGCGTGCTTTTCGGCGTGCGGTCGCCCTGACGTGCAGATTTTACGGGCAGGGGGCTGCGGCGGCTCAGTCGGTCCACTGGCTGAGCCGCCGCAGCCCTGCGGGCGCCTACTTCTCGGTCACCCCTGCGGAATCGAACGTCGCCACCTCGTGCATCGCCCGCGCCGTGCTCTGCACCAGCGGCAGGGCGAGCAGGGCGCCCGTGCCCTCGCCGAGGCGGAGGTCGAGGTCGACCAGGGGGCGCAGGCCGAGCTTGTTGAGCGCGGCCACGTGGCCCGGTTCGGCGCTGCGGTGGCCCGCGATGCAGGCCGCGAGGACCTCGGGGGCGATCGCGCGGGCCACGAGAGCCGCGGCTCCCGCGCTGACGCCGTCCAGGATCACCGGCGTACGCAGGGAGGCGCCGCCGAGCAGCAGGCCGACCATGGCCGCGTGCTCGAAGCCGCCGATCGCGGCGAGGACGCCGATGGGGTCGGCCGGGTCCGGCTGGTGGAGTTCGATCGCGCGGCGCACGACCTCCGTCTTGCGGGCCAGGGTCTCGTCGTTGATGCCGGTGCCCCGGCCGGTGACATCGGCGGGGTCGGTGTCCGTGAAGACCGAGATCAGGGCGGCGGACGCGGTGGTGTTCGCGATGCCCATCTCACCGGTGAGCAGCGCCTTGTTGCCGGCCGCCACCAGGTCGCGGGCGGTCTCGATGCCCACCTCGATGGCCTGCTTGGCCTCCTCGCGGGACATCGCGGGACCGGTCGTCATGTCGGACGTACCGGCACGGACCTTGCGGGGCAACAGGCCGGGTGTGGCTGGCAGTTCGGATGCCACGCCCACATCCACCACGCACACCTCGGCGCCCACCTGGCTCGCGAAGGCGTTGCAAACGGCGCCGCCGCCAAGGAAGTTGGCGACCATCTGGGCCGTGACCTCCTGCGGCCAGGGGGTGACCCCCTGCGCGTGCACACCGTGGTCGCCCGCGAAGATCGCGACGGCCGCGGGCTCCGGGATCGGCGGCGGGCACTGCCGGGAGAGACCGGACAGCTGCGCGGAGATGATCTCCAGCATGCCGAGCGAGCCCGGCGGCTTCGTCATCCGCTTCTGCCGCTCCCACGCCTCGCCGAGCGCCTTCGCGTCCAGCGGGCGGATCCCGGCGACGGTCTCGGCGAGCAGGTCGTGCGGGTCCTCGCCGGGCAGGGCACGGCGGCCGTACGTCTCCTCGTGCACGACCCACGACAGCGGGCGGCGCTTGGACCAGCCCGCCTGCATCAGCTCGGGCTCCTCCGGGAACTCGTCGACGTAGCCGACGCAGAGGTACGCGATGACCTCCAGGTGTTCCGGCAGGCCGAGCGCTCGAACCATCTCGCGCTCGTCGAAGAAGCTGACCCAGCCGACACCGAGACCCTCGGCGCGCGCAGCGAGCCACAGGTTCTCCACCGCGAGGGCGGCGGAGTACGGCGCCATCTGCGGCTGCGTGTGGCGGCCCAGGGTGTGGCGGCCGCCGCGGGTCGGGTCGGCGGTGACGACGATGTTCACCGGGGTGTCGAGGATGGCCTCGATCTTCAGTTCCTTGAACTGCTTCGCCCGGCCCTTGGGCAGCGACTTGGCGTACGCCTCGCGCTGGCTCTGGGCCAGTTCGTGCATGTTGCGGCGGGTGTCGGCGGAGCGGATGACCACGAAGTCCCACGGCTGGGAGTGCCCGACGGACGGTGCCGTGTGCGCCGCCTCCAGCACGCGCAGCAGCACGTCGTGCGGGATCGGGTCGCTGCGGAAGCCGTTGCGGATGTCACGGCGTTCGCGCATCACCTTCAGCACGGCCTCGCGCTCGGCGTCGTCGTAGGCGGGTGCGGCAGGGCCGGTGGACTCTCGTACTTCTTCCACTGCGGCCGTGCTCTCTTCTTCCTGGTCGGCGGCCCGGGTGTCCAGGTCGTCAGCGTGCTGTACGAGTTCGGGCTCGCCCTCGGCATCGGCCTCTCGGGGGCCGGGGACGGTGGCGAAGGCTTCCGCGCCGCCCGACGGATCCTCCGTGGGGAGCGTGAGGGGGTGCGGCGGGGTCGGTGCGAGGTGCGGGGTGGTGGGCACCGAGCCTTCCACCGGCACGAAGCGGCCGAGGGAGTCGTCGGGGTTCGGGCCCGCCGGGACGGCCTGCGGCACCTCGGCGGACTCGACGAACTCGGCTTCCGGGGCGACGGGTTGGGCGAGGGAGGTGCCTTCGAGGGCAACCGGGGGCTGCTCGGTGGCGAGCGGGGCGTGGAGGTCGGCGGCTTCCGCTTCGTGGCCCTCGGCGGCGGGCGGCTGCGGCGCGAGTACCGGCTCCGCTTCCGCCGCGAACTGCTGGTCCGGTACGGCTTCCGCCGCGAACTGCTGGTCCGGTACGGCGTCCGGCGCGGCGGTGGGCTCGAAAGCCGGGTCGCCCGGGGTCGCGTCGAGGAGAACGGGCGGGTCTTCGACGACTGGAGCGGGGACGGCCCCCTCGACGGGCACGACCGCGGTGTCGGGGTGTGCCTCGTCAAGGGCCGGGACCGGGACGGCCTCGGTGAGAGGAGCGGGGTCGTCGTCGGCCGCAGGTGCGGGTTGCTCGGTGTCCGGGGCGGGGGCGAGGGGCTCGGCGTCGGGGGTGAGCGGGGTCTCGACTGCCGTAGGAACAGCCGGAGTTGACCCGGCGTCCTGGACCTGGACCTCGGCGACCCCGTCGAGGGGCGCGGTCTCCTGGGCCGGAACGGCGTCGAAACCCTGGTCTCCCGCTGCGTAGCCCGGCTCCGCAGCGGGTGCGGCTTCCGGGGGCGCCGGGGCAGCAACGAACGCGTCCTCGGGGTCGGGGCCCGCGCCGTGCGGGAGTTCGCCCTCGGCGCCGGAGTGGAATGCGGCCTCGGGGGCCGCCCCGGCGCCGTAGGCCACCTCGGCCGCAACGCCCTGATCGTTCCCGACGACGGACCCGGCGTCGACGGCCTCTGCGGCCCCCGGCACCGATTCGGCGCCCAACCCCTCGGCGCCTTCCGGCAGTTGGCCCACGTCGGGCACACCAACCGGTTCAGAGCTCTCCGTGCTCGCGTGAACCGAAGAAGCAGAAGAGGCCGAGGACTCCACAGCGGACGCCGTGGCAGCCGCCGTGGCAGCCGCCGCCGCGGTCTCTACCGCGTACAGCTGACCGTGTCCCTGCCAAGCCTCTCCCGCGTCGGGGGCCTGCGCCAGGCCCGAGCCCGGCTCGGAAGCCGGGGTGAGGCCGGTGTCCACGGCGGTGGCGACTCCCCCGTTCACCGCTTCCGTGGCGAGCCGCGCCACTGCGGCCTGGGCCGCGTTGCCGGGCTCCGGGGACGGTTCGGCCACCTGTGCCGGAGCAACCGTTTCGGCGGTTCGCACCCCGGCGGCGACCGAGGAGTGGGCGCCCCAGGGGGCCGCGCCCTGCGGGGGCAGGTCGCGGAGTTGGGGTGCGTCGAGGTACTCGGGGCTGGTCGTCGACGGGCCGGACTGCCGTACCGGCGCGCCGGCCGGGCCGCGGTCGGCGAGGGAGCGGACCGGGCTCGCGGAGGTGTCGGGGAGGGGCGGGCCGAGGTGCAGCGGGCGGCGCGGGGTGACCGGCGCGGGCGGCGGTTCGGCGAGCCGGACGCCGCCGAGGTCGACGGAGCCGCTGTCGCGGCCCGCCGTCTCGTGCGGACCCGGCTCGTGCGGAGCCGAGTCGTGCGGAGCCGAGTCGTGCGTGCCCTGCCCGTGCGCAGCCGAGTCATGCGTGCCCGGCTCATACGCTGCGGGTTCGAGCGGAGCCGGCTCCTGGACGGTCTCGACGACCGGCTCGGGGACGGGGGGCGGGACCTCGTTGCCCCAGGCACCCTGGGCGCCCGGGAGCAGCAACAGGTCCTCGTCCTCGGCGGTGGTCTCGGAGAGGTAGGTGTACGCGCCGTGTGCGGGAACGCTCGGCTGTTCCACCATGCCTGCGTTCTCCGGCAACCCCTCGGCCGGGACCTGGCCGGTGTCGGTCATGCGTACCCCTCGCCCATCGGTTAGTGCTTCTACGACCCGCTCACCGGGAACGGCGCACCGACCGCCCCGCAGTGGAGAACGAGCGTGCCTGTCCAGCGGCACGAACGACCCGACGCCAAAAAGCGACAAAGCCATTTAGACGACAAAGCCATTCAATGGCATTGTCGCGGCCGTTGTGCCGTCACGGCAGCTTGATCCGCGACGGCCCGCTGTGGACTGCGCCACGTTGCGCGTCCTCCGGTTCCGCTGTACCACACACACCCCAAAACGGGCGGGTTTTCCGGACATTGGCGAACGAAGCGCCGGTCCACCCTGTGCGGTACAACGGTCCGCCAGCCTACCGCGCGCAGTACGACAACAGGATCACGGGGACGGTTCGAGGGGTCGGGAAACGCGCTCCGGAAGGAGGCCACTGAGCAGGAACGCGACGCTCCGTTCCGTCTCCGTCCAGGCCCTGGTGTCGAGTTCGACGGACTGGATGAGGGCGCACTCGACGTGGTAACCGTGCTCCGTGAGGTCGCGGCCGACCAGTTCGGCCTCGTCACGGGTGGCGGCGTGCGCCACGATGCGCTGCGGGCGCCGGTCGGCGACCGCGGAGACGACGGCCACTCCCCCGCCACCGACGCGTACTACGTCGGGTTCGGGGAGGTCCTCCAGGATGTGCGGGGCATCGCCCTTCACGATCTGGAGGTGCACGCCGAAGCTGCGGGCCGCGGAGTCGGTGCGGGCGCAGGCCTGGCTGTCGCGGTCGACGGCGATGACGGCGGCTCCGGCGCGGGCCGCCTCGATGGCGAAGGCGCCGCTGCCGCAGCCGATGTCCCACACGAGGTCTCCCACGCGCGGGCCGAGGCGGGCGAGTTGGGCGGCCCGGAGCAGTTCCGTCTCGCCCTCACCGAGTTCACCGACGTAGGCCTCGGCGGGGAGGGTCCAGCCACGGGAGACGGCGGACGGGTCGCGGCCGGCGATCCAGCCGGTGCCCTCGCCCGGGCCGGTCGTCACGGCGCGGCCGACCGGGCCGCCGAGGACGATGACGACATTGGGGTCGCGCCAGGTGCGGTCGGCGGCCTTGTCGGAGGTGAGGACGGTGACCTGTTCGTGCTCGGTGCCCAGTTCCTCGCAGATGACGAAGGTGCGGTGGACGCCCT
The DNA here is from genome assembly GCF_053598575.1 of Streptomyces sp. NPDC001100. Lineage (NCBI taxonomy): Bacteria > Bacillati > Actinomycetota > Actinomycetes > Kitasatosporales > Streptomycetaceae > Streptomyces > Streptomyces sp. NPDC001100. The sequence continues at coordinate 11,859 of NZ_JBSFKO010000033.1, forward strand.
CAAGGAGCAGGCCGAGTTCGGCGGGTCCCGCGCCAGGCGAGGTGAGGACGGCGACCTTCGTGTGGGCCCGGCACACGTTCACCGCGCGTCGCAGCGTGCGCCTGTGTGCGACGACCACCTGCGCGTCGTCCCAGGGCATTCCGGCGCGGGCGAAGGCGGCGGCCACCGAGGAGACGGCGGGGACGACCTCCACCTCCAGGCCGAACTCGGGTGCGCGCAGGGTGCGTACGACACCGAAGAAGCCCGGGTCCCCGTCGGCGAACACCACCGCGGTGCCCCGGACGCCGGCGATGCGGCGGGCGGCGAGGGCCACGCTGCCGAGGCGGATGCGTTCGGCGCGCGCCGGCACCTCGGGCAGCTCCAGATGGTGGGGTGCGCCGGCCACCAGGGTGGCGGCGCTCAGGGCGGAGCGTGCCGCGGCTGTCAGCGGAGAGCCGTCCCAGCCGATCACCGTGACGCGGTCGGCCATCGTCGTCAGTCTCCAGGGGTACATCGCAGGTCGTCAGGGAAGTGGCCCGTACGCGGGCACCGTGAGGGTACCTGGTGCGGCCGGGCGGTGCTCCCGTGGTCGTACCCGCCGGAATCAGTTCCAGTCGGCGAGTGACGTGAAACCGTCGACGTCGGCGAGCTGCTCCGCCGTGCCCTCCAGGTCCTCCGGGAGGAGGCTCCACACGATGAAGTCGGTGCGGACGTCGATCCAGGTGCCGTCGTTGGCGTGGACGTGCGCTATGCAGGCGTTGCGCAGGACGCCCTCGCTGATGCAGCCGATCTTCTGGGCGACCTGCTGGGAGGCGGTGTTGTCGGCGGCGGTGCGCAGTTCGATGCGCTCCAGCTTCTGGTCCCCGAACAGCCACTGGGCGGTGGCGAGCGCGGCCTCGGATGCATAGCCCTCGCCGCGGGCCCAGGGGGCGATGATGTACGACAGCTCGGTGGACCGGACATGCCAGTCGGTCTTGGTCAACTGGACTATGCCGACGAGCCGTTGGGTGAGGAACTCGGTGACGGCGAGGTCGAGGCCGCGGCCCGAAGCCCGTTCGGCGGGCGCGTAGTTGGTGATCCACTCGCGGGCGCCGGCGACGGTGAACGGCTGGGGCACGTCGGTCCAGGCCGCGACCTGATCGTCGTTCATCATCTCGGCCAGGGCCTGCACATCGTCCTCGTCGAGGGGCCGCAGCACCAACCGCTCCGTGCTGATGGAGATGTTGGGGAAGGTGCTCGTCATGCGCCACTCCGTAACCTTCGGAAAATGTTCAGGGCAACCTGAACTGCCCAGCATGCAGCATGAAAGCAGTGAACCGCACCACGGGGTCCACCCGCCGTGAGCGAGTGGACCCCGTGCGTGGCGATACGCCGTATACGCCCCCGTCAGCCGGAGGTGGCCGGCAGGACGGAGCCCTTGTACTTCTCCGCTATGAACTTCTTCACGTCGGCGGAGACGAGCAGCTTCGCGAGCTTCTGGACGCGGGGGTCGTCCTCGTTGCCGCGTTTGACGGCCAGGAGGTTGGCGTAGGGGTTGTCCTTCGCCGACTCCAGGAGGATCGCGTCCTTCGCGGGGCTGAGACCCGCGTCCTGGGCGTAGTTGTTGTTGATGACGGCCACGTCCACGTCGTCGAGCGAGCGCGGGAGTTGGGCCGGGTCGAGCTCCTTGAACTTCAGGTGCTTCGGGTTGGCCGTGACGTCCGCCGGGGACGCGTCGGTGCCCGCCCCCGCCTTGAGCGTGATCAGCCCCTTGGCGGCGAGGAGTTTGAGGGCGCGCCCCTCGTTGGTGGTCTCGTTGGGCACGGCGACGGTGGCTCCGTCGGAGAGCTCGGCGATGTCCTGGATCCTCTTGGAGTACACGCCCATCGGCGGCAGGTACGCCTTGACGACGGAGACCAGGTCGGTGGCCTTGGACTTGTTGAACTCGTCCAGGAAGGGCTGGTTCTGGTAGAGGTTCGCGTCCAGCGAGCCCTCCTGGAGCGCGGTGTTCGGCAGGACGTAGTCCGTGAACTCCTTGATCTCCAGGTCGAGTCCGGCCTTGGCGGCGAGGTTGTCCTTGATGTACGTCAGGACCTCGCCGGCCGGTACGGCGGTGGCACCGACGACGAGGGTGCCGTCGTCCTTGCCGCCGCTCTCGCCGGAATCGGAGCCCGAGCCGCAGGCCGTGAGGCCGAAGAAGGTCACGGCGAGTCCGGCCGTCGTGAGGGCGATGCTCTTGCGCATGGTGAGTCCCCCGACTCTCTTCAGAAGGACGGTCAGATTCGGAAGGACGGTCAGAAGGACGGGATGACGGAGCCGGCGTACTTGTCCTCGATGAACTTCTTCACCTCGGGCGAGGTCAGCAGCTTCGCGAGCTTCTTGACGCGCGGGTCCTTCTCGTCGCCCTTCTTCACGGCGAGGAAGTTGCCGTACGGGTTGTTGGTCGCGGACTCCAGGACGAGCGCGTCCTTGGCGGGCTTCAGGCCCGAGGAGATGGCGTAGTTGCCGTTGATGACGGCCGCGTCGACGTCGTCCAGGGAGCGCGGGGTCTGGGCCGCCTCCAGCTCCTTGAACTTGAGCTTCTTGGGGTTCTCGGTGATGTCGGCGGGGGTCGCCTCGTTGCCGACACCGGACTTGAGGGTGATCAGCTTGTTCGCCGCGAGCAGCTTGAGGGCGCGGGCCTCGTTGACGCTGTCGTTCGGGACGGCGATCGTCGCGCCGCTCTTCAGGGCGTCGGCGCTCTTCACCTTGTGGGAGTAGAGGCCGAGCGGCTCCAGGTGGACCGTGACGACGGGCACGATGTGGGTGCCGTTCTTCTTGTTGAAGTCGTCGAGGTACGGCTGGTTCTGGAAGTAGTTGGCGCCCACCGAGCCGTCCTCGGTCGCCGTGTTCGGCGTGACGTAGTCGGTGAACTCCTTGACCTCCAGGTCGAGTCCGGCCTTCTTCGCCAGGTGGTCCTTGACGTAGTCGAGGATCTCGGCGTGCGGGGTGGGGCTCGCGGCGACGACCAGCGGTCCGCTGTAGTCGGAGGAGGCCGAGGAGGACCCCTTGTCCGAGCCGCAGGCGGAGAGCGCGAAGGTGAGCGCTCCGGCGGCGAGGACGGCGGTGGTGAGCTTTGCGGTGTTACGCACGAAAAGTGCCTTTCCTGAAGGGTGTCGCGTATTACGACCCCTGGAATCAAGGGGTGTCGGCACGCAGTGCCGTCGTTGAGGGGTGGTGGTCGGGCGACGGGTGGGCGGTGCGGGGAGCCTGTGAGGGGTGGACCTACGCGGCCTTGAGCAGCCGGAGCCTCGGTGCCGGACCCGACCGTCCGCCGCGCCGGTGCGCGGAGCGGGCCGCGTAGTCGCCGGCGAACTGGATGAGGGAGATGACGACCGCGAGGATCGCCACGGTGATCCACATCAGCTGGGTCTCGAAGCGCTGGTAGCCGTAGCGGATGGCGATGTCGCCGAGGCCGCCCGCGCCGACCGTGCCCGCCATCGCGCTGTAGCCGATGAGGGCGACGATCGTGGTGGTGGTGCTGGAGATCAGCGAGGGCAGGGACTCCGGGACCAGGACCTTGCGCACGATCGTCCAGGTGTTGCCGCCCATCGACTGCACGGCCTCGACGAGCCCGCCGTCCACTTCGCGGACAGCCGTCTCAACAAGGCGCGCGAAGAAGGGAATTGCCCCGATCGCGAGCGGCACGATCGCGGCCTCGCGGCCGATGGTCGTCCCGGTGACGGTCCGGGTGAAGTTCATCAGCGCGACCATGAGGATGATGAACGGCAGCGAGCGGGCCACGTTCACGATCTGCCCGATGACCTTGTTGGCGGCGACGTTCTGCAGCAGTCCGCCGCGGTCGGTCAGGACCAGCAGGATGCCGAGCGGGAGTCCGCCGACGACGGCGATGACCGTGGACCAGCCGACCATGTAGAGCGTGTCCCAACACGCCTGGGACAGCAGGGGCTGCATCTCGGACCAGCTCACTTGGCACCTTCCTTCAGCAGTACGGGCTCCTGGCCCAACACGTCGATCTGCAGGCCCTGTTCGCGCAGGAAGCCGATCGGCACCACGTTGTCCTCGTAGCGGCCGGGCAGTTCGATGCGCATACGGCCGACCTGGAGTCCGCCGACGGTGTCGATGGCGGCGCCGAGGATCGAGATGTCGATGTTGTAGGTGCGCGAGAGCTGCGAGACGACGGGCCGGGTGGCGGCCTCGCCGTGGAAGGTGACGTCGACGACCGTGCGGTCCTGGCCGCCGGCCTCGCCGCTGACCAGGAAGAGCGCGGAGGCCAGTTCGGAGCCGGGGGTGGCGAGCAACTCGCTCACCGTCCCGGACTCGACGATGCGCCCGTGCTGCATCAGCGCGGCGGAGTCGCAGACCGACTTCACGACGTCCATCTCGTGGGTGATGAGCAGGACGGTCAGGCCCAGCTGCCGGTTCAGGTCGCGCAGCAGCTGGAGGATCGAGCGGGTGGTCTCCGGGTCGAGGGCGCTGGTGGCCTCGTCGGAGAGCAGCACCTTGGGGTCGCCGGCCAGCGCGCGGGCGATGCCGACGCGCTGCTTCTGGCCGCCGGAGAGCTGGGCCGGGTAGGCCTTCGCCTTGTCGGCGAGCCCGACGAGGTCGAGGAGTTCGAGGGCCTTGGCGGACCGTTCCTTCCCCGACTTGCCGAGGATTTCGAGCGGCAGCTCGACGTTGTCCTGCACGGTCCGCGAGGACAGCAGGTTGAAGTGCTGGAAGACCATGCCGATACGGCTGCGCGCCTGCCGGAGTTCCCGTCCGGCACGCGGTCCGCGCCCGGCGAGGGCGGTGAGGTCCTGCCCGTCGACGGTGACCGTGCCGGCGGTGGGCTTCTCCAGCAGGTTGACGCAGCGGATGAGCGAGGACTTGCCGGCGCCGGACTGGCCGATGACGCCGTACACCTCGCCTTCGCGGACGTGGAGGTCGACGCCGTCGAGGGCGGTGACCTCACGGCCGCGCGAGCGGTAGACCTTGGTCAGGCCCGATGTGGTGATCACTGGAGTTCCATGACTGTTGAGTACGGGGGCGTGGGTGTGCCCTGGTACGAGGGGGAAATGTGCGTGGGGCGGCGGAGTCGCACGGCGTTCAGCGCATGGACATGCCACGGCGGCTCGCTTCGGGGCGCGAGGCTGGGGCGCGTAGCCCGGGGGTGGTGCGGGGGCCCTCTAGAAGGCGCACATTCGACACATACAGCGAGCACCGGGCGTCAGGGTCGCCTCGGTCGCAAGGGTGCGGCTGCTCGTCGTGGTCATGGAATCAGTAAAGCAGACGTACGGTCCTGACAAAGGGCCGCTGTCCGTATGCCGGACAGCGGCGGACGCCCGTCAACCGCGCGCGGAGATCTCCACTCCCCCGTCGCTGACCAGCGCGGACAGGGCTGACAGGTCACTCACAACAAGGTCGGCGTCCAGCTCGTGTGCCTCGTGCGTTGTGGCCAATGCCACGGTGATCATTCCGGCCGCGCGGCCGGCCTGGAGCCCCGCCGGGGCGTCCTCGAAGACGACACAGCGGGCCGGGTCGACGCCGAGTTGGCGGGCGGCGAGGAGGTACGGCTCGGGGTCGGGCTTGCCGTGTGTGACGTCCTCGGCGACCACCAGGGTCTTGGGCAGGATGCCGGCGTGCGCGAGCCGCGCCTCGGCGAGCCGACGGGTGGCGGAGGTGACGACGGCCCAGCGGTCGGCGGGCAGCGAGTCGAGGAAGTCCCTGGTGCCGGGCAGCAGGACGGCACCCCCGTTGGGCACGTCCTCGACCTCCAGCGCCTCGATCCGCGCGACCGCCGTGGGGACGACATCGGCGGGCAGCAGGTCGGCGGCTATCGCGACGGCGGTCCGCCCGTGCAGTTCGACCCGGGCGAAGTCCTCGGCGGTGATCCCGAACTCCTCCGCCCAGCGCGTCCAGCACCGGCGCACGGATTCGAGGGAGGAGACGAGCGTGCCGTCGTTGTCGAACAGGAGGGCCTCAGCATGGATCTTCATGTTCCCGACCCTACGGTCACCGGGTCTTTTGGCCCGTAATAGGGTCGCCGCATGCTTGATGCCCTGACGCTGGCGATCGGTGTCGCCGCGCTGCTGCTCGCCGCCTGGACCGGGTGGGCGGCCTACCGCGACCAGTCGACGAAGGACTGGCACTTCATCGGCATGGCCGTGGTCACCCTGCTGGCCACGGTCCAACTGGTGGTCGGCATCGTGCAGTTGGCGCGCGGCGAGAAGGCGGAGCAGGGCACGGCGATCTTCGTGGCGTATCTGCTGGGCGCGTTCGCGGCGGTCCCGGCGGCGGGTTTCATGTCCCTGGCGGAGCGCACCCGCTGGGGCACGGCGACGGTCGCGGCCGGCGCCGTGGTCCTCGCCGTGCTCGAAGTCCGGCTCTACGACATCTGGGGAAGCTGAGATGACCACCGTGGAAGAGGACACCGTGGAAGAGAAGCCCAAGCGGCTGATCAGCGGGCCCGGCATGCTGCTCGTCTGGTTCTACGGCGTGATGGTCGTCGGCGCGGTCTCGCGCTCCGTCTACCAGATCGCCACCGAGTTCGACCGGGCCCCGCTCGCCTACTCGCTGTCCGCGGTCGCCGGTGTGGTGTACGGCTTCATCACGTACTCCCTGATCCGCGGCGGTGAGAAGGCCCGCAGGGCGGCACAGGCGTGCTGCGCCGCCGAACTCGCGGGTGTCCTGATCGTCGGGACGCTGACCGTGATCGACAGCTCGGCCTTCCCGGACGCGACGGTCTGGTCGTACTACGGCGCGGGGTACATCTTCATCCCCGTGCTGCTGCCGCTGTCGGCGCTGTACTGGCTCCGGAAGAACCGCGCGGCCGACACCACCGACACGGTCACGCCGTAGCGACGTACGCCTCGACCGGCTTCTCCAGGACGATCATCGGTACGCCGTCGTCGCCCTGGGAGGTGCCTACGGTCTCGTAGCCGACGCGGCGGTAGAGGCGGAGGTTGCCCTCGCTGCGGTGGCCGGTGTGGAGGCGGAACTTCTTGGCGCCGCGTTCCTCGGCGAGGGCCGACTCGGCCGCGCGCAGGAGGCGGGCGCCGATGCCGTGACCCTGGAGGCGCGGGTGGACGCAGAGCTTGCCGATGGCCGCCGCGCCGTCCTCCGTCACCGTGCCGCGGACCGAGCCGACCACCTCCTCGCCCAGCCGGGCCACGAAGACACAGTCGGAACCGAGCTCCGCCCGGACCGAGTCGAGACTCTGGACCAGCGGGTCGATGCGGTAGTTGCCGTACAGCGCCGCCTCGCTCTGGAAGCACAGGTACTGCAGCCTGAAGATCTGCTCCGCGTCCTGCTCGGTCGCCACCGAGATGGTCACACTCATGCCCATGTGCGCACGCCTCCCGCTCACCTGATCGCCATGTGGTTCTCACTCCTATCCCCGCGCTTCGCGGGCCGCAACCTCCGGCGTCAGCAATCGGCGAAGACATCCCAGACATCTGGAACGTTCCGGGCCGAGACTGCCCTGTGAGATACCCAACTCCCCTGCGATCTCGCGGTAGGTGAGGTCCTTGGGCGACAGCAGCGCCTCCATCAGACGCGGGCAGCGACCCGGCAGCCGGCGCACCGCGTCGTGCAGCGCGCGGTGCCGCGCCGCCGTGAGAGCGACTTGCTCGGGGCCGCGGTCGCTGTCCTCGACGGGATCATCACCGTACGACTGTTCGATGCGGGCCGTGCGGCGAGTGCGCTGGGCCTCGGAGCGGACCGCGCGGCGGAGCCAGCGCTGGGGGTCGACCGGTGGGCCGGAGGCGTCGAGGCGTTCCAGGAGGCGGAGCCAGACGGCCTGTTCGAGGTCGGCCGGTTCGGTTCCGGAGGCATATGCCTCGGCGGAGGCCTCGGCGGCGAGCAGTGGGCGCAGGGTGGCGACGAGGTGGTGTGTCATATGCGGCACGACGTGGCCGCCCCGGCGCAAGGTTGCCGGGGCGGCCGTCAGTCACTCCAACGGGGCGCGGGGCTCAGCCGTTGACGAAGTCCGCGCGCGCCAGCAGACCGGTGTCGGCGTTGTCGGTGAAGACACCGTCGATGCCCGTGGCGAAGTAGCGCTTGAACGCGCCGAACGCGTCGCCGTAGGCGTCCGGGGCGGTGCCCTTGCGGTACTCCAGCGGCAGGAAGGGGTTCTCGTTGCGCATGGTGTAGGGGTGCAGGATCAGGCCGGCCTTGTGCGCGTCGGCGACCAGGGTGGTCTCCTTGTTCAGGCTGCCGTCGGCGTTCTTCGTGATGATCAGGTCGAGCGTCGGGCCCAGGCCCTGCGCGTACGACGCGATCTCGGCGAGGCCCTTCGGGGTGACCAGGTCGTCGACCGTGCGCGGGTCGCCCAGGTCGATGAAGTCGAAGGGCCGGGTGCCCGTGCCGGACAGCAGCACCACCAGGTTGTTGCGGACGAGCTTGCTGATCTTCTGGATGCTGGTCGGCTCGAAGGACTGGATGAGGACCGGCGAGTTCCGCTTGTCCTTGCCGTGCTTGCGCAGGGCCGAGGAGAGCAGCTTCTCCATCTCGAAGCCGCGCTTGCGGAAGTAGGTGGGGTGCTTCATCTCGGGGTAGATCCAGACCTGCTTGCCGCGCTTACGGGTCTGCTCGTCCTGCCACTTGAGGACCTCTTCGAAGGTCGGGATCTCCCAGCGGCCGTTGTAGAGCGTGTTGTGCGGGCGGTTGGCCGGAATGCGCTCGACGGCGCGCAGGGTCTTCAGCTCGGCGAGCGTGAAGTCCTCGGTGAACCAGCCGGTCGTGGAGACACCGTCGAGCAGCTTGGTGGTCTTGCGGCTCGCGAACTCGGGGTGGTCGGCGACGTTCGTCGTGCCGCCGATCTCCGGCTCGTGCCGGCAGACCAGGTGACCGTCCTTGGTGGGGACGAGGTCTCCGGCCTCGACGATGTCGGCGCCCAGGTCGAGGGCCAGGTTGTAGGAGCCGAAGGTGTGCTCCGGACGGTAGCCGCTGGTTCCCCGGTGCCCGACGATGGTCGGCTTGGGCAGGTCCTTGAGGCCGCCGCCGTGGCGGCCCGTCGCGGACTCGGCGGCTCTCGCCGTGCCCGCCGGTCCCAGTGCGGCCACTCCCGCACCGAGCACGGCCGCGCCGAGGAGCGCCCGTCGTCCCGTCCCGTTGGCTCGCTCGTCCGGCCCCTGCGTTCCCTGCGTGTCCATCAAACCTCCTGGCGTCGCCCCGTCGGTGCGCGCCGATCGTAGGTGCGCGCAGATGACGAACGGGAGACCTCGGCCGGAACACGACGGTGACGCTGGATGTCGTAGGGAAGGCGAGGTCTGACACGCCATCAGCAAGGAACGCGAGATGCGTCACAACATGGCGGCCCGGTTACGGGACGACTCCGGAGCGACACCGCAGGTAAACGTGCGTCAACACTGCGTAAGACCTCGGTGAACCCGATGTGCAATACGCGGGGCACCGCGAGTATCGTCCTCACCTGCACAGTTTTATATCGACCCCTTGACACCGGAGGGCCCGTTGTCCCGCTTCGTGCTCATCAAGGCAGTGCTCGGACCGATCATGCGCCTGATGTTCCGCACACGTGTGGAGGGCGCGGAGCACATCCCGGGCGAGGGCCCGGTGATCCTGGCCGGCAACCACCTCACGTTCATCGACTCGATGATCCTTCCACTGGTCTGCGACCGGCAGGTGCTCTTCATCGGCAAGGACGAGTACGTCACCGGCAAGGGCTTCAAGGGCCGCCTCATGGCCTGGTTCTTCACCGGCGTCGGCATGATCCCGGTGGACCGGGACGGAGCGAACGGCGGGGTCGCCGCGCTGATGACCGGGCGCCGCGTGCTGGAGGAGGGCAAGGTCTTCGGGATCTACCCCGAGGGCACGCGGTCGCCCGACGGGCGGCTGTACCGGGGTCGTACCGGGATCGCCCGCCTCACGATGATGACGGGCGCGCCGGTCGTTCCCTTCGCGATGATCGGTACGGACAAGTTGCAGCCCGGGGGTGCCGGGATCCCCCGCCCCGGGCGGGTCACCGTCCGGTTCGGTGAGGCGATGGAGTTCTCCCGGTACGAGGGGATGGACCGGGATCGGTATGTGCTGCGGGCTGTTACCGACTCTGTGATGACTGAGGTCATGCGGTTGTCGGGGCAGGAGTACGTGGACATGTACGCGACGAAGGCGAAAGCTGCGTAGGGGTTCGTTTTTGGGTGCGGGTGCGTTGTGGTTGCTCACGCAGTTCCCCGAGCCCCTTACGGGGCGCTCTCCAGCCGTTGATTTCGTAGCATGAACCATGCTGCAACGGCCGTTGCCAGCAAGACCGTTGCGCCTACCGCCGACGCCACGCTCAGGCCGTTGACGAAAGCCTCTCTTGCCGACGTCAGCATTTCCTGCGCCGCCCGTGTCGGCATGCCGCCCGCCGCTTCCACCGCGCCGCCCAGTGACTCGTGGGCGGCGCTCGGTGTGCCCGCCGGAGACGCGAAGCCCCGGTACACGCCCGTCACGATCGAGCCCAGTACGGCGATGCCGAGGGCCGCGCCCAGTTCGTAGGCCGTTTCCGAGACCGCCGAGGCCGCGCCTGCCTGTTCCTTCGGTACGGAGGAGAGGATGACGTCGGCCGTCACCGTGAAGGAGAAGCCGGCACCGACGCCGACCACCAGCAGTGCGGCGCCGAGGAGCGGGTAGCCGGTGGACTGGTCGAGGGTTGTCAGTACGGCGAGGGCCAGGCCCACGGCGGCGAGGCCACCCGCGACCACCGCGCGGACCGAGAAGCGGCGGGCCGTCCGGCCGGCGATCAGGCCGGCCGCCACCGCACCGACGGCGGCGGGGATTTCGGCCAGACCCGCCTCGAACGGGCCCCTGCCCTGGACGAGTTGCAGGTACTGGGAGAGGAAGAACACCAGCCCGGACAGGCCGAGGATGGTCAGCAGGTCGGCCAGGACGGCCGCGCTGAAGCCCCGGTTGCGGAACAGGCGCATGTCCAACAGCGGTGCGGGGAGGGTGAGTTGGCGGCGGACGAACCAGTACAGGGCCGCCGCGCCCAGTGCCCCCACCGCGAGCGCGGGCAGCTCGAAGCCGTGGGTCGCTGCCTCCTTGACCGCGTAGACGACGCCGATCACACCCACCAGGGACAGCGCGACGCTGATCATGTCCCAGGGCCCCGGGTCGGGGTTCTTCGACTCCGGCAGCATCTTGATGCCGACCAGGACGAGCACCGCCATCACGGGCAGGTTGATGAGGAACACCGAGCCCCACCAGAAGTGTTCGAGCAGGAAGCCGCCGGCGACCGGGCCAACTGCCGTACCGGCGGAGGCGGTTGCGCCCCAGATGCCGACCGCGAGGCTGCGTTCGCGCGGGTCGTGGAAGAGGTTGCGGATCAGGGCGAGGGTGGCGGGCATCAGGGTCGCGCCCGCGACGCCGAGCAGCGCCCGGGCCAGGATCATCAACTCCGGTGTCGTGGCGTAGGCGTTGAGGACCGAGATCGCGCCGAAGGCGGTGGCTCCGACAAGCAGGATGCGCTTGCGGCCTATTCGGTCGCCGAGGCTGCCCATCGACACGAGCAGGCCCGCGATGACGAAGGAGTAGACGTCGCCGATCCAGAGGAGCTGGGTGCCGGACGGCTTCAGGTCCTCGCTGATGTAAGGGGTCGCGAGGCCGAGGACCGTCGCGTCCACGGCCACCAGCAGCACGGCGAGCACGAGGACGGAGAGCGCGAGCCAACGGCCCGGGCGCTTCTCCGTCTCCGTCACAGCCGCCGGCTGCAGGGTGCTGGTCATGATTCCTCTCTCCGTGTTTCTTCTCTTCGTGTTGCGTCTCTGCGTAGTGCGCCGCCGAGCAACAGCTCGACGGTCATGTGCGTAAAGTCCTTGGGTGCGCCTTTGCCGCTCTGCACCAGCCACACGCCGGAGGCCAGCAGGCCGAACAGCGCCTCGGTGAGCCAGGCGGGGGTGAGATCGATGCGGAACTCGCCGCCCTGCTGGCCGCGCCGGAACAGGGCGGTGATGCGGTCGTCGATCCTGGCCCAGCCGGCGTGCTGCTCCTCGCCCTCGAACAGCTGGTTCTCGGTGTAGAGGAAGGCGAGCAGACCGGCGGCCGGTTCGACCTCGCGGACGAGTCGCCGTACGGCGTCCTCGGCACGGCCGTCGTCCAGCCGCGCGGTGTCCAGGGCGGTCTCGCACTCGGCGATGCCGAGCGCCTCCAGCGCCCGTACGAGCGCGTCGCGCCCCGCGAACTGGCGGTGCAGGGTGGCCCGGCTGATCCCGGCAGCCTTGGCGACCTCGTCCATCGTCGCGGTGGACTTGCGGGTCAGCAGGGCGGCGGCAGCGCGGAGTACGTGGTCGCGGTCGAGAGCCATGAGACAACCATAACCCACATGAGACATTGATGTCTCATCGCGGGCATGACTGCCTCATGGGGAGGGGCGATCAGCGGAACCTCAGTGCCAGGGCAGCTGCCCGCGCTTCTCCCAGTACATGTGCGGGTCCTCCGCGAGTGCGGCAAGGCGGGCGAGCTGGTCGTCGTTCAGGTCCACGACCGCCGCGTGCAGGTTGGAGGCGAGCTGGCCGACCGTCGCCGCGCCGGACAGGGCCACCCCTGCCCACGGCTCGCGCAGGATCAGGGCCAGGGCGACCGCGTCGGCACCCAAGGACGTCTCTTCCGCCACGGCCTTCAGGGCGTCCGGCGCGTACGGCCCCGCCAGCCGGCCGTTGGCCATGCCCTCCTTGACGATCACCGTGAGTCCTGCGTCGTGGGCCTCGGCCAGCGCGGGGCCGGCTGAGGTCTCCAGGGCGTTGTACGTCGACTGGACGGTACGGAAGAGGGGCTCGCCGTCGACCGTCACGGCGAGCGCGGCGCGGATGGCGTCGGCCTGGGCCGGGCCGCTCGTCGAGAAGCCGATCGTCACGCCCGTCGCCGCCAACTCGGCCAGTTTCGCGTGGAGTTGCTTGTCGGTGAGGGCCGGGCTTTCGGGGGTCACCGAGTGGATCTGGTAGAGGTCCAGGCGGTCTCCGAGGAGGTTCGTGGTCTCGGCGCGCTGGCGCTCGTAGGTCTGGACACTGTGGTCCTTGACCTCGTGCCTCTCGGCGTCCGTGGTCCAGTCGGCGGTATAGGTGTAGCCCCATTTGCTGCCGACCACGATGTCGTCGAGGTCGGGGTGGGCGGTCAGCCAGTCGGCGAGGAACTCCTCCGAGCGGCCGTAGGAGCGGGCCGCGTCGAAGTAGCGGACGCCCTGGGCATAGGCGGCGTCCAGGAGCTCGTGGGTGCGGGCTCGGAGGGTTTCCACGGTGCGGGTCTCTCCGAGGTCTTCGTCGCGGCCGAGGTTGATGTAGCCGGGGCGGCCTACTGCGGCGAGGCCGAGTCCGAGGTGGCTGGTGGGGGTTGTCGCTGTGGCCAGTCGGGCGAAGGGCATCGCGGGCTCCGTTTGGTCGGCTCCAGTACGGCTTCGACCAACGTAACCCGCGATGACCTTCGGCTTCGCCTACGAGCTCGGTGCGTGCGGTGATTCTGCGGGTGCGGGCGCGTCGTGGCTTGTCGCGCAGTTCCCCGCGCCCCTTCAGGACTTGGCGTTGGCCCAGAGGTGTTGTTGGGCCAGATCCGCCTTCACCTCCGCCAGTTGGATCGCCACGGCGCTCGGGGCCGTGCCGCCCCGGCCGTTGCGGGAGGCGAGGGCGCCGGGGACGTTGAGGACCGTGCGGACCTCCGGGGTCAGGTGGGCGGAGATCTTCGCGAACTGTTCGTCGGTGAGGCCGTCGAGCTCGATGCCCTCGGACTCGGCGACCTTGACGCACTCACCGGCGACCTCGTGGGCGACGCGGAACGGGACGCCCTGCTTGACCAGCCACTCGGCGATGTCGGTGGCGAGGGAGAAGCCGGCCGGGGCCAGTTCCTCCATGCGGTCGCGGTGGATGGTCAGGGTGGCCATCATGCCGGTGAACGCCGGGAGCAGAACCTCCAGTTGGTCGATGGAGTCGAAGACCGGCTCCTTGTCCTCCTGGAGGTCGCGGTTGTACGCGAGCGGGAGCGCCTTGAGCGTGGCCATCAGGCCCGTCAGGTTGCCGATCAGGCGGCCCGACTTGCCGCGCGCCAGCTCCGCGATGTCCGGGTTCTTCTTCTGCGGCATGATCGACGAACCCGTGGAGAACGCGTCGTGCAGAGTCACGAAGGAGAACTCCTTCGTGTTCCAGATGATGACCTCCTCGGCGATCCGGGAGAGGTTCACCCCGATCATCGCGGTGATGAAGGCGAACTCGGCGACGAAGTCACGGGAGGCCGTGCCGTCGATCGAGTTGGCGACCGAACCGTGCTCGAAGCCCAGGTCCTTCGCCACCGACTCCGGGTCCAGGCCGAGGGAGGAGCCGGCCAGTGCGCCGGAGCCGTACGGCGAGACGGCTGTCCGCTCGTCCCACTGGCGCAGGCGTTCCGCGTCCCGCGACAGGGGCTGGACGTGGGCCAGGACGTGGTGGGCGAAGAGCACCGGCTGGGCGTGCTGGAGGTGGGTGCGGCCGGGCATCGCCACGTCCGGGTGGGCCTCCGCAAGGCCGATCAGCGCGTCCTGGAGGTCGGCGATCAGACCGCCGATCGTCCGGGCGTGGTCGCGCAGGTACATGCGGAAGAGGGTGGCCACCTGGTCGTTGCGTGAGCGGCCGGCGCGGAGCTTGCCGCCGAGATCGGGGCCGAGGATCTCCAACAGGCCGCGTTCCAGGGCCGTGTGGACGTCCTCGTCGGCGATCGTGCCGACCAGGGTGCCGTCGGCCACGTTCGCCGCCAACTGGTCGAGGCCCGCGAGCATCCGGGTCAGCTCGTCGTCCGTGAGGAGGTTCGCCTTGTGCAGCACGCGTGCGTGGGCGCGGGAACCGGCGATGTCGTAGGGCGCGAGCCGCCAGTCGAAGTGGACGGACGCGGACAGCTTCGCCAGGGCCTCGGCGGGACCGTCGGCGAAACGACCGCCCCAGAGCCGTACGTCACCGCTGTTGCTGCTCACTTGCGCTGCTCCTCAAAGGCCGTGGACGGCGTTCGTCGTGCCGTGCTGTGTCCCTGCATTGTCTCGCATGCATGATTATGCAGAGTCCTGCATGATTCGTCAATTTGAAAGACCCTTGAACAACCTTGAACACCAGCAATCGCTTTCCCGTACCTCTCGCCGAACGCAGGCGCCGCGTTTCCCCCCACGAGTCACCTTCAGTTCACCCCTGACCCGAGTGAGGCATTCGCATGTCCAGGGCTCTCCCCAAGTACAACAAGCGTCGCGTCGTGTTCATCGGCGGTGCCGCCGCCGTGGCGCTCACCGGTGCTGTCATCGCCGGTACCGCCCTCGCCGGGACGCCGGACAAGAGCAGCACCACGCAGAGCGCCCGCACGTTGTCCGACCCCGGGACGATCACCTGCCCGGACGTGAAGTCGCAGCTCCCGGCGGTTCCGGCGTCCGCGCAGGCCGAGGTCGACCGGAACCTCGCCCTCCTCGACACGCAGATCGCCGAGGCCAACAAGCGACTCGTCGACACCGTCGGACAGGGCGGCGCCAACTTCGTCCAGAACGCCATCCTCGGCCCCCTGAAGGACAAGCGCGTCTCGACCATCGACCGGATCGCCATCGCCATCGGGCGCCAGGGCACCAAGCCGACGGGGCTTGACGCGCTCGCCGCGTGCACCCTGAACGCGGCCGGTGCCACGGGTACTACGGGGTCGACCGGCGCGGAGGACACCGCGACCGCCACCCCGAGCGCGACGGCTGCCGCCACGCAGGCGGCCGGGGGGACGGACGACACCGCCGCCGGGTCGAGCGCGGTCGGGACCATTTCCTGCCCGGACGTGAAGTCGCAGCTCCCGGCGGTTCCGGCGTCCGCGCAGGCCGAGGTCGACCGGAACCTCGCCCTCCTCGACACGCAGATCGCCGAGGCCAACAAGCGACTCGTCGACACCGTCGGACAGGGCGGCGCCAACTTCGTCCAGAACGCCATCCTCGGCCCCCTGAAGGACAAGCGCGTCTCGACCATCGACCGGATCGCCATCGCCATCGGGCGCCAGGGCACCAAGCCGACCGGACTGGACTCCCTGGCCGCCTGCACGCTCACCAAGTGACGTGACAGGCAGCCGTGGCCGCCCCGATGAACGCCGGCCGGGGCGGCCACGGTGATGTCCGGAGCGGGGTGCGTTGCCTGTTCGGCCCGTCTGAGGTGCCGTCAGGGCGTGCGCGCTCTAGCGTCTGAGGCATGCGTCCCGGTGTCGTTGCCCTCGCGTCCCTCGTTCTCCTGCTCGGTGCGGTGCCCGCGCGGGCGGCGGAGCCGTCGCCGTTGTCGCTCGCGGACACCGGTGGTGGGAGTCAACTGCTCCTGGCTCAGGCTCCTGGGGTCAAGTCCACGTCCGGGACGCTCAGTTGGTGGGAGCGGCGGGGTGGGAAGTGGGTCAAGGTCGGTTCCGTCGTCGCTCGGTTCGGGGCGAAGGGGCTGGTCGAGGGGCGGGCTCGTAGGCAGGGGTCCTACACGACTCCCACCGGGTTGTACGACCTGCCGTATGCCTTCGGGATCAAGGGCGCGCCGGGCGGGAGTCGCGTCAAGTACCGGCGCGCGAACGGGAGTTCTTGGTGGTGTGAGGACACTCGGTCTCGCGTCTACAACCGGTGGAGTGAGCCGCTCGCGCGTGACTGTCGGGCGTCGGAGTCCGAGCGGTTGATCTCGTATGTCACGCAGTACGCGTACGGGGTTGTCATCGCGTACAACTACGCCAAGCCTGTGAAGGGGCGTGGGGCCGGGATCTTTCTGCATGTCAACGGGCGTGGGGCCACCGCCGGTTGTGTGTCTGTGCCGGTGGGTGCGATGCGGAGGATCTTGGGGTGGGTTGATCCCAAAAAGGCGCCGCATATTGCGATTGGGACGGTGAGTGGGGTTACGGGGATCACTCGGTACTGATTCGCCGTAGCGCCGTTCAGGTGTCGGTTGTATGGCGAGTGCGGGCCGTCAGTGGCTGGTCGCGCCCACGCGGCGGAGCCGCAAATCGATACAGCCCCGCGCCCCTTAGGTGGATCCACTCGACGGCAGCTTCACCGTGAACGTCGTTGAGCCCGGGCGGCTCTCCAGTTCCACGTTTCCGCCATGAGCCTCCGTCACCGCGGCCACGATCGACAGGCCCAGGCCCGCTCCGCCTCCCTTGCCTTCCGTCCGGCGGCGGTCCGCCCGGGTGAAGCGTTCGAAGACGCCCGGCTGGACCTCCGCCGGGACGCCGGGGCCGTCGTCGTGGATCGCCAGGCAGGTGGACTCGTCCTTCGTCTCCACCGAGACCGTCACCTTTGTGCCCACGGGTGTGTGCAGACGTGCGTTGGCCAGCAGATTGGCCAGCACCTGTTGGAGGCGGTGGGCGTCGCCGGTGACCGTGACCGGTTCCTCGGGGAGTTGCAGGGCCCAGCGGTGGTCGGGGCCGGCGGCCCGCGCGTCGGCGACGGCGTCGAGGACCAGGCGGGTCAGGTCGACGGGGCGGCGTTCGAGGGGGCGGCCCGCGTCGAGGCGGGCGAGGAGGAGCATCTCGTCGACCATCACGCCCATGCGCGCCGACTCGGCCTCGATGCGTTCCAGCGCCCGGGTCACCTTGGGCGGGACGGGGTCCGGGTGGAGGAGCGCCAGTTCGGCGTGGCCCCTGATCGACGCGACCGGGGTGCGCAGCTCGTGGCTGGCGTCGGCCGCGAAGCTGCGCAGCCGTTCCTCGCTCGCGTGCCGGTGGGTGAGCGCGTCCTCGACATGGCCGAGCATGCGGTTGAAGGCGCCGGCGACCTGGCCGACCTCACTGCGCGGGTCCGACTCTGGCGCCCGGGACGGCAGCGCCACCTCGCCGCTGGCCAGCGGGAGTTCGCTGACCCGGGTGGCGGTGGCGGCGACCCGGCTGAGCGGCCGCAGCGACCAGCGCACCCAGAGGGCGCCCGCGAATCCGGTGATCAGGAGGGCCGCGCCGAAGACGATCGCGGCCACCGCCTCCAGCCGGTGGACGGCTGCCTCCACCGACTCCAGCGGGAGCCCGGTGATCATCACGTCGCCGTCCCGCCCCTGCGCGGCGAGGACACGGTACTTGCCGAGGGAGGAGAGGCGGATGGTGCGGGCCCTGCCGCCGACCGGGACCGCGGCGAGTTCCCTGCGGTCCCGTGCGGTCAGGGGGACCTTGAGGTCGGTCGTGGTGTCGTCCTTGTCGGCGGGCACGACTGCCGAGTTGGTGACGACGCCGTCGACCAGGCGGGCGCCGAAGGTGTGCGGTGCCTGACGGCGCGTGTCGCCGCGTTCCCGGTCGTCGGCGTCGTGGTCGGTCAGCGTCTGGCCCTTGTGCTCCAGGCTGGCGGGGAACTGTGTCCCGACCTCGGTGAGCTGCTGGTCGAGCCGGCCGGTGAGGAAGCCGTCCAGTTCGATCACCGCGGCCACCCCGACCGCGGCGCAGCTGACCGCGAGCAGCACCACGAGGCCGGCGGTCAGCCGCGCCCGCAGGGTGTGCAGCCGGGGCAGCCACCGCCCGACGGTCCGCAGTGCCCTGCCCATCACAGGACCGGCTTGAGCACGTATCCGGCCCCGCGCACGGTGTGGATCATGGGCTGACGGCCGGCGTCCACCTTCTTGCGCAGGTACGAGATGTACAGCTCGACGACATGGGCCTGGCCGCCGAAGTCGTAGGACCAGACGCGGTCGAGGATCTGGGCCTTGCTGAGGACGCGGCGCGGGTTGCGCATGAGGAAGCGGAGCAGTTCGAACTCGGTCGGTGACAGTTCGACGATCGCGCCGGCCCGGCTGACCTCGCGGGCCTCCTCGTCCATGACCAGGTCCCCGACGACGATCCTGGGGCCCTCCTCCTGCTGGCGGGCCATGCCGGCGCGGCGCAGCAGTCCGCGCAGCCGGGCGACGACCTCCTCCAGGCTGAAGGGTTTCGTGACGTAGTCGTCGCCGCCCGCGGTGATGCCGGCGATGCGGTCCTCGACCGTGTCCCGGGCGGTGAGAAAGAGCACACAGACGTCGGGCTTCACCTCGTGCAGGGAGCGCAGCACGGCGAAGCCGTCGGTGTCCGGGAGCATCACGTCGAGGACGACGGCGTCCGGCCGCAGCTCGCGCGCGCCGGCGAGCGCGGAGGCTCCGTCGCCGGCCGTGCGTACCTCCCAGCCCTCGTAGCGCAGGGCTCCAGAGAGGACCTCGGCCAGGTCGGGGTCGTCGTCGACGACGAGGACGCGCACGGGAGTGCCGTCGGGGCGGGTGAGGGCCGGTCGGCCGGAGCGGGTCGTATTCATGGCACTTAACAGCATCGCCCCTCGCGGCCCGCCCGGCTGTCGTGAGGCGCTCTGAGTTTCCTCTGAGAACTCTGAGAACTGCGCCCGCTCAGAGATCCCTCAGAGGTTGGGCCCGCACAGTTGCGTGGAGGACAGGTGAAAGGACGCAGACATGACCACCGTGTACGAGCAGCGGAAGGCGCCGCCCGTGGCGCCGGTTCCCCGGCGCTCGCCAGCGGGCCCGGTACTCGCCCTGCTGTGGGCCGGCGCGGCAGCCTCGGTCGCCCTCTGGTGGGCGGACACCGGCTCCGTTGTCGGGGCCGCGGGCTGGCTGACCGGGGCCGGACGGCTCGCCGGGCTGCTGTGCGGGTACGCCTGCGCGGTGCTGGTGGGTCTGATGGCCCGGGTGCCGCTGCTGGAGCGGCGGATCGGCTCGGACCGGGTGGCGCGCTGGCACGCGATGGCGGGCCGCTACACGATCTGTCTGCTGGTCGTGCACGTCGTGCTGATCCTGCTCGGGTACGCCGCCCAGGACCATGCCTCGATCGTGCACGAGACGGTCACGGTCGTCTTCGACTACCCGGACATGCTCAAGGGCACGATCGGTGCGCTGATCCTCTTCGCGGTCGGCATCACCTCGGCCCGTGCCGCGCGCCGCAGGCTCAGCTACGAGTTCTGGTACTACGTCCACCTGCTCACATACCTCGCGGTCTTCCTCGCCTTCTTCCACCAGCTGTCCCTGGGCAACGAGTTCAACGGCCACGCCGGGGCCACGGCCGCCTGGTACGCGCTGTACCTGGGCGTCGCCGCGCTGGTCGTCTGGTACCGGGTCCTCGCCCCGGTGCGGTTCAACCTGCGGCACCGGCTGCGGGTCGAGTCCGTGCACCGGGAGGCGCCGGGTGTGTACTCCGTCGTCGTACGGGGGCGCCGGGTGGACGAGATGGGTGCCGAGGCCGGGCAGTTCTTCCGCTGGCGGTTCTTCGGCGAGGGCATGGGCTGGACGTCGACGCCGTACTCGCTGTCGGCGCCACCCCGCCGGGACCTTCTGCGGATCACCGTCAAAGCGCTCGGCGACCACAGCGCGGCCGTGGCCCTGCTGCGGCCGGGGGCCCGGGTGTGGGCGGAGGGCCCGTACGGGGCACTGACCGCCGACCGGCGCACCGCGCAGAAGTCGCTGCTGGTCGCCGCCGGCGTCGGCATCACCCCGCTGCGCGCCCTGTTCGAGACGCTGCCCGGTGAGGTGACGCTGCTGTACCGGGCGCGTACGGCCGAAGACCTGGCGCTGGGCGGGGAGTTGGAGGCCATCGCGCAGTGGCGCGGGGCGAAGGTGCTGTACGCGCTCAACGGGCCGCGGGGTCAGCGGCCGGTGCTCGGTGCGGCGGCGCTGCGCGAGGCCGTGCCCGATCTCGCCGGGCACGACGTGTACATCTGCGGTCCGCACGCCTTCGCCCAGGAGCTGTACGGGGCACTGCGCGCCGCCGGTGTGCCGGACCGTCGTATCCACCACGAGTCGTTCGAGCTGTGAGGCTGTCGTGCATCCGTTGAAGAAGAACCGTCCGCTGCGCCGGATCGTGCTGGCGAGCGCGGTCACCGCGTCCGGTCTGGTGATGCTGCTGGCGCTGAAGCCGCACACGGCTCCCGAGATCGCGGTGGCGCCCGCGCCGGCGCCGTCGAGCAGTTCCACCGCCACCGCCGGTTCCGGCGGTTCGAGCAGCTCCGGCGGTTCGAGCAGCTCCGGCGGTTCGAGCAGCTCCGGCGGTTCGAGCAGCTC
>NZ_JBSFKO010000033.1:32838-120654 GCF_053598575.1 Streptomyces sp. NPDC001100
TCCAGCGGGTCCAGCGGGTCCAGTGGGTCGACGACCACCGGCACCAAGACCGTCACCGGCGACACCGTGCAGACGCGTTGGGGCCCGGTCCAGGTGAAGATCACCGTGAAGAACGGCAAGATCACCGATGTCACCGCGGTCCAGTACCCCTCGGACAATCCGCGCGACCAGGAGATCAACTCCTATGCCCTGCCGCAGTTGAAGAGCGAGGCGCTGGCCGCGCAGAGCGCGAGCATCGACACGGTGTCGGGAGCCACGTACACGAGTGACGGTTACCGCCAGTCACTCCAGTCCGCACTGGACTCCGCGGGACTCTGAACGCACAGCCTCCACGGCACGTACTTCAGGGCCAAGGGGCCACGCCACCCCCCTTGTGCCCCGTCCACGGAGGAACCGTGACCACCACGCTCGCAGGCGGACGTGCCGCCCGCCGACAGACGATGCGCCGCATCCGCCCGCGCCGCTCCCCAGCGACCCTGCTGCTGCTCGCCGTCTGGGCGGGTGCCGCCGGAGTCCTGTGGCTGTGGTGGCAGAACACGCCGTCCATCGCCGACCAGAACGGCAAGATCCTCAACGCGGGCCGTATCACTGGTCTGTTGGCCGGATATCTGATGGCACTCGTCGTGCTCCAGATGGCCCGCGTGCCCGCTCTCGAACGGCGGGTCGGCTCCGACCGGGTCGCCCGCTGGCACGCGATGAGCGGCCGGTACACGCTCTGCCTGGTCTTCGCGCACGTCTTCCTCATCATGTGGGGCTACGCCCTCCAGGCGGGCAAGACGCTGAACGACATCGTCCAGCAGACCATCGACTCGGTGAACCAGCTGCCCGACATGGGCAAGGCCGCCATCGGCACCGGCCTGTTCGTGCTCATCGGCCTCTCGTCGATCGGCGCCGTCCGCCGCAGGATCCCGTACGACACCTGGTACCACGTCCACCTGCTGACGTACGCGGCGGTGTTCCTCACCTTCTGGCACCAGATCACCACGGGCAACGACTTCGCGCTGACGCCGCTCGCCAAGACCGTCTGGTACGGGCTCTACGGCACGGTCACCGCGCTGGTGGTCTGGTACCGGATCCTCACCCCGATCCGGCTCAACCTGCGCCACCGGATGTACGTCGAGGCGGTCATCGAGGAGACGCCGGGCATCGTGTCCGTGCTGATCGGCGGGCGCAAGCTGCACCGGATGGGCGCGGAGGCCGGGCAGTTCTTCCGGTGGCGGTTCCTCGCGCCGGGGATGCGGTTCAGCTCGCACCCGTACTCGCTGTCGGCGGCGCCCCGTCCGAACATGCTGCGGATCACGGTCAAGGCGATCGGCGACCACAGCACCCGGCTGCGTGAACTGCGGCCCGGCATGAAGGTGTGGGCCGAGGGCCCCTACGGCGCGATGACCTCGCAGCGGCGCACCCGCGGCAAGGTGCTGCTGGTCGCCGGCGGCGTCGGCATCACGCCGATGCGGGCGCTGTTCGAGACGCTGCCCGGCGCGGCCGGCGACATCACGCTGCTCTACCGGGCCAACACCACTCAGGACCTGGCGCTGTGGGACGAGTTGGCGAAGATCGCCGACGAGCGCGGCGCCCGTCTGATGTACGCGGTCAACAGCCCCGACGGGGAGCGCCCCGACATCTCGGCGGACTCCCTGCGGCGGAAGCTGCCCGACATCGACAACCACGACGTCTTCATGTGCGGGCCGCCCGGCTTCGCGCAGTCGGTCTACGAAGCACTGCGCGGCGCGGGGGTCCCCGCCCGCCGTATCCATCACGAGTCGTTCGAGATGTGAGCGACGGGAGTCAGGAGCAATGAAGAAGAGCCACCCCATCCGGCGTGTTCTGCTCGCGAGCGCCGCCACCGTGTCCGGGATCGTTCTGCTGCTCTCCCTGAAGCCGGCGACCGACTCCTCCTCGGCGTCCGCGCAGGGAGCGGCGGCCCAGGGGGCCGCCGCCGCGCAGGAGTCGCCCCAGGGCGGTGCCGCGGCGGCCGGGACCTCGACCATCACCGGTGCCGCCACCCAGACCGAGTACGGGGTCGTCCAGGTGCGCCTGACGGTCGCCAACGGGAAGATCACCAAGGCGGAGGCCGTCCAGGCGCCGCACGGCGGCACCAGCGACCAGAAGACCGCGCTGTCCGTCCCCAAGCTCAACCAGGAGGTGGTCGCCACGCAGAGCGCGGACATCACCTCCGTGACCGGGGCGACGTACACCAGCGGCGGCTACAAGAAGTCGCTTCAGTCGGCCATCGACAAGATGAAGGCCGCGGGCGCGGCGGCCCCGGCCAAGAGTTCGGCCGCCGCGGCGCCCGCCGCGCAGGCCAAGACGGTCACCGGCGATGTCGCGACGACCCAGTACGGGCCGGTCCAGGTCCGGATCACGGTCGCGAACGGCAAGATCACCAAGGCCGAGGCGGTGCAGGCCCCGAGCGGCGGGACCAGCGACCAGAAGACGGCGCTGGCGATCCCGAAGCTCAACCAGGAGGCCGTCGCGGCCGGGAACGCGAACATCGACTCCGTGTCGAGCGCCACGTACACGAGCGGCGGTTACAAGAAGTCCCTGCAGTCGGCGCTGGACAAGGCCGGTGGCTGACACGGTGACCGATCCCGCGGAGGCTCCCGCCGCGCTGCGGCACGCCGAGGAGGTCATGGGGACGGTGTTCTCCTTCGACATCCGGGGCGGGGAGCCCGAGGCCGTACAGGCGGTACTGGAGCAGGCCGTCGCCCAACTGCACCGGGTCAACGAGGTGTTCAGCACCTACCGCGACGACAGCCAGGTCTCCCGGCTGGCGCGCGGCGAGCTGACCGTGGCGGAGTGCGACGCCGAGGTCGCCGAGGTGCTGGAGCTGGGCGCCGAGGCGGAACGGGTGAGCTCCGGCTGGTTCAGCACGAAGTACGAGGGCCGCCTCGACCCGACCGGCATCGTGAAGGGCTGGGCGGCCGAGCGCGCGGCCGAGCTGATCGCGACGGCGGCCGGGGTGAGCGGGGTCAGTGTGAACGGCGGCGGCGACGTCCAGATGTTCGGCACCCCGGGACCGCACCGGCCCTGGCGGGTCGGCGTCTCCGATCCTCTCCGTCCCGGCGGTCTCGCGGCGGTGATCTCCGCGGCGGGCGCCGACGAACTCGCGGTCGCCACCTCCGGTACGGCGGAGCGCGGGGCGCACATCGTGGACCCGTCCACCGGCAAGTCCGCGGTGACCGACCTGGTCGCTGTCACCGTGGTGGCCCCCCGGCTGACCTGGGCCGACTGCTGGGCCACGGCCGCGTTCGCGATGGGTTCACGGGAGGGCCTGGCCTGGCTGGAATCACTCCCGGACGTGGAAGCCCTGCTCATCACGGCGGGCGACGAAGTCCGCTGCACGGACGGACTGGCGGCCCGCCTCGGCTAGGGATCCCCCATACGAGTCGGGGGCGCACCGGACAACTCCGGTGCGCCCCCGACTCGTAGCCCGTCGGTCCTACGGGTATGTCAGTGGTCGTTCTGCGCCAGCCGCAGCAGATGGTCCGCGAGGGCCTGTCCGCCGAGCGGGTCCCGGCTGATCAGCAGCAGGGTGTCGTCGCCGGCGATGGTGCCGAGGATGTCCTGGAGTTCCGCCTGGTCGATCGCCGAGGCGAGGAACTGGGCGGCGCCCGGCGGGGTGCGCAGGACCACGAGGTTGGCGGAGGCCTCCGCGGAGATCAGCAGCTCGGAGGAGAGCCGCCGCATCCGCTCCTCCTTCGCCGACTCCCCCAGCGGTACGCGCGGGGTGCGGAAGCCGCCCTCGCTCGGTACCGCGTAGATGAGGTCGCCGTCGTTGTTGCGGATCTTCACCGCGTTCAGCTCGTCCAGGTCCCGGGAGAGCGTCGCCTGGGTGACGCTCAGCCCGTCGTCGGACAGCAGCTTCGCCAACTGGCTCTGGGAGCGCACCGGTTGCCGGTTGAGGATGTCCACGATCCGGCGGTGGCGGGCGGTGCGGGTCTGCGGCACGGCCGGCCCCGCCGACTGTTCGTGCTCCTGCGCCTGACTCATCGTCGACTCATTCTCCGGATCATCCGTCCCCCTTGGCCACGTCCAGGACACCGGGCAACGCCCGGAGGAACGCGTCCACTTCGTCGTCGCCGAGGTTCAGCGGCGGCATCAGCCGTACGACATCGGGAGCGGGCGCGTTGACCAGGAAACCGGCGTCCTGAGCCGCCTGTTGCACCTGGGGCGCGAGCGGCTCGGTGAGCACGATACCCAGGAGGAGGCCCGCGCCCCGGACATAATCGATCAACGGGTGACGAGAACTGCCGTCGGCGCCCTCGATTCCGTCCCGCAGCTTCCCGCTCTGCCGCTTCACGTTGTCGAGCAGGCCCTCGGCCTCGATCGTGTCGAGTACGGCGAGACCTGCGGCGCAGGCGACCGGGTTGCCGCCGAACGTCGTGCCGTGCTGGCCGGGCTGGAGCAGGTCGGCGGCACGCCCGAAGGCCACGGTGGCACCGAGCGGCAGCCCGCCGCCGAGCCCCTTCGCGAGGGTCACGACATCGGGCAACACGCCTTCGTGGGCCTGGTACTCGAACCAGTGCCCGGTCCGGCCGATCCCGGTCTGCACCTCGTCGAGGACGAACAGCGCGCCGTGCGCGGCGGTGATCGCGCGGGCCGCCTTCAGGTAGCCGACGGGCGGTACGACGACCCCGTTCTCGCCCTGGATGGGCTCGATGATGACGAGCGCGGTGTCGTCGGTGACGGCGGCGGCGAGGGCCTGCGCGTCGCCGTAGGGGACGTGCGTGACATCGCCGGGCAGCGGCAGGAACGGCTCCTGCTTGGCGGGCTGGCCGGTGAGGGCGAGGGAGCCCATCGTCCGCCCGTGGAAGCCGCCTTCGGTGGCGACCATGTGCTGACGGCCCGTCAACCGGCCGATCTTGAAGGCGCCTTCGTTGGCCTCGGCACCCGAGTTGCAGAAGAAGACCTTGCCGTCCCGGCCGAAGCGCTCCAGCAGCCGTTCGGCGAGGGCGACGGGCGGTTCGGCGATGAACAGGTTGGAGACGTGCCCGAGTTCGGCGATCTGCCTGCTGACCGCCTCGACGATCGCCGGGTGGGCGTGGCCGAGCGCGTTGACCGCGATACCGCCGACGAAGTCGGTGTACTCGTTCCCTTCGGCGTCCCAGAGCTTGGCGCCCGCGCCGCGGACGAGGGGGAGCTTCGGGGTGCCGTAGTTGTTCATGAGCGACCCCTGCCACCGCTGGGTGAGCTCCTCGTTCGCGGTCATACGGCATCCCCCTGGTTCTCGTCGGGCTTCTGGTCGGGCACGACCATCGTGCCGATGCCCTCGTCGGTGAAGATCTCCAGCAGGATCGAGTGCTGGACCCGGCCGTCGATGACCCGGGCGGTGGTGACGCCGTTGCGGACGGCGTGCAGACAGCCCTCCATCTTCGGCACCATCCCGGAGCTCAACTCCGGGAGCAGCTTCTCCAGTTGGGAGGCGGTGAGGCGGCTGATCACCTCGTCGCTGTGGGGCCAGTCCTCGTAGAGACCCTCGACGTCCGTGAGGACCATGAGGGTTTCGGCGCCAAGAGCAGCAGCGAGTGCCGCAGCCGCCGTATCAGCATTGACGTTGTAGACATGTCCGTCGTCCTCGCTCCTGGCGATCGACGAGACGACCGGGATACGGCCGTCCGAGAGCAGTGCCTCGATCGCGCCGGTGTCGATCGCGGTGATCTCGCCCACCCGCCCGATGTCGACCAACTCCCCGTCGATCTCGGGCCGGTGCTTGGTGGCGGTGATGGTGTGGGCGTCCTCGCCGGTCAACCCGACGGCGAGTGGCCCGTGTTGGTTGAGCAGTCCGACCAGTTCGCGCTGGACCTGCCCGGCGAGCACCATCCGTACGACGTCCATGGCGTCCTCGGTGGTGACGCGCAGGCCGGCCTTGAACTCGCTGACGATGCCGTGCCGGTCTAGGGCGGCGCTGATCTGCGGGCCGCCGCCGTGCACGACGACGGGCTTGAGTCCCGCGTGGTGCAGGAACACGACGTCCTGGGCGAACGCGGCCTTCAGGTCCTCGTCGATCATGGCGTTGCCGCCGAACTTGATGACGACGGTCTTGCCGTTGTGCCGGGTCAGCCAGGGCAGCGCCTCGATGAGGATCTGCGCCTTGGGCAGCGCGGTGTGCTTGCGAGTAGTGCTCATGACGAGTACGCGCTGTTCTCGTGGACGTAGTCGGCGGTGAGGTCGTTGGTCCAGATGGTGGCCGTCTCACTGCCCGCGGCCAGGTCGGCGACGATGTGCACCTCGCGGTAGCGCATGTCGACCTTGTCGCGGTCCTCGCCGACGCCGCCGTTCTTGCAGACCCAGACGCCGTTGATGGCGACGTTCAGCTGGTCCGGATCGAAGGCCGCCTTCGTGGTGCCGATCGCGGACAACACCCGTCCCCAGTTGGGGTCTTCGCCGTGGATCGCGCACTTGAGGAGGTTGTTGCGGGCGATGGAACGGCCCACCTCGACGGCCTCGTCCTCGCTCGCGGCGTTGACGACCTCGATCCTGATGTCCTTGCTGGCGCCTTCGGCGTCGCGGATGAGCTGCTGGCCGAGGTCGTCGCAGACGGCACGGACGGCCTCGGCGAACTCCCCGTACTCCGGGGTGACTTGGGAGGCCCCGGAGGCGAGCAGCAGCACGGTGTCGTTGGTGGACATGCAGCCGTCGGAGTCGACCCGGTCGAAGGTGGTGCGGGTGGCGGCCCGAAGTGCCGTGTCCAGTACGTCACTTTCGACGTCGGCGTCGGTGGTGAGGACGACGAGCATGGTGGCGAGGCCCGGGGCGAGCATGCCGGCGCCCTTGGCCATACCGCCGACGGTCCAGCCGGCCTTGGTGGTCACGACGGCGGTCTTGTGGACGGAGTCGGTGGTCTTGATGGCGATGGCGGCCTTCTCGCCCCCGTGCGGGGTGAGTTGACCGGCGGCGGTCTCGACTCCCGGCAGCAGCTTGTCCATCGGCAGCAGGATTCCGATGAGCCCGGTGGAGGCGACGGCGACCTCGGCGGCGTTGAGGCCCAGCACGTCCGCGACCTTCTCCGCGGTGGCGTGCGTGTCCTGGAAGCCCTTCGGCCCCGTACAGGCGTTGGCACCACCGGAGTTGAGGATCACGGCGGAGACCTGGCCGCCCTTGAGCACCTGCTCGGACCACAGCACCGGCGCGGCCTTGACACGGTTGGAGGTGAAGACGCCCGCGGCGGCGAGGCGGGGCCCGTTGTTGACCACGAGGGCCAGGTCCGGGTTGCCGTTCTCCTTGATTCCGGCGGCGATGCCCGCGGCCGTGAATCCCTGTGCTGCCGTCACACTCACGGCGCGACTCCGATCGTAGAAAGCCCGGTGGTCTCGTCGAGTCCGAGGGCGAGGTTCATGCTCTGGACGGCACCGCCCGCGGTGCCCTTGGTCAGGTTGTCGATGGCGCTGATCGCGATGATGCGGCCCGCGGCCTCGTCGTACGCGACCTGCACCTGAACGGCGTTGGAACCGTAGACGGACGCCGTCGCGGGCCACTGCCCCTCGGGGAGGAGGTAGACGAACGGCTCGTCGGCGAAGGCCTTCTCGTACGCGGCGCGCACGGACTCGCCGGTGACGCCGGGCTTCGCCTTGGCGCTGCACGTGGCGAGGATGCCGCGGGGCATCGGCGCGAGGGTGGGCGTGAAGGAGACGGTGACGGGCTCACCGGCCGCCTCACCCAGGTTCTGGATGATCTCGGGGGTGTGCCGGTGGCCGCCGCCGACGCCGTACGGCGACATGGAGCCCATGACCTCGGAGCCGAGGAGGTGGGCCTTGGGCGCCTTGCCGGCGCCCGAGGTGCCGGAGGCGGCGACGATCACGGCCTCGTTCTCGGCGAGCCCGGCGGCGTAGACCGGGAAGAGCGCGAGGGAGGCGGCCGTGGGATAGCAACCGGGCACCGCGATGCGCTTGGACCCCTCCAACGCGGCGCGGGCGCCCGGCAGTTCGGGAAGGCCGTAGGGCCAGGTGCCGGCGTGGGCGGAGCCGTAGAACTTCTCCCAGTCGGCCGCGTCCTTCAGCCGGAAGTCGGCACCCATGTCGACGACGAGGACGTCCGGGCCGAGCTGTTCGGCGACGGCGGCGGACTGGCCGTGCGGCAGGGCGAGGAAGACCACCTCGTGTCCGCCGAGGACTTCGGGGGTAGTTTCCTCCAGGACCCGGTCGGCCAGCGGCAGCAGATGCGGTTGGAGGGTGCCGAGTTTCTGACCGGCGTTGGAGTTGCCGGTCAGGGCGCCGATCTCGACCCCGGGGTGCGCCAGGAGCAGACGCAGGAGTTCCCCACCCGCGTATCCACTCGCTCCGGCCACTGCCGCACGTACCGCCATGGAACCCTCCTCATCGATGGCATGACTATACGTTTCGATGCACGTTTATGCAATCCAATGCAGTGGGTACCGGGAGCGGCTGAATAGGATCGCCGGCATGACACTGCGACCCGTCCAGGCGAACATCAAGGCCGTCGACGACACGGCGGTCGGACGCTTCTGGGCGGAGGCGCTCGGCTGGAGCGTCTCCGGCGCGGAGCCGGGCGCGACGGCCGTCAAACCGGCCGGCTTCGACTGGCTCGACCCGGTCGGTGTCTGCGTCGACGTCATCGCCGTACCGGAACCCAAGACGGCGACGAAGAACCGCGTGCACCTCGATCTCGCCACCACCTCCGCCGCCCACCAGGCGGAACTGGTCGCGCGCCTGCGCTCGCTCGGCGCGACGCCCGTCGACGTGGGCCAGGGCGTGGTGCCGTGGAAGGTGCTCGCGGATCCGGAGGGCAACGAGTTCTGCGTGCTGGAGCCCAGGGAGATCTACCGGGACACCGGGCCGATCGCCGCCGTGGTGATCGACTGCGTGGATCCGCGGGCCATGGCCCGGTTCTGGGGCGCGGCGACGGACTGGACACTGCACGAGGTGAGTGACGACCACGCGACGTTCCGCTCCCCCAAGGGCGACGGCCCGTATTTCGAGTTCCTCCGCACCCCCGGCGCGAAGACGGTGCCGGACCGCGTCCATCTCGACCTGCTGCGGTACCCGAGCGACGATCAGGAGGCGGAGGCGATCCGGCTGCGCGCCCTCGGCGCCACCGACCTCGATGTCGGCCAGGGCGATGTCCCGTGGCGGTGCCTGTCCGACCCGGAGGGCCACGAGTTCTGCGTGCTGGCGCGCTCCTCCTGACGCGGAGCCTCGGCGACGGCCCCGGCGCGTGCGCCCGATCGGCATCCGGGGCACGCCCGGCCCGGGCACACCCGACGAATGACGTCGTACGACCGACGCCCGCCCCGCCTCACGCGTCACAGGCGGCCCATGACGCCCTACTGTCGTCGCCATGACGGAGCCAGTGGCAGAGACCCGCCCGCAGGAGAACGAACCGAGCCCGACCCGCCTGATCGCACTGTCCGACGGTATCTACGCCATCGCGATGACCCTGCTGGTGATCGACGTGGCCGTCCCCGCGCATCTGGACGACGCCGGATTCCACAAGGCGCTCGGCGAGGCGCTGCCCGGCATCGGGGCCTTCGCGCTGAGTTTCTCCCTGCTCTCGGGGTTCTGGCGCGACCACCGGCGCATCCTCACCGCGCTGCCCACCGAGACGCCCCTGGTCACGCACCTGATACTGCTCGGTCTCGGCCTGGTCGCCGTCCTGCCCTTCCCCACCGGGCTGCTGGCCGAGTACGCCTCCCATCCCGAAGCCGTCGCCCTCTACGCGGGTGCCATGACCGCGATCCACGGGGTGCACGTGGCCCTGCTGCTGCTCACACAAGACCAGGTGCACCCTTCGCCCGAGTCACCGGCCGCGGTGGCCCGCCGCCGCTTCACCGTCCAACTCGGCACCAGCGCGCTGGTCTTCGCCCTGTCCATTCCGCTGGCCTACGTCGACACGACGGCGGCCATGTGTTTCTGGGTCACGCTCGTGCCCGCCCACTACCTCATCGGTCACTACTGGCGCCGACTCCCGCGACCGTGAGGCGCCCGCGGTCCCGGTCGGCGATCGTCCGGCCGCCCGCCCCTCCCCCTCACTCGTCCGCCCTTCCCCGTCACTCGCCCGCTCGCTCCCGCTTGGCCGCGTAGGCCCGCGCCGCGCGGACCCGGTTCCCGCACCTTGTGGTGCACCAGCGCCGGGCGCCGTGCGAGCAGGAACCAGCGGGTGCAGCCCTGGGCGGCGCACGCGGTGAGTTGTTCGGCCTCGGCGCCCGTGAGCAGGTCGGTGGCGAGGTCGCGGCCCACGAGCGGGGCGTGGCCGTCCGCGTCGGCCACCACTGCGCCCGCCCGATCGTGCGCCGGTACGGCATCCCGGCGACCACCCGGGCGAGCTTCTACGTCTACAAGACCCCGGCCGAGGTCGATGCCCTGGTCGAGGGCGTCCGCGCAGCTCAGGACTACTTCGGTAGCTGATCCACGGCAGGGCTTGACCTGGAGCGCGCTCCAGGTTCTACGGTTGTGTTCATGAGCAGCGGACAGCCCCTGAACCCCCTCCCCGGGGACCGGGAACCCACCCTGACCATCGCCCAGGTCGCCGAGCGCACCGGACTCTCGCACGACACCCTGCGCTACTACGAGAAGGCCGGCCTGATCGAGCGGGTCGGCCGGAGCACCGGCAACCAACGGCGGTATCAGGCAGCCGACTTGGCGTGGCTGGAGTTTCTGCTGCGGCTGCGCGAGACGGGTATGTCGATCGCCGACATGCAGCGGTTCGCGGCGCTGCGGGCGGCGGGGAACGTCACGGTCCCCGACCGGCTGGCGATGCTCCGCGAGCACCGCGCCGAACTGGGCGACCGCATAAGGGTGTTGCGCCGCAACGCGACTGTGCTGGACCAGAAGATCGACCACTACGAACAGCTGCTCCTCGAAGAGACCGAGCACGAGCGGCCGGGAACGGACGGAACGACATGAGCGCGAGCACCACCCGAGAAGAGCGGTTCACCCACGGCCTGGAGGTCCTGAAGCGGGTCGACGGCGAGGCCGGGCAGCGGGTCGTCGACTCGCTCGCCGACATCAACCCCGAACTGGGCCACCAGGTCGTCGCCTGGGCCTTCGGCGAGATCTACGACCGTCCCGGACTCGCCCCGCGCGACCGCCAGTTGGTGACGCTGGGCATGCTCACCGCGCTCGGCGGCTGCGAGGCCCAGCTCGATGTGCATGTGAACGCGGCGCTCAATGTGGGCCTCACGCCGGAGGAGATCGTCGAGGCCCTGACGCATTCGGCGGTGTACTGCGGTATGCCGAAGGCCCTGAACGCGACCTTCGCCGCGAAGAAGGTCTTCGCCGAGCGCGGGCTGCTGCCGCTGGGGCAGCAGCCCACCACGGAAGCCGCAGCTACTTCTGCCTGATCCTCAGGAAGGTGATCGAGTTCGCCGGGAAGGTGTAACTGAACTTGTCCGCAACGCCCTTGAAGGTCGAGACGACCGGCGCGACCACCGTGGCCGTCTCGCTGTTCACCGCGTCGGGCGCGGCGGCGAGCGTGGTCACCTTCACCCTGGACGCGACCTCGGCGCCGCCCAGGTCGATCGCCGTACGGGCCGCCGCGGACTGGGCGTTGACGACCTTGACGATCAGGTCACCGGTCTTCGCGTCCTTGGTGACGACCTGACGGAACGGCTCGGCCGGCTTGTCGTCGGTGAAGCTTCCCCACTCCTGCCCGTCGAGGTAGAGGGTGACCTGACGGCCCCTCACCTTGATGTCGACGTCGTAGGCGCGGCCCGTCTCGATGGTTCCCGGCTTGGCGATCAGCGTCGACTTGCCGCCGTCCACGGCCTGTTCGACGGCGGTCTGGGTGTTGTTCCAGCCGCCCAGGTTCCACCAGTAGTAGTTGCCGGTGTCCTTGACGCCGAACGCGACCAGGAAGCCTTCTTTCCCCGCCTTCTTGGTGGCCTTCACGTGCAGGTCGTAGTCGTGCCAGGCCGAGTCGCCCGCCGACACCATGGTGTTCTCGGCGGCGGTGTCGGTCTGGACGTACTGCCCGTCCTCAAGGCTCCAACTCCCGCCTCCCGTATGGGTCCACCGGGTCGCGTCAACGGAGAAGTCGTCGGAGAACAGCGCCGTACCGTCCGCCGCCGTCACCCGCACATCGTCGTACGCCGCGCTCGTCGCCCAGGTCGACAGACCGACCGCGCCGGAGATCGGGGCGACAAGTGACGGTGTGCCGGTGGCAGTTGACGGCACCACCCGGCTGCCGACGTTGTTCATGAACAGCTTCTGGACCTCGTAGTTGGCGGAGCCCCATGACGCGCGGTTGTTGAACCAGACCAGGTCCGGACGCCACTAGACGGAGTCCTCGTTGGCGAACAGCGGTGCGTAGGAGGCGAGTTTGACGACGTCCGCGTTGCGTTCCAGACCGGTCATGTAGGCGGCCTCGGCGAGGCCGTTCTTGAACGCGTTGCCGCCGGAGGCGTATTCGCCGAGGAAGACCTTCGGGCCGGTGCGGTCGTAGGAGTCGTAGCGGCTGTTGTTCTGGAGGAACCACTGCGGGCTGTTGTAGTAGTGCTCGTCGACCATGTCGACCTTGGCGTCCCTGTTGAGCTGCCAGGCCGTGTCGAAGGTCGAACCGCTGTCGTCCGGGCCCGCGTTGGAGATCACGGTCATGTACGGGTACGCGGCCTGGATCGCCGTACGGAACTGGGTGAGGCGGGCGAAGAACTCGGTGGGGAGGTTCTCCTCGTTGCCGACCTCGATGTGGGTGAGGTGGAAGGGCTTGGGGTGGCCC
This sequence comes from Streptomyces sp. NPDC001100, assembly GCF_053598575.1. NCBI lineage: Bacteria > Bacillati > Actinomycetota > Actinomycetes > Kitasatosporales > Streptomycetaceae > Streptomyces > Streptomyces sp. NPDC001100. The sequence goes on from NZ_JBSFKO010000033.1 coordinate 45,511, forward strand.
ATCTCGGCGCGCAGCCTGCCCCACTTGGAGGTGACCGGGCCGTTGGCGAACTCGACGAGATCCAGGGTGTCCTGGATGTGGCGCTTCAGCAGCGCGGGGTCGTCGACGGCCTTGTTCTGGCCGCAGCCGGTCACCAGGGCCGGTACGACGGGCAGCGGCATCGCGCCGATGTCCTCGGCGAGGCGGAAGTACTCGTAGTAGCCGAGTCCGTAACTCTGGTTGTAGCCCCAGAAGTTGGAGTTGGTGGCGCGCTGCTCGACCGGGCCGACGGTGTCCTTCCATTGGTACGAGCGCTTGCGCTGGTAGCCGGAGGCCGCACTGTAGTCGTCCATGGAACCGGTGTTGACCAGGCAGCCGCCGGGGAAGCGCACGAAGCCCGGGTGCAGGGCGGCGATCTTCTCGGCGAGGTCCTTGCGCAGGCCGTTCGGCTCGTGCTTGTAGGTGTCGCGGGGGAAGAGGGACCCCATGTCGAGGGCGGTCGCGGCCGAGGAGGCGACGGTGAGGCGGCCCGTGGTGCTGGTGCGGGTCGCGGTGAACGTGGCCCTGTACTTGGCCCAGCCGTTCTTCCGCACGGCGACCTGACGGGCGGTCGCCAGGGTGCCGCCGGTGTCCTGGAGGCTCACGGTGAGCGTGGTGCCGCCCTCGGCGCGGGCCCACACCGAGAAGTCGTACTTCTTGCCGTCCTCGACCGCGATGCCGGTGTTGTAGCCGGCGTCGGTGACGGACGAACCGGCGGCCAGGGAGAGGTAGTTGCGGTTGGTCTCGTTGAGGCGGCCGGCGTCGTTCACCACCTGGGCCGTGCCGGTGACCGTCCAACCGGTCAGCGGGGTGTACGACTTGTTGTCGTCGGTGGAGTACTCGAAGGACCGGTTCTGGACGAGTTCGGCGTACAGGCCGCCGTCGGCCGCGCGGTTGATGTCCTCGAAGAAGACGCCGTACATCGTTCTGTCGATCGCGGCGCCCCGCGCGCCCGGGTCGACGGTGATCGCGTAGTCGGTGACGTCGGCGGCGTGGGCGGGGGCGGGGACGACGGCCGCCGCCAGCAGGAAAGCGCTTGCCCCCAGGACAGGTCTCAGGCGGGTGCGGCTGGTGCGTGACATGGATACTCCGCGGCTCGTATCGGATCGTGCGCGACGCTCGAATGTCCAGTTCGAGATATCGGACATCGGTCAGCACTTCGAACGGCAAGATAGGCAATGGTCGTGAGCACGTCAATGGGACCGGCGCGGGCGGCGACGTAGGGTCGAGGGCATGTCCGCGTTGTTGCCGTACCTCGTCCTGCTCGGCTTTCTCGCCGTCACGCTGGGGTTCTTCGCCTTGCTCGCCCGGCGGATCCGTCGCCGTGGCACCGCCGGGGGCGCGATCGGCGGCGCCCTGGCCGCGTACGAGGAGGCCTTCCGGACCACACGTCACGCGTCGCACCACGAGATCCGGGCCCAGGCGGAGCGGAAGGCGCCCGCCGACTCGCCGGACGGGTGGCGCCGGTGGCGCAGGAAGGGATGACAGTGGGTGAGTTCTGGCCGGTTCCCGATGTGCTGGCGTATCTGTCCGGAAGTTGGCGGGTGCGGCGGTCGGTGCGGGATCTGGCGAGCGGGGACGCGGGCGAGTTCTCGGGTACGACCGTGTTCGGCGCGCTGCCCGAAGGGGGCCTGCTGCACGCCGAGTCGGGCACATTCGTCTGGCAGGGCGTGGCCCGTCCCGCCGAGCGGACCTTGCGGTTCTTGCCGGGCACGGCGCCCGGTACGGCCGATGTGCGCTTCGGAGACGGGCGGCCCTTCCACGCGCTGGATCTGACCTCGGGACGGTATGTCGCCGACCATCCCTGCTCGGCGGACCTGTACCGGGGCGAGTTCACGGTCCTGGACGCGGACCGGTGGCGGACGGTGTGGCGGGTGGGCGGTCCCGCGAAGGACCTGGTGCTCAGCACGGACTACGTGCGCGCGGGCTGAACTCGGACCGCTCTCCTCGTAGTCGGCCGAGGACTCAGACCCGCCTCGACTGAACCGCCGCTCCGTCGAAGCGCAGGTTCCAGCGGCCCGCGCTGCCGGTGACCGTGGTGGTCGACAGAGGGCGTACGTCGAGGTTCCAGTAGGTCGAGGGCGGGGCCTTGAGGGCGTAGACCAACGCGGCCCGGATGACCGAGGGTTCGGCGACGGCGACTATCCGGTCGCCGTCCTCGATGGGCCGGGTGTCCAGCCAGCCGCCCACCCGGGCGATGAAGGAGAGCAGCGACTCGCCGCCGTGCGGGGTGGAGCGCGGGTCGGCGAGCCAGGCGTCCACCAGTGCCGGTTCGCGGGCCATCGCCTCGCCGAGCGTCAGCCCGCGCCAGCGACCCATGTCGCAGTCCCGCAGGGCCAGTTGCACCAGCGGGGTGTAGCCGAGGCCGTCGCCGGTGGCGCGGCTGCGCGGGGTCGGCGAGCAGTAGCGCAGCTCCGCCGCCGCCAGCGGCAGCAGGATCGGGGCGGCGCGCTGGACCTCGTCCCAGCCCGCCTGGTCCAGCGGCCGGTCGTCCTCGAAGCGCTCCGCGAGCAGCGGGGAGCTGCGCGCGGCTGCGACGAACGTGACCCGAAGTTGCATGCGGCGATCGTGATCCGCCGAAGTACGCAGGTCAAGGGGGGCCGGATGAGAGTTACCGAGGGTGGGCGAAACCTTACTTCGAAGTCAGGACCAGCCGGACAAGTCACTCGAAATAAAGGGCCATCCACCGGTCGGGCCGCTCCAGTGGCTTGAATCCGACCTTCTCGTACACCCCGTGGGCGTCGTGCGTGGCGAGCAGGATCCGGCGCACTCCGAACGGCCGCAGCTCCTCGCGTACGGCGGCGACGAACGCCGTGCCGATGCCCTTGCCGCGTGCCGACGGGTCGACGTACACATCGCACAGCCACGCGAACAGCGCCCCGTCGGTCACCACGCGCGCGTACGCCACCTGCTCGCCCGAAGCCGTGTCGTACACCCCGCAGTTCAGCGAGGACGCGACCGCCCGCTCGTGCTGCTCGCGGGGGCGGCCCTTCGCCCAGTAGGCGTCGGTCGACAGCCAGTGGTAGGTGCGGTCGAGGTCGACGCGGGCGGAGTCGGCGGAGAACTCGTAGCCGTCGGGGAGGCTCGGGATGTCGTTCATGGCGGGAGACTTGCAGGCCAGGGGTTCGGACGTCGAGTGGTTTTCCCTGCGGCCCGGCGGGGGCCGGGCGCACAGTTCCCCGCGCCCCTTTGGGGCGCTCACCTCGCCCCCTCGGCGGATCTCGTCGTCAGCCGGATGGGGGCGGGCGGGGACGAAGAAGGTGTCGACGCCCTGGATGGCGGGCGGCATCGCCGTCACCCGGCGCGCCCGGAGTCGAGGGGCGTGCGCGACCCGGTCCCGGCCGGGCGGGTCGCCGTAGACTCGAAGGGATGGATCGCTGCTCCCGGACTCGGTGAGGAGGCGCTGCAGATGCGTGCGACCGTTGGCGACAGGCTCGTCCAGCACGGCAGGGTGGTCGGACTGCACGACCAGGTCTCGGAGGTCGTCGAGGTGATGGGCACGGAGGGCGAACCGCCCTACCGCGTCCGCTTCCCCGACGGGCACGAGGCCGTGATGTCACCCGGCCCCGACTGTGAGGTCAGGCACCAGGACTCGGAACGGTAGATCAGCGCGGGGGTTTCGCCGGCTGCCGGTAGTGGTCGGCGACCACCCGCGCCATGGCGCCGACCGGGTCCACCGCGACGTCCCGGGCGGCGAAGAAGACATGCCCGCCGACCTCCGGATAGCGGTCGGCGAGGGTGAGGTGGCGGGAGAGTTCGGCCGGGTCCTGCCAGGCCGCGGGCTGCGCCGGGTCGCCCGCCTTGTAGAGCGCCTCCCCCGCGTACAGCCGCGTCTTCGAGCCGCGCGCGACCGCCGCCCACCAGGGCAGCAGCTTCGCGTAGTCGGCGGGGGCGAAGCCGATGTTCCAGTACAGCTGCGGGACGATGTAGTCGATCCAGCCCTCGCGCACCCACTTCCGGGTGTCCGCGCAGAGATCGTCGTACGTCTGCACCCCGGCCGTGGTGTCGGAGCCGCGCGGGTCGGTGGCGGCGTTGCGCCAGACTCCGAAGGGGCTGATGCCGAAGCGCGTGCCCGGGCGGGTCCGCCTGATGCGGGCGGCGGTCTCGCGGATCAGTTTGTCGATGTTGTCGCGGCGCCAGGCGGCCCGGTCGGTGAAGGCGCCGCCGTACTTGTCGTAGGCCGCGTCGTCGTCGAAGGTCTGGCCGGCGACCGGGTACGGATAGAAGTAGTCGTCGAAGTGGACCGCGTCCACGGGGTACTTGCGCACCGCGTCGAGGATCGCGTTCTCGACGAAGAGCCGGACCTGCGGCAGTCCGGGGTTGTAGTAGAGCTTCCCGCCGTACGTCACGACCCAGTCGGGGTGCTTGCGCGCGGGGTGCGAGGCGACGAGCTTCGTGAGGTCGGTGTGGTTGGCGATGCGGTACGGGTTGAACCAGGCGTGCAGTTGCAGTCCCCGCACATGCGCTTCCGCCACGGCCGTCTTCAGCGGGTCCCAGCCGGGGGCGACGCCCTGGGTGCCGGTCAGGTACTGCGACCAGGGTTCGTACGGCGAGGGCCACAACGCGTCGGCGGTGGGCCGCACTTGGAAGATCACCGTGTTGAGGCGGTCGCGGACCGCCGTGTCGAGGTGCGCGATCAGTTCGGTGCGCTGCTGCGCGGCGGTCAAGCCCGGGCGGGAGGGCCAGTCGCGGTTGGCCACGGTCGCCAGCCACACGCCCCGCATCTCGGTGAGCGCGCGCGGACGCCCGGCCGCGACCGGCGCGCGCCCGGTGTCCGCAGCCGCACTGCCCGTGGCGGCCGTGCTCGCCAGGGTCGACAGCGCCGCCATCGCGAACGTCCGACGTGACAATCGCCCCATTCGTACACCCCCATACGCCGTGGATCCGTGCGGTCACGGATCGTCTCCGCGCCCCAGGATGCCCGACCCCGGCGATCGATCATCGATACTTGCGGGTAACGTGCACGATCGGAGCAGACTCCGGACAACGGGGTTCTACCAGAGCCCGCATCAGCAGCGAAGGGGACGATGTGACCGACATCGAGCGCGTCGGAGTGGTCGGCTGCGGCCAGATGGGCGCCGGTATCGCCGAGGTGTGCGCCCGCGCCGGCCTGGACGTGAAGGTCGCCGAGACCACCGGCGAGGCCCTGGAGATCGGCCGGACCCGGCTGTTCAACTCCCTGTCCAAGGCGGCCGAGCGCGGAAAGATCTCCGCCGAGGAACTGGCCGGCACACAGGCGCGGCTCAGCTTCACCACCGACCTCGGCGAGTTCGCCGACCGCGACCTCGTCATCGAGGCCGTCGTCGAGAACGAGCAGGTGAAGACCGAGATCTTCCAGGTGCTCGACCAGGTCGTGACCCGCCCCGACGCGATCCTCGCCTCCAACACCTCCTCGATCCCGCTGGTGCGGCTCGCGGTCACCACCTCGCGCCCCGACCAGGTCATCGGCATCCACTTCTTCAACCCGGCCCCGGTGCAGCAACTCGTCGAGCTGATCCCGGCGTTGACCACCTCCGAGGGCACGCTCAGCCGCGCCCAGCTGTTCACCGAGAAGGTCCTCGGCAAGCACGCGATCCGCGCCCAGGACCGCTCCGGCTTCGTGGTCAACGCGCTGCTGATCCCCTATCTCCTCTCCGCGATCCGGATGTTCGAGTCGGGCATCGCCAGCCGCGAGGACATCGACAACGGCATGGAGCTGGGCTGCGCCCACCCGATGGGCCCGCTGAAGCTGTCCGATCTGATCGGCCTGGACACGGTCGCCTCGGTCGCGTACTCGATGTACGAGGAGTACAAGGAGCCGCTCTACGCCGCTCCCCCGCTGCTCCAGCGCATGGTCGACGCGGGACGCCTCGGCCGTAAGTCCGGCTCGGGGTTCTACACCTACGGCTGAGCGCGCGCCGCGCGGCAACTCACCGTGATGTCGCGGCCGTTACGGGCCCGGCGCTCTTCGGAGTGCCGGGCCCGCGGCATTCACACACCGTGTGCGCATCGGGCCCGCATATGCCGCTCGCACACTCTCCCCGGGCGTCCACCAGGCGAGTTGACTCTTCATGCGCATGCAAGGGATGTTCCGACTACGGAAAGGAGCGGACACGTGACCGCCGACCCCGAGCATCCCGTGGTACATGGAGAACTCGCAGAGTTACGCCGCCGCCTCGACGTCGCCTACGCGCGGGTCGAGGGAGGGCTGGCCCTGCTCAGCCATCGCACCGAGGAGACCGACAAGGAAGTGGACGACTTGAGCGCACGAATCGTCGCCCTGGAGCACACGCGGTGGCCGTTGCCGGCCATCGCTGCACTGACCGCCGTGGGTGCGCTTGTCGTGACGATCTGGCAGGCGTTGGGGCGCTAGCGGTCGTGGGCCGGTCGATCGGCTGCGGGTTCGCCGTGGCTGGTCGGGCCCACGCGGCGGAGCCGCAGAATGTCACCGCCCCGCGCCCCTTTGGGGCGCTGCGTCCTCCCCGAGCCTCAAATGGTGCAACAGCAGTAACGCGGCCGCCATGTTGGCGGCCGGGACCTCCCCGCGGGCGACCATGTCGGGTACGAGTTTGAGCGGTACCCATTCCCGGCGGTCCGACTCGAAGTCGTCCACGGGGTGTCCGGTGTACTCGCCCTCGTCGGCCCAGAAGATGTGGTGCCGGGCGTCCGTGAGCCCGTTGGACGGTTCCACGCTCATCAGGTGGTGCAGGGGCCCCGGCCGCCAGCCGGTCTCTTCCTCCAGTTCCCTGGCGGCGGCTCGCGCGATGTCCTCGCCGTCCTCGACGACGCCCGCCGCGAGCTCCCACCCCCAGCTGTCGGTGATGAAGCGGTGCCGCCACAGGAGGAGTACTTCGTTCGCCTCGTTCACGACCGTCGCCACCGCCACCGGCCTCAGCCGTATGAGGAAGTGGTCCAGGTGCTGGCCGTCGGGTAGTTCGACATCCGCGAGATTGACGCTGAACCAGCGGTTTGAGTACACAGTTTGTTCGTTCTGTTTCGTCCACTGCACGGTTCTGCCACCTTCCGTCGAGTAAGTGGCAATATCGCAGCAGGGACTGTGTGGTGGTCTACGGCGCCTTTACAGCGGTACGCGCAGTGCCCCGTCGATGAGTTCGGCCGCCTCGGCCGTACCCGCGCAGTCGCTGCGCACCAGGTACTCGCGTACCGCGCGGAGTCTGTCACGCAGCCGCTGGGACTCCATCCCCCTGGCCTGCTCGGCCATCTGCACCGCCGTGGCCACCGCTTTGTCGGCGTTTCCCTGGCGCAGTTCGATCTGGCTGAGCATGGCGAGGCGGTGCACCCGGCCCCGGTCGTGCGCCGGAGTGTCCACGGCCGCCGTGGCGTGCTCCCCCGCCGCGGTCAGATCGCCCAGGCTGAGCAGCGCCTCCGCCACCTGGACGTTGACGAGACCAGGCTGGACATAGCCCGTCTCGTCGGGTTCGTATCCGCGCCGGATGCGTTCGGCGGCCTGCTCGGCCCGCCGGATGCAGGACAGGGCGCTCGTGCCGTCGCCGAGGTGTGCGTACGCCTTGGCCTGCATCGCGTACAGGTCGGAGGCGAGCGCCGGGGTGATCTGCCGCCCCGCGGCCCGCAGCGCGGCCTCCGCGAAGGCGACGGCCTGGCGGAACTCCCGCATGAACAGCGACTGGTTGACGAGCAGCGCGATGACGTAGGCGCCAAGTCCCCTGTCGTTACTGGCCTTTGCGAGTCTGAGCGCCTGGTGGAAGTAGCGCTGGGCGAGTCCGTGCGCGTCGGAGTCGTAGGCGCAGATGCCCGCGATCGCCACCAACCCGCCGGTCGCCCGGTGCAGTTGGCGGCCGGTGGCGTCGGTGTAGCTGCCGCGCAGCAGCGGGGCGGTCTCGGAGTTGAGGAAGCCGACGATGCGGGTGCGGGTCGCCACGCCGCCGGCCTTGCGGTACATCTGCTCGTAGTGGGCGCGGGCCGCGCGCAGCATCTCGATGTCCGCCATGCTCACCCGGTGCCGGCCGCCGCGCGAGACGTCCACGTCGTCCGGTGGGTTCTCCCACTCCCACACGGGCATCACGGCGGGGGTTCCGGTGACAGCGGGCGCGCCGAGGATGTGCGGGCGCTGCTGTTCGTCGGAGCGCCACAGGGCGGTGGCCCGCTCGACGAAGCCGGAGAGGGAGGTGCCGTGCGGGGCGGAGGGTTCGCCGGGGACGCCGAGGCCGATGTCGTCGAGGGTGACGGGGCGGTGCAGGCGGGTCGCGAGCACCTCGCAGATCAGGTCGGGCACCTGACCCCGTGGCCGTTGCCCCTTCAACCACCTTGCCACGGCGGTGTGTTCGTACCGGAGTGCGAGGCCTCGGGCCCGGCCCGCCTGGTTCACATGGGCGGCGAGTCCCGCGTGCGAGATGCCCGCCTCGTCCAGGATGGCGTCGAGAAGTGTGTTGGGCTGCATGGATGGCCCCCCGGTGACTCGGTGCGGACAGAGTAGTGCGGGTTGGTTCACACGGGGTGTGAACGGAGTGCGTGGATCCGGGGTGTGTGCGCGCTGTTGCGGAGAGTTTCCAACCGGTTGACTGGATTGCCTCGCAAGAGGCCGGCCGGGCCGCCGGCTCCCCCTCGTAAGTGCGGCGGCCTGGCTTCGCGGCGGTGGCTCCTAAACGCCGTTGTGCTGTGGGTGGTTGGTCGGGTGCGGGTGCGTTGTGGCTGGTCGCGCCCGCGCGGCGGAGCCGCTGATGTCACTGCCCCGCGCCCCTGAAGGGGTCGATGCGGGCCTGCGGTCGTTGCGCAGGACGAGTAGGGCGACGTCATCCGTGGGTGCGCCGCCCGCGTGACGCAGCAGCGCCGTGAAGACCGAGCCCAGCACGGACTGCGGTCCCGGGAAAGGCTGTTGGGCCGTCACCTCTGCCAGGACATCGGCCAGCGGGAAGAAACGGCCTCTCGCGTCACGGGCGTCCTCCGCTCCGTCCGTGTACAGGAACAGGGCCTCACCCGGGAGCAGTTGGCCGCAGCAGACGTAGGGAAGCACCGTCGGCAGCGGAAACGGGCCGAGAGGCGGGAGGGGATCCGCCCGGGCCAGCGGCTCGGCACCCGTTCCGCTCAACCGATACGGCCACGGATGCCCGCAGTTGAGAGCCCGGAGTTCGCCGTCCGACCCGATCTCCAGGAGCAGCACCGTGACGAACTCCTCGGCCACCGGACTGTCGGGGTCAAGGGTCCCCGTCGACGGGTGTTCCGCGCGGGCGCGTTCGCGCAGGTGACGGGCGAGGGCGCGGTCGAGGCGGCGTAGGACGCCCTCCAGGTCGGGTTCGTCGTGGGCGGCCTCGCGGAAGCTGCCGAGGACCGCGGCGACCGTGCCGATCGCGGCGATGCCGTGGCCTCGTACGTCGCCCATCACGACCCGGACTCCGTGCTCGGTGGCGATCACCTCGTAGAGATCGCCGCCCACCACCGCACCGCGCTCGGCGGACAGTTGGGCGGCGGCGATGTTCAGGCCGTCGAGGCGGGGTGGCAGCGGGCGGAGCAGCGCGTTCTGGGCGGCGCCCGCGATCTGGCGGATCTGGCGGAGTTCGCGCAGCAGGGAGCGGCGGACCTGGACGATGAGACCGGTGCCGACCGCGAAGAACACGGCGCTGGTGACGATGCGTGCGCCCATGCCGTTCTGCTGGGCGAGCGGGCAGGCGAGTTTGTAGGTGATCGCTATGGCGCCCCACATCGTGGGCAGCCCCAGGGCGAGCGCCCGGCGCAGTGGACGGCGGGCTCGCGGCCTCGGGCGCGGCCTGCGGGGTACCCCAGCCTTGATGCGGATCATGCCTGTGGCCCCCCAAATAGGCCCCGACAGCGCAATCGGACCGGCCCCGAAAGGCCGGTCCGATTCTGTCGACCACATGCCCCGATCGGGCCGGATCGCCCGAACTTCTCACCCGAACGAGTGAGGTGACATGAGACAGGCGCATTTATGCAGGTGGACCCTTGAAATGCGGGCCCACACCAGGCGCACCGAAGGGGCGCGGGGAACTACGCGACCAGCCACGACGCACCGGCAGCCGGCAGCAGCTCCCCACCCCTCAGCCGCGAAGTACCGCCCCAACCCGCTCAGCGGCGAGCGCCACCGCCGCGTCCCGAGCCGCCGACGCCTCATCGACGGTCAGTGTCCGGTCAGCCGCCCGGAACCGCAGCGCATACGCGAGCGACTTCTTGCCCTCGCCCAGCTGCGCGGCGTTGTCGTAGACGTCGAACAGCCGGATGGACTCCAGCAGTTCACCGGCGCCCTCGCGCAGCGCCGCCTCGACGTCCGCGTGCGGGACCGAGGCGTCGACGACCAGGGCGACGTCCTGCGTGGCGACCGGGAACGTGGAGATCTTCGGGCCCTTGGGGACACCCGACGACGCCGACTCCAGGACGTCCAGGTCCAGTTCCATCGCACTGGTGCGCGCGGGCAGACCCAGGGTCTTCAGCACACCGGGGTGCAACTCACCGGCGTACCCGACGACTTGCTCAACACCCTCGACGACAACGGCGAGTTCGGCGCAGCGGCCGGGGTGCCAGGGACCGTACTGGCCCTTGCGGACGATGAGTTCGGTACCGGCCTCACGCGCGAGCACCCGCGCCGACTCGACCGCGTCGGCCCAGTCGGACGGGCGGCCCTTGCCCCACCAGCCGGCCTGCTCGCGAGCGCCCGTGAGGACGACGGCGGCATGCCGGGGCTGGAGCGGGAGGGCCTCGGTGAGGGAGGCGATCTCCTCGTCGGTGGGACGCCGGTCGACGGGGAGTCGTACGGCGATCTTCAGCTCTTCTCGCGGATGGAAGACCAGGCCGGTCTCGAAGAGCGCGAGGTCGTGGGAGCCGCGACCGTCGTTGCGCCGCAACGCACCCAGGAGCCCCGGCAGCAGCGTCGTGCGGAGGGCGGGTTCCTCGTCGGAGAGCGGGTTGACCAGCTTGACGACCTTGCGGTTCGGGTCGTCGGCGGCCAGGCCGAACTGGTCGAAGACGTGCTCGCCGACGAACGGGTAGTTCGGCGCCTCCACGTAACCGGCGCCCGCGAGTGCGCGGCCGACCCGGCGGTGCAGCCGCTGGCGGTCGGTGAGGCCCCGGCCCGCGGGGGGCTTGGGGAGCGTGGAGGGCAGGTTCTCGTAGCCCTCCAGGCGGATGACCTCTTCGGCCAGGTCGTTCGGGTCGGTGAGGTCGGGGCGCCAGGACGGGACGGTGACGATCAGCTCGTCCTGCCCGTACACGTCGCAGCCGACCTCCTGGAGACGCCGTACGACGGTCTCGCGGCCGTAGTCGACGCCCGCCACCTTGTCCGGGTGGTCGGCCGGGATGGTGATGGTGTGGGGTGCCGACGGGGCGATGACCTCGGTGACGCCCGCGTCCGCGGTGCCGCCCGCGAGGAGGACCAGGAGGTCGACCGTGCGCTGGGCCGCCGCGGAGGCTGCCTGCGGGTCGACGCCGCGCTCGAAGCGCCGGGACGCCTCGGAGGCCAGCTTGTGGCGGCGGGCCGTGCGCGAGATGGAGAGCGCGTCGAAGTGGGCGGCCTCGACGACAACCTCGGTGGTGGTGTTCTCGGTGTCGTCGATCTCGGTGTTGGCGCCGCCCATGACGCCCGCGAGGCCAATGGGGCCGCGGTCGTCGGTGATCACCAGGTCCTGGGCGTCCAGCGTGCGCGTGACGCCGTCGAGGGTGACGAGCTTCTCGCCCTGCTCGGCCCGGCGCACGCCGATCGGACCCTGGACGCGGGTGCGGTCGTAGGCGTGCAGGGGCTGGCCCAGCTCCAGCATCACGTAGTTGGTGATGTCGACGGCGAGCGAGATCGGGCGCATTCCCGCCTTCTGGAGGCGGCGGGTCAGCCAGAGCGGGGAGCGGGCCTCGGGGTCGAGGCCGGTCACCGTGCGGGCGGTGAAGCGGTCGCAGCCCATCGGGTCGGAGACCTGCACCGGGTACCCGAACGCGTTCGGGCCGGGTACGTCGAGCAGGGCCGGGTCGCTCAGCGGGAGGCCGTAGGCGGTGGCGGTCTCGCGGGCGACGCCGCGGATCGACAGGGCGTAGCCGCGGTCGGGTGTGACGGCGATGTCGAGGACCTCGTCGACGAGCTGGAGCAGCTCGATCGCGTCGCTGCCGACCTCGTGCTCGGGCGGCAGGACGATGATGCCCTTGGTGCCGTCGTCGCCCATGCCCAGCTCGTCGCTGGAGCAGATCATGCCGTGCGAGGTCTTGCCGTACGTCTTGCGCGCGGCGATCGCGAAGTCGCCCGGCAGGACCGCGCCGGGGAGGACCACGACGACCTTGTCGCCGACGGCGAAGTTGCGGGCGCCGCAGACGATCTCCTGGGGCTCACCGGTGCCGTTGGCCTGGCCGACGTCGACCGTGCAGAAGCGGATGGGCTTCTTGAAGCCCTCCAGCTCCTCGATGGTGAGGACCTTGCCGACGACGAGGGGGCCCTTGAGGCCGTCGCCGAGCTGCTCGACGGTCTCTACCTCAAGACCGACGGAAATGAGCTTGGCCTGGACGTCGCGGCCGGTCTCCGTCGCCGGCAGGTCGACGTACTCCCGCAGCCAAGAAAGCGGGACCCGCATCAGATCTCCATCCCGAACGGCCGGGTGAACCGGACGTCACCCTCGACCATGTCTCGCATGTCTTCGACGTTGTGGCGGAACATCAGCATCCGCTCGATGCCGAACCCGAAGGCGAATCCGCTGTACTTCTCCGGGTCCACCCCGCAGGCGACGAGGACGCGGGGGTTGACCATGCCGCAGCCGCCCAGCTCGATCCAGCCCTCGGAGGAGCAGGTACGGCAGGGGCGGTCGGGGTTGCCGACGGACTCGCCCTTGCAGACGTAGCAGAGCATGTCCATCTCGGCGGACGGCTCGGTGAAGGGGAAGTAGTTCGGCCGCAGCCGGGTCTTCATCTCCGCGCCGAAGAGCGACTGGACCATGTGGTCCAGGGTGCCCTTGAGGTCGGCCATGGTGAGGCCCTCGTCGATGGCGAGGAGCTCGATCTGGTGGAAGACCGGGGTGTGCGTGGCGTCCAGCTCGTCCGTGCGGTACACGCGGCCGGGGCACACGATGTACACCGGCGCCTCGCGGTCCAGCATGGCGCGGGCCTGCACGGGGGACGTGTGGGTGCGCAGCACGACACCCGACTCGTCGCCCTCCGTGCCCTTCGGGCCCTGGACGAAGAAGGTGTCCTGCATCTGCCGGGCCGGGTGATCCGGGGTGAAGTTCAGGGCGTCGAAGTTGAACCACTCCGCCTCGACCTCGGGGCCCTCGGCGATCTCGTACCCCATGGACACGAAGACGTCCGCGACCCGCTCCATGAACGTGGTCAGCGGGTGCCGGGCGCCGGCCGGGACGCGGTCGTACGGCAGCGTGACGTCCACCGCCTCCTCGACCAGGACGCGGGCGTCGCGGTCGGCCTCCAGCTCGGCCTGGCGGGCGGCGAGGGCCTTGTTGACGGCGCCCCGGGCCTGCCCGACGAGCTTGCCCGCGGCTGCCTTGGCCTGCGGGGGCAGCGCGCCGATCTCGCGGTTGGCGAGGGCGAGCGGGGAGGTGCCGCCGGTGTGGGCGACCTTGGCCTCCTGGAGCGCGTCGAGATCACCGGCGGCGGCGAAGGCGGCGAGCGCCTCGTCCCGCATGCGCTCGATCTCTTCCGGTTTCAAGGCCTCGACCTCTACAGGGTCGTACGACTTATTCGGTGCCGACATCTCTTCCCGTGCTTCCGGTTGGCTGGCGGATGGTCCCCGTCCCGACTCGACTCGGGGGACGCGTCGTCGTCCCTGAAACGGGGACGCAAAGGTGCCAAAGGCCGAGTCTAACGGGGGTGAGGCAGGTGACCGCGCCCGTGGGGCCTCGTCGGCGGCTGCGGCAGGGTTACTGCAGATACGCCGGGGTGCCCACGGGCAACATAAATCGGAACTCGGCGCCGCCGCCGGGGGCCCGCCCGACCGTGATGGTGCCGCCGTGGGCTTCGACGATGCCCTTGACGATGTACAGCCCGAGTCCGGTGCCGCCGCGCTTGCTGCCCCGCCAGAAGCGGGTGAAGACGCGGTTCATGGACTCCTCCGGGATGCCTGGGCCCTCGTCGCTGACCGTCACCGATGTGCCGGTCTCCTCCCCCTCGCGGGGGGACGGCGAGGCCGTGACGTCGATAGTGACGGTTCCCTCGCCGTGGCGCACCGCATTTTCCAGCAGGTTGCTCAGCACCTGGTCGACCTTGTCGGGGTCGGCCCACAGGTCGGGCAGCGGCTGTTCGACACGGAGCATGAACCGGTCGGCGGGCTGCCCTGCGGCGACGTACGCCTGGATGTGACGGCCGACGGCCGCGCCGATGTCGACGGGCTGGCGGCGCAGTTCGAGCCGCCCGGAGTCGATGCGGGAGATGTCGAGCAGTTCGGCGATGAGCCGGGTGACACGGTTGGCGTCGGCGTCGACGGTCTCCAGCATCAGCCGCTTCTGGTCGTCGGTGAACCGTTCCCACTTGGCGAGCAGGGTCGCGGTGAAGCCCTTGACCGAGGTGAGCGGGGAGCGCAGTTCGTGGGCGACGGTGGCGATCAGCTCGGCGTGACTGCGCTCGGTACGGCGACGGGCCTCGGTGTCCCGCAGCGAGACGACGACACGACGGACCGGACCGAGCGGTTCCGCACGGACATAGCGAGCCGTGACGAGCACCTCGTGCCCGCCCGGCAGCAGCAGGTTCCGCTCCGGCTGCCGCACCCGGATGGCCAACCCCCCATAAGGATCGGTCAGTTGCCACCAGCGGCGGCCCTCAAGGTCCTCTAAGGGGAGGGCCTTCTCCAACCGCTGGCCGAGGGCGTCGGCGGCGCGGACGGAGGTGATGCGCTCGGCGGCGGCGTTGAAGCAGACGACCTGGCCGTGCTCGTCGGCGACGACCAGGCCGTCGGCCAGTTCGTCCGGGTCGATGCCGAGGCCGGTGAGGTCGTCGTGCCGGGCCGCGGACGGCCGGGGCACGCCCCGTGCTCCCGGCGCGCTGCTCGTGCCGACAGTCATCCCCGTACCCCACCTCTTCTCATACGGCGCAGGTGGCCCCCGAGCTGGTCACCCTACTAGCTGTCGGTGACGGAGCGGCACCCTCCGGAGCCGCGCTGTGCACGGGCAGACGCATACAGACATACGGCGGCGGCGGTGGCCAGGTTCAGGCTCTCGGCCTTCCCGTGGATCGGAACCCGCACGACGGCGTCCGCGAGTGCGCGGGTCTCCTCCGGAAGCCCCCAGGCCTCGTTCCCGAACACCCAGGCGGTGGGCCCGCCCATGGTCCCCTGGTCCAGCTCGTCGTCGAGGTCGTCGGTCCCGGCCCCGTCGGCGGCGAGGATCCGCACCCCGATCTCCTTGAGCCCGGCCACGGCCTGCTCGACGGGCACTCCGACGGCGACGGGCAGATGGAACAGGGACCCCACGGAGGCCCGTACGGCCTTGGGGTTGTAGAGATCGACAGAAGCGTCGGTCAGTACGACGGCCTCGGCACCGGCGGCATCGGCGCAGCGCAGGACGGTGCCGGCGTTCCCGGGATCACGCACGTTGGCGAGCACGGCGACGAGCTTGGGCCGGCCCTTCAGGATCTCCTCGAAAGGGGTGTCGAGGAACCGACAGACCCCGACGAGCCCCTGCGGGGTCACGGTCGTGGAGATATCGGCGATGACCTGCTCGTCGGCGAGATGTACGCGAGCCCCGGCGTCACGGGCCTCGCCGACGATGTCGGCGTAGCGCTCGGCAGCCTCGACGGTGGCGAACAGCTCGACGAGCGTGTCCTTGTACCCGGCCGCCTCCCGCACGGCTTGCGGCCCCTCGGCAAGAAACAGCCGCTCCTTGCTCCTGAAGTTCCGCCGCGCGAGCCGCCGGGCAGCGGCGACGCGGGGGGAACGGGGGGAGATGAGGTCGGGGGCCATGTTCTGCTTCACCTTCAAATCTCAGGACGCGCGAATTCCCCTGGGGGCGCGGGGCTGTATCGATTTGCGGCGCCGCCGCGTGGGCGCGACCAGCCACAACGAACCCGCACCCGACAACGAACCGGGACCGGGCCAGCAACAAAGGACCCGCAGGATAAAAACCTGCGGGCCCTTCAATCACGTCGGCTCAAAGCCAGCGCAGCGTCACGCGGCCTTCGGCGCGTTGACGTCGCTCGGCAGCGCCTTCTGCGCAACCTCGACCAGCGCGGCGAACGCACCGGCGTCGTTGACGGCCAGCTCGGCGAGGATCTTGCGGTCGACCTCGATGTTGGCCGCGTTCAGACCCTGGATGAAGCGGTTGTACGTGATGCCGTTGGCGCGGGCAGCCGCGTTGATGCGCTGGATCCACAGCCGACGGAAGTCGCCCTTGCGCTTCTTGCGGTCGTTGTAGTTGTAGACCAGCGAGTGGGTGACCTGCTCCTTGGCCTTGCGGTACAGGCGCGAACGCTGACCGCGGTAGCCGGAGGCGGCTTCGAGGATCGCCCGGCGCTTCTTGTGGGCGTTGACTGCCCGCTTGACGCGTGCCACTTGTTTAACTCCTTGTAGCGGGGCCGTGGTTGGACTCACACGGCCCGGAATCGATGGGGTCCCGGTCCAGACGTACGGCGCTCGATCGGAGCGCCGCGTACGTCACTTGCCGAGAAGCTTCTTGATCTTCTTGGCGTCGCCCGGGGCCATCTCGGCGTTGCCGGTGAGGCGACGCGTCACGCGGGACGACTTGTGCTCGAGCAGGTGGCGCTTGCCGGCGCGCTCGCGGAGCACCTTGCCGGAGCCGGTGATCTTGAAGCGCTTACTGGCACCGCTGTGCGACTTGTTCTTCGGCATAGCGCCGTTATCTCCTCGTCGGTGGCGCTCCGATGCCCGGTCGTGAAACCGGGCACGGTGGAGCGTCGCTCTTGTTTCGGTTGCGTCCCTGGACTGACGTCCGGGGATCAGGCGTCGGCGGAAGCCTCGGCCGGGGCCTCGACCTCGTCGACGATGTCCTCGCCCACGCTGTTCTCGTCCTCGGCGTCGGACTCCGCGGCGTTCTGCGACTTGCCCGGGTTGGCCTTCGCTTCCGCCTTGCGGGCGGCCTGGGCCTCGCGGGCCTCGGCCATCGCCTCGGTCTTCTTCTTGTGCGGGCCGAGCACCATGATCATGTTTCGGCCGTCCTGCTTCGGGTTCGACTCGACGAACCCGAGGTCCTCGACGTCCGAAGCGAGACGCTGCAGCAGTCGGTAGCCCAACTCGGGCCTGGACTGCTCGCGACCGCGGAACATGATCGTGATCTTGACCTTGTCGCCCTGCTTCAGGAACCGGACGACGTGACCCTTCTTGGTGTCATAGTCGTGCGGGTCGATCTTCGGCCGGAGCTTCATTTCCTTGATGACCGTGTGCGCCTGGTTCTTGCGCGCCTCACGGGCCTTCATGGCCGACTCGTACTTGAACTTCCCGTAGTCCATGAGCTTGCACACGGGCGGACGGGCGTTCGCCGCGACCTCGACCAGGTCCAGGTCGTACTCCTGCGCAAGCTCCAGGGCCTTAGCAAGCGGCACGATGCCGACCTGCTCGCCACTGGGACCGACCAGTCGCACCTCGGGAACGCGAATCCGGTCGTTGATGCGGGGTTCGGCGCTGATGGATCCTCCTCGGTTAGCACCACACGGCCATCTGGCGGACGGCCGCGTTTGTCTCGATAGACAGACCTAACCGCGCCGAAGCACAAAAAATGCCCCGGACGATCACAAGACGGGGCTCCAAAGCACTGCCGGAGCACCGCCGCGATGATCGCGGGGCGCGCTTTCGGGCGACTCCATCGTCCGTACGGAACGATGGCAACCGCCTGACCGGGGTGACCCGCCGTCCGTGAGGACAGTCAGGTGGGAGATCGGAGCCTCCACTTGTTGGCCGGGCACGCGAGTGCCTGGCCGGTCATCACACAAGGTTAGCAGCAACCCGGGGGTGGTGCGAACCGCCGTACACCGGGCCCTATCGTGTGGGGCATGAGTGACACGCCCCCCGAGTCCGCGAATCCCGACTCCCCCGACTTCGACGCCCTGACCCGCGACATCGCGGAGGTCCCGGCGGTCGAGGTGATCGTGACGGTCGCCGTCAACCTGATGAGCGCCGCCGCCGTGAAGCTCGGTCTGACCGACGAGGGCGACAAGTACAAGGACCTGGACGAGGCCCGCAAGCTGGTCACCGCCCTCGCCGGGCTCCTCGACGCGAGCACGACCGAGATCAGCTCCTTCCACGCGGCCCCGCTGCGCGACGGTCTGAAGTCGCTCCAGCTGGCGTTCCGCGAGGCGTCCCTCGTCCGCGACGAGCCGGGCCAGGGCCCGGGCGAGAAGTACACGGGCCCGGTCTACGGCTAGGAACTCACCCCACACGTACGTAAAAGGGCTCGCCCGGAGGCGTCGCCCCGGCCGGCAGGACCGCCAGGTCGAGGCCGTGCACCAGGCGGGCCCTCAGCGTCTCCTCGGCCGCGAGCCAACGTGCCACCCCGTGGATGCCGGCGGCGTGCGGTACGGCGGGTTCGAAGACCAGGGCGAGGGTGCCGTCCCCGCGGCCGGGGCCGAGATAGGCACGGAGTACCCCGCGCATGTTGCCGAGCGCGGAGCGGACCGCCGCCGCGACCGCCGGATCGGTGAGCGGGTCCACGCTGGTACGCCCCTCGGCGAGGGCCAGCAGCACGGGCCCCGAGAGCTCGAAGGACACCGGCCCGGCCAGGTCCAGCACGATCGTGTCCGCCTTCTCGTGCGCGGCGGCCTGCAGCGCCTGGTGCAGCGGTACGGCCACGGGGCGCGCCGCCGGGTCCCAGCGGGCCAGCGAGTCGCTGGAGGTGAAGGCGGGCAGCGCGGTGCGACCGCCTGCCTTCAGGGTGGGGACGGCCATGTCGCTGGTCTTCTCGCGGCGCAGCCCCTTCTCGTCGACCTCGACCTCGCCGAGCACGGCCACCACGGGCACGAGCAGCCGGGCGCCCTTGAGGGCCGCCAGGACGGGGTCCACGGCGGTGCGGTCCTCGGCCCAGGCGGCGAGCGCCGCGCTCAGTGCGGGATCGGCCGAGCCGTCGTCGTCGGAGTAGCCGGAGTCGGGAATGTTCTTGTTCGCCACGGTGACCGACCCTATCGGGGGGATGCTGCAGGGCTTGTGCGGGCCCTGAAACGCAGGAGACACAGGTTTCACACGTTTCTCAGAAACCGTTGACAGACATCTAACTTCCGTCTCACGGTTCGCACAGTCGTCCCCTCCACGATCGCGGGCATGGAGTCTTCCAGAGCCGCCCGCCGCAACCACCGCGCGCGTCCCCCCCGGCGCCGTCCACTCCTCTACACCGCCCTCGCCACCGTGGCGGTCGTGGGCGGTACGGCGGCCGGAACCGTGTACGTGAAGGCGCAGGCGCACTCCGGCCCCGTATCGTCGGCGGCGGCACCGTCCGCCTCGGCGTCGGTGTCGGCATCGGGCAGCGGGGAGGCGACGGTGGAACCGGTGACACAGCCGGCGGTGGACTACGACGCGCTGCTGGCCAAGGCCATGAAGGCGGTGACACCGGCCGGCGACCAGAAGGTGTCGGTCGCCGTGCTCGACGTGGACTCCGGTGAGAGCGCCACGTACGGCAGCACGGCCTACGACACGGCGAGCATCGTCAAGGTCGACATCCTGGCGGCACTGCTGCTCCAGGCGCAGGACGCGGGACGGCAGCTGACCACGACGGAGAAGTCGTACGCCACCACGATGATCGAGAACAGTGACAACGACTCCGCGACGGCGCTGTGGAACAGCATCGGCACGGCGGACGGGCTCGACGCGGCCAACAAGAAGTTCGGGCTGACCGGCACCAAGGGCGGCGACGGCCCGCTCTGGGGGCTGACCCAGACTACGGCCGCCGACCAACTCACCCTGCTCCAGCAGGTGTTCGGGGACGACTCCAAGCTGAGTTCGGCCTCGAAGTCGTACATCCAGGGGCTGATGGGGAAGATAGAGGCCGACCAGCAGTGGGGGGTGTCGGCGGCGGCCGACGGCTCCCAGTGGCGGCTGAAGAACGGCTGGCTGGCGCGGAGCACCACCGGGCTGTGGGACGTCAACAGCATCGGGCGGGTGACGGCGCCCGACGGGCACGAGTACCTGATCGCGGTGCTGTCGAAGGGCAGCACGACGCAGAACAAGGGGATCACGATGATCGAGGCGGCGGCGAAGGCGGGGGTCGCGGCGTTCGCGGGGTCCGACTCTTCTACGTGGGCCTCCGCGTCGGCCACCGACTGACTCGTCCGGGATCTCCTCCGAGGTCTTCTTCGGGGCCTCCTCGGGGATCTCCTCCGGGGGCTAGAAGCCCTCGGGCCGTTTGCGGCGGCCGCGCCAGAGGACGACCGCCGCGACGAGCAGGACTCCGCCGACGCTGCCCGCGAGGGGGCCCGCCCAGTCGGACGTACGGCTGTCGGTCTTGACGGGGTCGGGTCCCGCGCCGAAGTACTTCCCGCCGTAGGCGGCGGGGTGCAGGTTCGTCGGCTTGAGGGCGGCGGCGGCCTTGATCGCGGCGGCGGGGTCGATGAAACCGAAGCCGCGGGAGTCGTCACGGCCGCCGACCGGGGGGTTGCGGGCGGTGTCCTCAAGGAGCTTCTTGATCTGGGCCGGGGTCAGCCCCGGGTGGGCCGCCTTGATGAGGGCCACCGCGCCCGACACGAAGGCGGACGCGGCGCTGGTCCCCCAGCCCTCGTAGTACTTGTGGTCGGGGTCGGCGATGACGACGTTGACGCCGGGTGCGCTGACCGTGGCGTACCAGCGGCGGGTGGAGAAGGAGGCGCGGGTGCCGTAGCGGTCCACGGCGGTCGCGGCGATCACACCCGGGTAGGCGGCCGGGTAGGAGACGTGGTCGCCCTTCTCGCCGCCGTTGCCGGCCGAGGCGACGACGGCGACACCCTTCTTCAGGGCGTACTGCACGGCCTCGTCCTCGGCGGGCTCGGGGTGGGCGGACGCGGAGTCGTCGCCGAGGGAGAGGTTGATGACGTCGGCGCCGTGGTCGGCGGCCCAACGGATGCCGTCCGCAAGGGCGTTGCCACGGGTGGTGCGGGCCTTGCTGCGCGCGGAGTCGCCGTCTTCGAGGATCACGCGGACCGGCAGGATCTTCGCCTCCGGGGCGACACCCATGACGCCGTCCTCGTCCCCGGGGCCGTGTCCGTGCCCGGCGATGATGCCCGCCATGGCGGTGCCGTGGCGGGCCCAGGCCCGGTCGCCCGGCTTCGCCCCGAAGCCGACCATGTCCTTGCCCGTGAGGACGTTGCCGACGAGGTCGGGGTGGTCCGCCTCGACGCCGGTGTCGAGGACGGCGACGGTGATGCCCTTGCCCTTGGTGGTCTGCCAGACCTCCTGGGTGTGCATGGCGTCCAGGGCCCATTCCTGGGCGCGTATGCCGTCGGCGTGCGCGACGGTGGACGGGACCAGGGCGAGGGAGGCGGCCAGGAGGACGCTCACCAGCCCGGCGCGGCGGGACGTGACGCTCATCGGTTCTCCTCCGAGGCCTTCGAACTCGCCGCGGTCTCCGACGTCTTGGACGTCCCTGAGGCCGAGGTCCCGGAAGGTGAGTCGACGGTCTTGCGCAGGCTCCGCTCGACGCGGTCGGCGAGCCCCTGCGCCTCGTTGCCGAGACCCGACTGCGAGGGGGCCGTGGTGGAGCCGGAGGTGACGGCTTCGTCGGCGGGTTCGGGCGCGTCGACGGTACGGCCGTCCGCCCAGCCGGAGACGGCGTACACGACGACGGGCGCGTCGGTGAGGACGGAGACGGTCCAGGAGGCCCGCTGTTTGTCGCCGAAGGTGGCGGCGAGGGTGCCCTTCGCGGCGTACGGGCGGGGCAGGAGGTCGGTCCGGTCGCCGAGCTTCTCGTTCTTGAACCGGGTGGACAGCGAGGTCATCGCGGCGATGTCGGCCTTGGTGAAGAGGAGGCCGACCGTCGTGACATAGCTCTGGGTGGCGTCGGTGTAGGTGGCACGCAGGAGCCGCCGGCAGCCGACCGGGGCGAGCACTTTGCTCAACAGCGGGTCGAAGGCGCCCGCGCAGCCGGTGTCCGGAGCCACGGCGATCCGGGTCCAGGTACGGTCGGCGCCGCCGGGGCCCGCGCCCTGTCCCTGGAGGGTGGGCGGAAACAACTCGTCGACGGGCACGCTGTGCCACAACTGCCCGGCGGCGGCAAAGGTGCTCGCACCGCCGTCGTCCCCGTCGTCGCCGGTGAGCCAACTCCCGGTCACCGCACCGCCGATGAGCCCGAGACCGAGCACCACACAGGCGGCGACGGCTGCGGTACGGGACCGTATCCGCGCCCCCAACGGCCGCGGCCGTGCCCGCTCGTCATACCCCTCGGGCTCCCCGAACGACACAACCGGCCGCCCGCCGCCGGGAATTACGGGCGAGCTCCACGAAAAGGCGGGATCGGGACCGGGGTTGCCCCCGGGCCGCGGCATCTCGGAGGCGGGGCGAACGGGAGTCCCGGGGGCGGCGGGTGACCAGGCGCTGGTACCGGCGCCGTCGGGGACGGGGGGCGCGACGGGCTGAACCGGGGTACTGGGAGCGGCAGATGCCCAAGGGGCGGTGCCGGTGGTGTCGTCGGCGGGCCGAACCGGGTTGCCGGGAGCGGCAGTTGACCAGGAGCGGGCACCGGACGAGTCTTCGGCCGGCCGAACCGGCTTACCGGGAGGGGCCGATGACCAGGCGCCCGTGCCGTTGCCTTCGCTGGTGGGCGCCACGGACGGGGAGGAGCCGGACTCCGTGGGTCCGGCGGGAGGGGCCTCGGCGGGCCCGGACCCGGCAGTTCCGGTACCGGAGGGGGGATACGGCGCACCGGCACCGGAGGGCGACCACACACCGCGCGTGGGTGCACCGTCAGTTGGATCCGTGAACGATTCACCCCGCCAAGGCGCACCAGGGGGCGGTGGCCTCAGCAGAGAAGTGGTCCCCGACGGTTCCTCGGGAGTCCCGGCCGAACCCGACGGAGGCGCCGCAGACCGGGCCGGGGTGTCGCGTTGCCGGTCGACGGGCTGCGGCGAGGTCTCGGTCGCGGGGCGCGTCGGATCGGCGGGGCCGGGAGACGTCACGGGGCGCGGCGGAACAGCGGAACTGGGGGGCGTCGCCGGGCGGGACGGTTCCTGGCGCAGCCGGTCGGGCGACGGACGCGGAGGCTCACCAGCAGGCCGGGGTGGAACGGCAGAGCTGGGAGGCGTCGCCGGGCGGGACGGCTCCTGGCGCGGTCGCTCAGGGGTCTCTCGCGAAGCCTCGGTCACGGGGCGCGGCGGAACACCCGGCCCCGCAGGCGCGACCGGACGAGACGACTCTTGTCGCAACTGGTCGGGCGACTGACGCGGAGCCTCGCCCGCAGGGCGGGGCGGAACACTGGAACCGGGAGGCGTCGCCGGGCGGGTGGGGTCCTGGCGCGGTCGGTCAGGAGCGTCACCCCCAGGACGCGGTGGGACAGCCGGGCGCGGCGGGCTGGACGGCGTCCCGGAGGCCATGGGCGGGGTCGGGCGGAGGGGTGTGCTCGTCTCCGGCCTGGTTTCCCGGGGTGCTTCGCCGGCGCCCGTCGCCGTGGGCCGGTGAGGTGGCCGGGGCGGGACGGTACCGGGCCGTTCGGGGTTCGCGCGGCGCGGGTCGGTCGCGGATGCCGGCGGTGTGTCCGGGAAGCGTGCCGAGGCCGGCGGCGGAGGCGGGCTCACCGTCTCGGCGGCGAAGGGCGCGAAGGGCCGAAGACCGGGGAAGCGTGGCCGGGTGTCGGAGGTGCCTGATGCCGACGCGCCAACAGAACCTGAACCGGCTCCAGTTCGGGTCCCGGAGCCCGAGCCGACCCCGGACCGAGCCCCAGTCCCAGACCCGGACCCGGCCGCGGATCCAGACCCAGACCCAGACCCAGACCCAGACCCAGACCCAGACCCAGCCGCGGATCCTGCCTCAGACCCGGACCCGGACCCGACCCCGGATCCACCTCCGGACCCGTCTCCGGTTTCGGTGCCCGCCCCGGACCCAGCCCCAGCCCCGTTGCGGTCCCCAGCCCCATTGCGGGTCCCCGCCCCGTTACGACCCCCCGGCCCATCGCTCGCGATGCCGTCGCTCTCGAAGTTCTCGAAGTTCGCGAAGTTCTCGAAGCCACCGCCCTCGAAGCCGCCGCTCCCGAAGCCGTTGCCCTCGGACGCCCCGCGTGCGTCAGTGCCGTTGCCGGGACGCACCGCGCGCGCCTCGAAGTCGTAGCCCGGAGAAACCGAACCCCCGTCGAACCCGTTGCCCGGAGCCACAGCGCGGCCCGCTTCCGAACCGTTTCCCCGGAAGTCCGCGCCCGCGTCGGCCCCGGCGCTCCGTCGGGCCGCGCGTCTCGCGTTGCCGCCCTCCCACCACCCCGTACCGGGCTGGTCGCCGCCCCAGGTCACCCTGCCGCTACCGCTACCGCTACCGCCACCGCTGCCGGCCGACGCCGCTGGTCCGTCCTGCACGTCCGACTGCCCCTGTGTGTCCTGCGTACCCGACACCGACGGAACCGGTGGGACCAGTGGGACCAGTGGGATCGGTGGGACCGGACCGCGCCCCGAACCCGTCCCCGAAACGGCTCCGGAAGATCCCCCGGTGCCGGAATGCGGTCCGTCCAAGTCTTCGCCTGTCGTGTCGTTCACGGGCTGCGTCGAACTCCCCGAAGGGGCCTGCGGCGAGGTGGGATGGGGCGGTACGGGGGCGCGCCGCGCTTCCGTGCTCATGCACCCCCCGTTTCCTCGTACCCGGGCCACCGTTTTGTTTCTTGTGCGGGCCGGCGTGCTCCTGCCCTTGTTCGTATACGCACCGGCGTCCACCCCGCCTCACCCGGCACGCACACAAAAAAACAAAGTCGTCCCGAGCACGCATACCCGCCGCGGCGGACCGCCATCCCGGGCGAGGTCGAACGACCGGCGGCGTTTCCTCCGTGCGTGCGCGTCACTCTACGGGTTGCCCCCGCTCGAACGGGAACCAGTCCGCACCCCCGGGGCTTCTGCCCGGAACGTCCTACTACCCTGCGGTAATCCTGTCTGGCAGGCTGCGTTCATGACTGCGCGCGCCGCCGACCGGGCCCGTTACGACAGGGCCACAGCCCACCTCGACGCCCCTCTCGCGATCGTCGACCTGGACGCCTTCGATGCCAACGCGGACGACCTCGTCCGCCGGGCCGGCGGCAAGCCGGTCCGCGTCGCCAGCAAGTCCGTCCGCTGTCGAACCCTCCTCGAACGCGTCCTGGCCAGGGACGGCTTCGCGGGCCTGATGTCCTTCACGCTCGCCGAGTCGCTGTGGCTCGCCCGCTCCGGCTTCGACGACGTGCTCCTCGCCTACCCCTCCGCCGACCACGCCGCCTTCGCCGAACTGACCAGCGACCCCAAGCTCGCCGCCGCCGTCACCGTGATGATCGACGACCCGGCCCAGCTCAAACTCATCGACGACTCCCGCGCCGGCGGCACCGAAGTGGTGCGTGTCTGCCTGGAGTTGGACACCGCGCTGCGGATGCTCGGCGGCCGGGTGCGCATCGGCGCACTCCGCTCCCCGCTCCGCTCTCCCGCCCAACTCGCCGACATCGCAAGGACGGTGTCGCGTCGCCCCGGCTTCAAGGTCGTCGGGATCATGGCCTACGAAGGCCATATCGCCGGTGTGGGCGACTCTGTCACGGGGCGGCCCTTCCGCTCCCGCGCCATCCGGCTGATGCAGGCCACCGCGAAGCGCGAACTCGCCGAGCGGCGCGCGGAGGTGGTGCGTGCCGTGCGGGCCGTCGTACCGGATCTGGAGTTCGTCAACGGCGGTGGCACCGGCAGTGTCCAGTACACCGCCGCCGAGGACTCCGTGACCGAGATCGCGGCCGGTTCCGGGCTGTATGTGCCGCGCCTCTTCGACAACTACACGTCGTTCACCGCCCGTCCGGCAGCGCTCTTCGCCCAGCCCGTCGTACGGCGCCCGGGCGTCGGCGTGGTGACGGTCCTCGGGGGCGGCTACCCCGCTTCCGGCGCCGCGGGGCCCGACCGGCTCCCGGTGCCGTACCTCCCGGAGGGGCTGCGTTACGACCCCCAGGAGGGGCCCGGCGAGGTGCAGACGCCGCTGCTCGGCTCCCCCGCCGACGATCTGCTCATCGGCGACAAGGTGTGGTTCCGGCACGCCAAGGCCGGTGAACTGTGCGAGCGGTTCGACTCGTTGCACCTGATCGAGGGTGACCAGGTGACGGCCACCGTCCCCACCTACCGGGGCGAGGGCATGACCTTCCTCTGACGGCCGATGGGGGCCGTCGGGTCGACTGCCCCCGTCCCGGCGGGGGTTCACGTCCTACATGGGGGTGACGTACGCCCCCGAGATGCCGCCGTCGACCAGGAAGTCGGCGGCGTTGACGAACGACGAGTCGTCGCTCGCCAGGAACGCGACGGCGGCGGCGATCTCGGTCGCCTCCGCGAAGCGGCCGACCGGGATGTGGACCAGGCGGCGAGCGGCCCGCTCCGGGTCCTTGGCGAACAGCTCTTGCAGGAGTGGGGTGTTGACCGGTCCCGGGCAGAGGGCGTTCACGCGGATGCCCTCGCGGGCGAACTGCACGCCCAGTTCACGGGACATGGCCAGCACTCCGCCCTTGGAGGCGGTGTAGGAGATCTGGGAGGTCGCCGCGCCCATCCTGGCCACGAAGGACGCCGTGTTGATGATGGAGCCCCTGCCCTGGCGGCGCATGTAGGGGATGGCGGCCTTGCAACACAGGTACACGGAGGTGAGGTTGACGTCCTGGACGCGCTTCCAGGCCTCCAGGCCGGTGTCGAGGATGGAGTCGTCGTCGGGCGGCGAGATGCCCGCGTTGTTGAAGGCGATGTCGACGCTGCCGTAGGTGTCGAAGGCGGCCTTGAAGAGCGCCTCGACCTGCTCGGGGTCGGTGACGTCGACCTTCACGAAGAGCCCGCCGACCTCGTCGGCCGCCGCCTTGCCGTGGGTCTCGTCGATGTCGCCGCAGACGACGTTGGCCCCCTCGGAGGCGAGCCGCCGCGCGGTGGCGAGGCCGATGCCGCTGCCGGCTCCGGTGATGACGGCGGTACGGCCGACGAGTCGCCGGCAAACAATCTCTGAGGTCACTGTGCGGGGCCCTCCGTGCTGGTCGAGACGCTGGTGGTGGAGACGTCGCTGATGAAGACGTTCTTGGTTTCGGTGAAGGCGGTGAGCGCGTCCGGGCCGAGTTCACGGCCGATCCCCGACTGCTTGAAGCCGCCGAAGGGGGTCCAATAGCGGACGCTGGAATGGGAGTTGACGGACAGGTTGCCGGCCCGGACGGCCTTCGAGACGCGCAGGGCGCGGCCGACGTCGCGGGTCCAGATGGAGCCGGAGAGGCCGTAGTCGGTGGCGTTGGCGAGGCCGATCGCCTCCGCCTCGTCGTCGAAGGGGAGCACTACGGCGACCGGGCCGAAGACCTCCTCGACGGCCACGCGTGCGTGCGGGTCGACGCCGGTGACGACGGTGGGCGGGAACCAGAAGCCGGGGCCCTCGGGAGCCTTGCCCCGGATGCCGTCGAGGTCGTCCGTGACGTACGAACGGACGCGCTCCAGCTGGACCTTGGAGATCAGCGGGCCCATGTCCGTCTTCTCGTCGGCCGGGTCGCCGACCCTGACCGCCTCGATCGCGGGGGCCAGGAGGTCCAGGAACCGGTCGAAGACGCCGCGTTGGACGAGGATGCGGGTGCGGGCGCAGCAGTCCTGGCCGGAGTTGTCGAGGAAGGACATGGGGGCCGCCGCTGCGGCTGCCTCGATGTCGGCGTCGGCGAAGACGATGTTGGGGCTCTTGCCGCCGAGTTCGAGGGTGACGCGCTTGAGGAGTTCGGACCCCTTCGCCAACACCTGTTTGCCTACGGCCGTTGATCCCGTGAACACGATCTTCGCGACACCGGGATGCTCGACGAGCGCGGTGCCCGCGACCGGGCCGTGGCCGGGAAGTACCTGGAACAACCCCTCGGGAAGGCCTGCCTCCAGGGCGAGTTCGGCCAGCCGGAGCGCGGTGAGCGGGGTCGTCTCGGCCGGCTTGAGGATGACCGCGTTGCCCGCCGCGAGCGCCGGGGCGGTGCCCCAGGCGGCGATCGGCATCGGGAAGTTCCAGGGCGCGATCACGCCCACCACGCCCAGCGGTTCGAGGATCGTGACGTCAAGGCCGCCCGCGACCGGGATCTGACGGCCGGTCAGCCGCTCCACTCCCCCGGCCGCGTAGTCGAGCAGATCACGGACGTTGCCGGCCTCCCAGCGGGCGTTGCCGACCGTGTGCCCGGCCTCGCGCACCTCCAACTGGGCGAGTTCTTCGAGGTGTTCGTCGACCGCGGTCGCGAAGCGGCGCAGCAGCCGGGCCCGGTCGGCGGGCGGGAGCGCGGCCCATTTCGCCTGGGCCCGGGTGGCGCGTACGACGGCGGCGTCCACGTCGGCCGCGGTGGCGGCCGGGACGGTGGCGATGACCTCCTCGGTGGCGGGGTTCAGTACGTGCAGCGGGTGCTCGGCAGGCAAGGGGGTCCTCACAGGCGTTCGTCGGCAGGCAGAGGGGTCGGGGTCCTCACAGGCGTTCGAAGGAGCGGCGCAGCTCCCAGTCGGTGACGGCGGCGTCGAAGGCCTCCAGTTCGACGCGCGCCATGTTGCGGTAGTGCGCGACGACCTCGTCCCCGAAGGCGGCCTTGGCGATCGGGCTGTTCTCCCACAGCTCGGCGGCCTCGCGGAGGTTGGTGGGCACGTGCGCGTAGTCGCCGCTGTAGGCGTTGCCCGCACAGGCCTCCGGCAGCTCCAGCTTCTGCTCGATGCCGTAGAGCCCGGCCGCGACCAGCCCCGCCACCGCGAGGTGCGGATTGACGTCTCCGCCCGGCAGCCGGTTCTCGAAGCGCATGGAGCGGCCGTGGCCGACGACCCGCAGCGCGCAGGTGCGGTTGTCGTAGCCCCAGGCGACGGCGGTCGGCGCGAACGAGCCCGGCTGGAACCGCTTGTAGGAGTTGATGTTCGGGGCGTAGAGCAGCGAGAAGTCGCGGAGCGCGGCGAGTTGGCCCGCGAGGAAGTACCGCATGACCTCCGACATGCCGCCCTCGCCGTCCCCGGCCATGGCGTTGCCGCCCTTGCCGTCTCCCAGTGAGAGGTGGATGTGGCAGGAGTTGCCCTCGCGCTCGTTGTACTTCGCCATGAAGGTGAGCGAGACGCCTTCCTGGGACGCGATCTCCTTGGCGCCGGTCTTGTAGATCGCGTGCTGGTCGCAGGTGACGAGGGCGTCGTCGTAGCGGAAGGCGATCTCGTGCTGGCCGGGGTTGCACTCGCCCTTGGCGGACTCCACGGTCAGGCCCGCGGCCGCCATTTCGTTGCGGATACGGCGGAGCAGCGGCTCGATGCGCCCCGTCCCCAGCACCGAGTAGTCGATGTTGTACTGGTTGGCCGGGGTGAGGCCTCTGTAGTTGGCGTCCCAGGCCTGTTCGTACGTGTCCTTGAACACGATGAACTCCAGCTCCGTACCGACCTGCGCGGTGAAACCGTGCTCGGCGAGGCGCTCCAGCTGGCGGCGCAGGATCTGGCGGGGTGCGGCGACCACCGGCGATCCGTCGTTCCAGGCGAGGTCGGCGATGAGCATGGCGGTGCCCGCGTTCCAGGGCACACGACGGAGGGTGGAAAGGTCCGGGTGCATGGCGAAGTCGCCGTAACCGCGCTCCCAGGAGGACATCGCGTAGCCGTCGACCGTGTTCATCTCGGTGTCGACGGCGAGGAGGTAGTTGCAGCCCTCGGTGCCGTGTCGGAGCACGTCGTCGAGGAAGAAACGGGCGGCGAACCGCTTGCCCTGGAGCCGGCCTTGCATATCGGGGAAGGCCAGGACGACAGTGTCGATCTCGCCACTGGCGACGAGGGCGTGCAGCTCCTCGACGCTCAGCGGGGGTGTGCGGTCTGCCACGGGAAAGCTCCTTCGGCTTCTGCGCGCTTTTTCCGGCCGGGCCGGAAGCCATAAGGTATTGCGGAGAACCATTGCTTGGGAAGGGGGTGCCGCCATATGTCGCTGGATGCGGAGGACGGCGTAGAGGACCGGTTGACCCCGGTGCTGCGGCCGGTGCGGGCGGGCAACGGCTTCGAAGAGGCACTGGAACAGATTCTGCAGGTCGTGCGGCTTGGGCTGGTGCCGGGGGGCGAACGGTTGCCGGCCGAGCGGGAGCTGGCCGAGCGGCTGGGGATCAGCCGGGTGACCCTGCGCGAGGTTCTGAAGGTACTGCAGGACCAGGGGCTCGTGGAGTCACGGCGCGGACGCTACGGCGGGACGTTCGTGCTGCCGAAGTCGGACGCCGGCGGCGAGGACGAGCTGCGGCGGCGGATCAGCGCGGTCGACATCGAGGACGTGCTGCGGTTCCGGGAGGTACTGGAGGTCGGTGCGACGGGTCTGTGCGCGACGCACGGACTGACCGCCGAGCAGGCCGGGCGGCTGCGGGACGCCCTCGCCCGCACGCACGACGCCCCGCTCGCCGACTACCGCCGCCTGGACACCCTGCTCCACCTCACCCTGGCCGAGCTGTGCGGTTCGCCGACACTGACCGCGCAGTACGCGGCGGTACGGGCCACGGTCAACGACCTGCTCGACTGCATCCCCCTCCTGGTCCGCAACCTGGAGCACTCGCAGCGGCAGCACATCGCGCTGGTGGAGGCGGTGCTGGACGGGGACGCGGACGGGGCGCGGGAGATGATGCGGGAGCACTGCGCCGGGACGGCGGCTCTCCTGCGGGGCTTCCTCGCGTGACGGGTGGGGTTGTCTAATGGTCCCCGTCGAGTCCATTCACGTCGCTTGGCGGTCGGAGGAAAGCATGGCGGGCAGGCCGCTGATCGGCATCAGTACGTATCTGGAGGCGGGGGCGCGCTGGGGCGCCTGGGAGCTGGAGGCCGCGCTGCTGCCGGCCGGCTACCCGCGCCTGGTCCAACGGGCGGGCGGTCTCGCCGCGATGCTGCCGCCGGACGCCCCCGAGCACGCGGCGGCGACCGTGGCCCGCCTCGACGGCCTGGTGATCGCGGGCGGTCCCGACGTCGAGCCGGTCCGCTACGGCGCCGAGCGCGACCCCCGCACCGGCCCTCCCGCTCTCGCCCGCGACGCCTGGGAACTCGCCCTGATCGAGGCCGCGTTGGCGGCGGGGCTGCCCCTGCTTGGCATCTGCCGGGGCATGCAGCTCCTGAACGTCGCCGTGGGCGGCACCCTCGTCCAGCACATCGACGGCCACGCGGAGACACCGGGAGTCTTCGGCCGCCACCCGGTCAAGCCGGTACCGGGAACGCTGTACGCGGCGGCGGTACCGGAGGAGACCTCGGTCCCGACGTTCCACCACCAGGCCGTGGACCGCCTGGGCGCGGGCCTCGTGGTCTCGGCCTGGGCCGAGGACGGCACCGTGGAGGCGGTCGAACTCCCGTCCGCCGACTGGGTGTTGGGCGTCCAATGGCACCCCGAGATGGGCGAGGATCTACGCGTGATGCGGGCTCTGGTGTCAGCGGCCACAGTCGCTACTGCGACGGCGCCGTCTCCCACCGCGTCCTGAGCCAGGCGAGGGCCGCGTCGCCCTGCGCCCGCTGGAAGGCGCGCAGGGTGGGCAGGCCCGGCGGCGGGGGGCAGGAGCGAGTGCTCGACAAAGAACGCGGCGAGCCCCGCCAGGGTGGCGGTGACACCGGACGGATAGGCACCCTCCGCAAGGGGATGCCCGCTGAACAACTCCTCGGGATCCGGGCCGCCTTGGGCCCGCACACACGGCAACATGACCAGCAGGTCGAACCAGGGGGCGGCAAGGACGGCGTGCGGCCAGTCGACGAAGACGACCCCGCCGTCGTCCGTGAGCAGCATGTTGTCGGCACGCAGATCGGCGTGCGCGAGGGTGTCGCCGGCGGCGGACTCGGCCCAGGGGGCGGCGAGTTGGGCGAGCTCGGCGAGATGCGCGACCGTCCAGGGGTCGAGCCGTCCGGTGACGTCCCCCACCACCGCACCGTCGAGCAGACGCCGCCAGCCGTCAAAGGCGTCCGCGAGGCTCTCCGCCACGGGCGAGGCGGCAACGGGAGACGGCGTGAGAGCACGCCCGAGTTGCTCCACGGCAAGCAGCACCCGCGCCAACTCACCGTCCCGCCACGGGACATGAGGCTGCCGCCCCACCACCTCCTCGAAGACCAGCACAACCCAGGTGCCGTCGTCGTGGCTGCCGAGAAGACGAGGAGCAGGAACCCCGACCGGGAGGGCCGCAGCGTTACGGGCCTCGGCGCGATGCAACTCCGGGCTGTGCGGGTTGGCCTCGGCACTGACCGCCTTCACGAAGGCGCGAGTGCCGTCGACGGTCCGCACCCGAGCGGCGGTACCCGGCGAGAATCCGCCGACCTGAGTGACAGCACGCGTCACAGGCGAACCGAGCAACCGCGCGACGGCATCGCGGACATGGGCTGGGAGGTCTTCCCATGGGGTACGGACGCTGGTGGCGGGCGGGGCGACGGGAAGGGACATGCCGGTCATGGTGAGGGAGCGATGACGGCGCGCGCCAAGGGTTATCCTCCCGGGCGCCGACGCTCCGGGCCGGGGCGGCGCACAGCTCACCCCGCCGGGCAGGGGCCGCACAGATCACCCCACCGAACCGGGGCCGCACACCCCTCGCACCACCGCGCCGGGTGGCGCACAGCTCGCCCCACCGAGCCGAGGCCGCGCACCCCCTCACCCCACCGAGCCAAGGCCGCCAACCCCTCACCCCCACCGAGCCGGGCTGGCGCACTTCTCGACCCACCGAGTCGGGTGGTGGGTGGGCATAGGTCGGGGGTCTGGGGGCGGGCCCCCAGGCGGGGCGCTAACCCCGGGTCAGGGACAGCAGCTCCCGCGCCGGGCCTGTCGGTCTGTGGCCCGTTGGCCAGACCGCTCTCAGGTCTCGGGCCAGGGTGAGTCCCTCGACCGGGATGCGGACCAGGCGGCGCGTCGACAGTTCCTCGCCCACTGCGAGTTCGCTCAGGACAGCCGGGCCCGCTCCGCTCACCGCCGATGCCTTGACCGCCGTAGTGGAGGACAGCTCGATGAGAGGGCGGGCCAGGCCGCCCAGGGCCGCGTCGAGGACCTGGCGGGTGCCCGAGCCCTTTTCCCGGAGGATCAGCGGTGTGGACGCCAACTCCGTTGCGGGGACGGGTCGTCGACGGCGGGCCCAGGGGTGGGTCGGGGCCGTCACGACGATCAGGTGGTCGTGGGCGATCACCGTGGAGTCGAGGCCGGGCGGGACCGACAGGCCCTCCACGAAGCCCAGGTCCGCCTCGTCGGCGAGGAGCTGTTCCGCGACCGTCGTGGAGTTGCCGGCCAGCAACGACACCGCCGTGTCGGGGCGTTGGGAGCGCAGGGCCAGGAGCCAGCCGGGAAGCAGGTACTCCGCGATGGTCATGCTCGCCGCGACCCGGAGCCGGGAGTCGCGCCGGTGCCGTAGCGCCTGGGCACCCGCGTCGAACGCGGCGGCGGCCTCGACGACCCGGCGGGCCCAGTCCGTGACCAGGGCCCCCGCGTCGGTCAGACGTGAGCCGCGGGGTGAGCGGTCCACCAGGGCCACGCCGAGCTGCCGTTCCATCGAGCGGATCCGGCTGCTGGCCGCCGGCTGGGTGATGCCCAGTTCGCGTGCCGCGCCGCCGAGGCTGCCGAGCCGGGCCACCGCCAGCAGCAGTTCCAGCGCGCCCAGATCCGGCACCCGGTGCGCTATCGACCCTTCCCGCCCGCCGTCCGTCTCGTCACTGCTCATAAATCCAGTTTATGTCCCCATAGACACATACTCCCTGGTCGCCCGTCTCAGCCGGCGAGACGCTGGACACATGGTCACCGCAGTTCGTCACCTCGGACCCAACTGGTACGCGTCCGTCATGGGCACCGCCATCGTCGCCACGGCCGGCGCCGGGCTCCCCGGTCACCTCCCGGGACTGCGCACGGCCTGCACCACCGTCTGGGCCCTCTCCCTCGCCCTGCTCCTGGCCCTGCTCACCACCCGCACCCTGCACTGGACCCACCACCGCGACCGGGCCCGCGCCCATCTCCGCGACCCGGCGACGGCCCCGTTCTACGGCTGTCTCGCGATGGCCCTGCTGGCGGTGGGCGGCGGTGCGCTGGTCGTCGGGCAGGACTGGATCGGGCTGCGGGCGGCGGTCGTCCTCGACGCCGTGCTGTTCGGCGCCGGTACGGTCGTAGGGCTGGTGGCCGCCGTAGCCGTCCCGTACCTGATGGCCGTACGACAGCGTGTGCACCTGTCCGAGGCTTCCCCCGTGTGGCTGCTGCCCGTCGTCGCGCCCATGGTGTCCGCCGCCCTCGGGCCGCTCCTCGTGCCC
Organism: Streptomyces sp. NPDC001100; assembly: GCF_053598575.1. NCBI lineage: Bacteria > Bacillati > Actinomycetota > Actinomycetes > Kitasatosporales > Streptomycetaceae > Streptomyces > Streptomyces sp. NPDC001100. The sequence goes on from NZ_JBSFKO010000033.1 coordinate 79,705, forward strand.
CACCTGCCGGCCGGGCAGCTCCGGGAGACCCTCCTCCTCGCGTGCTTCGCGCTGTTCGGGCTGAGTCTGCTGGCCACGCTCCTGATGCTCCCGCTGGTCTTCGCCCGACTCGTCACCGGCGGACCGCTGCCCCTCGCACTCACCCCGACACTGTTCCTGGTGCTCGGCCCGCTCGGTCAATCGACCACCGCCGTAGGCAAGTTCGCGGACTTCGCCCCCGGCGTCGTACCGGCCGCCACCGCCCAGGCCTTCGGCCTCCTCGCCGTTCTCTACGGCGTCCCCGTCATGGGCTTCGCGCTGCTCTGGTTCGCCCTCGCCACCGCACATGTGGTCCGCGCCCGGCGCCGGGGCATGGGCTTCGCGGACCTGGTGGGCGTTCACCTTCCCGGTCGGCACCTGTGTCACCGGCGCCGAGTCCCTGGCCCGGCACACCGGCCTCGCCGGCTACGACGGGCTCGCGTTCGTCCTGTACGGCGTGCTCGTGGCCGCCTGGGTCACCGCCGCCGTGCACACGGCCCGGGGCCTGGTCAGCGGCGAGCTGCTCGCAGCGCCTCGCCCAGCACCCGTGGCGCTTCGGCCAGTGACGGCCCGTACCACGTCAGGTGCCGGCCACTGACGAGCGCACAGGGCAGGCCGGGGAAGGACTCGGGGCCGTCGTCGGCCGTGAAGCGGTACGGCTCGTCCGGGAGTACCACCAAGTCCCTTGCCGCCGCCCGCAGTTCGGCGATCGTGGCACGCGGGTAGCGCTCGGCGTGCGCCGCATGAACGTGGTCGACTCCGAGGCGGGACAGGACATCGCCCGCGAAGGTGTCCCGGCCGAGCACCATCCAGGGGCGGCGCCAGACGGGGACGACGGCGGTCAACCGGCTTTCGGGGAGCGGGAGTTCGGCCCATGCCCGCTCGGCCGCGTCCAGCCAGCGCGGTCGTACGGGCGCTCCGCAGGCGTCGAGGACCCGGTCCAGTTCGCCGAACGCCTGTGGGACGTCCCGCACTTCGGTGACCAGGACCTCAACACCCGCCTCCCGCAAGGCCGTCAGGTCCGGCTCGCGGTTCTCCTCCTCGTTGGCGACCACCAGGTCGGGCGCGAGGGCGAGGATCGGGTCGAGCTTCGGGTTCTTGGTGCCGCCGACACGGGTGACGTCCAGGCCGGCCGGGTGGCTGCACCAGTCGGTCGCGCCGACCAGAACTCCCGGCAGCGATACGGCTATTGCCTCCGTGAGGGACGGCACGAGCGAGACGACGCGCATCAGCGCGGGCGGTCCTGGACGGCCTCGATGTGCTCGGCCACCGCGACCACCACGACCCGGGTGTCCGGCACGGTCGCACGCCAGCGGTGGCGTACCCCGCCGGTCAGGTACATCGTGTCGCCGCGCACGAGTCGGTACGCGCGCCCCTCCGCCTCGATCTCGACGGCGCCGTCCGCGACATACATCAACTCGTCGTTGCGGTGCTGGAATTCGCGTCCCGCGTCATGGTCGCCGGTGAACTCCGAGGCGTGCAGCTGGTGATGACCCCGCACCAGCGAACGCATCCGGGGCGCCGCCGACTCGGGTTCCTCTGCGCGTACGACGTCGACGCTGCACGCGGGGTCGGCGGCGGCGAGGAGTTCGACGGCCGTGGTGCGCAGGGCGTCGGCCACCTTCTCCAGGGAACTGCGGCTGGGGCGGGCCCGGTCGTTCTCGACCTGGCTCAGGAAGGGCACCGACAGACCGCTGCGCTCGGCCACGACGGCGAGCGTCAGGTCCAGCGCGCGGCGCCGCCGCCGTACGGCCGCACCCACCCGAAGGGGCTGTTCTTTGTGGTCGCCCATCGCTCCGGCTCCCTCCTTCGCTCGTCGGCCCGCGGCCGGTTCTGAAACGGCCTCTGATGACTTCTCTGCACCCTACGCATGTTCGGCAAACCGTTTCATGCGCCTGTCACATCCACGTCACACAGCGTGCGATCGGACTTCACAGTTCTGGCCAGTGCGCGAGGTCCCGCCACCCCTCGATCGGCGCGAGACTTCGTCTCTACTCTTCAATGCGTACGCAGTCGCCTGTGTTCCCGCTCACATCAGGGGCCCGATTGCGCGGTTTCGTAGCGCTATGTGGTTGGCCGAATCCTTTTCGTGCCGGACAGGGGCACCGAGAAAGGTGGGCCCCGCCGCACGAAGGGGGGAACGTGCGGCGGAGCCCACCTCCGGGGCGGCGGCTGGGACTGTCAGGTCATCCGGCCGCCTGGCTCTTCTGGTTCTTCGCGACCGGGGCCCACTGGTCGACGAGGCCCGGGTGCTGCTTCAGCCAGGTGCGGACGGCGGACTGCTCCTGGCCCTTGCCGGACTTCTGGATCTGCGCCTCCAGACCGGTGAGCTGCGCCTCGGTCATCCGGAAGTCCCTCAGCCACTTCCCGACGTCGGGGTTGTCGGCGGCGAAGCCCTTGCGGGACACGGTGTGCACACCGTCGCCCTTGCCCCAGGCGTCCTTGGGGTCGGTGAGCTTCTTCAGCTTGTAGTCGCTGTACGCCCAGTGCGGCGACCAGAGCGTGACGACGATCGGCTGCTTCTTGGCATACGCGCGCTTCAGCTCGGCCAGCATCGCCGGGGTCGAGCCGTCGACGACGTCGTAGGAGCCCTGGAGGCCGTACTCCTTGAGGACCTTGGTCTTCAGGAGGCCCATCATTCCGGCGCTCGGTTCGATGCCGGTGATCTTGCCGCCGAACTCGGAGGCGTGGGTCTTGAGGTCGGCGAGCGTGTTGACGTCCTTCACATACGACGGGACGGTCAGCTCCAGGGACGTGGAGCCGTACCAGCTGCCGAGGTCGTCGAGCTGCTTGCCGTACTTCTTCCAGTACTCGGCGTGCGTGGTGGGCAGCCAGGCGTCGGTCTGGAAGTCGACCTGGCCGGTGGCGACGCCGGTGTAGAGGGGGCCGGCCGCGTACTGGGTGGTCGTGACCTTGTAGCCGCGCTCCTCCAGGATCTCCTTCCAGAGGAAGGTGGAGGCGATGCCCTCGTCCCAGGGGATGTAGCCGATGGTGATCTCCTTGCCCTTGCCGACGTCCGTCGCGGAGGTCGCCTTCGTGCCGGAGGAGGAGCCGAAGACGCCCAGGCCGCCTGCCACCAGGGCGAGGACGACCACGCCGATCACGGCGAACGCGGGGCGGGGGCGGTGGTTCCAGGGCTTGACGCTCTCCGTCGCGCGGGCCTTGGCGGCGGCCCTGCGGCCGAGCGGGGAGATCTGGGTGCCGAGCGCGCCGGTCATCCGGTCGAGGTAGATGGCGAGGACGACGATGCCGACGCCCGCCTCGAAGCCGAAGCCGATGTCGAGCTGGCCGATGGCCTCGTTGACGGCGCCGCCGAGGCCGCCGGTGCCGACCATGCCGGCGATGACGACCATCGACAGGCCCAGCATGATGACCTGGTTGACGCCCGCCATGATCGTCGGAAGGGCCAGGGGCAGCTGGACGCGCAGGAGGGTGTCGCGCGGTGAGGTTCCGAACGCATCGGCCGCCTCCACGAGTTCGGCGTCGACCTGCCGGATGCCCAGCTCGGTCATGCGGACGCCGGGGGCGAGCGCGAAGATCAGGGTGGCGATGACGCCGGCGGAGGTGCCGAGCCCGAAGAAGAGGATCGCCGGGATCAGCAGCACCATCGACGGCATCGTCTGGAGCAGGTCGAGCGCGGGCCGGACGACCGCGCTGACGGTGGTGGAGCGGGCCGCCCAGATGCCCAGCGGGATCGAGATCACCAGGGCGATGACGGTCGCCACCAGCACCAGGGCCAGCGTCGACATGGACCGGTCCCACAGGTCGAGCGAGTCGATCAGCAGGAACCCGGCGAAGGCCAGCACCCCCGCGACCAGTCCGCGCAGCCACCAGGCGAGCACCGCCAGGATGCCCGCGAGGAGCAGGGGTTCGGGCGCGGTGAGGACCGCGTTGACACCGTCGTACATGCCCTCGACGACCGTCTTGATCGCGTCGAAGAGCCAGGACATGTGGGCGACCAGCCAGTCGACACCGGAGTCGACCCAGTCACCGAGCGGAAGCCTAGGCACCGGCGGTCACCTGCTCGGGCTCGGTGGCGGATTCCCCGCCCATGAACGCGACCAGCCGTTCCTGCGCTACGACTCCTACGACCTCGTCGGCCGCGTCGAGCACCGCGACCGGGTGGGTGAGACGGGCGCTGAGGGCGCACAGGTCGGTGAAGGGGGTGTCCGGCGTGGCGGTCTCGCAGTCGCAGTCGGCCTCGTGGCCGTCGACGCCGGTGTCCATGACGGAGCTCGCGGTCAGCACGCGGGAGCGGTCGACGTCCTGGATGAAGGAGGCGACGTAGTCGTTGGCGGGGCGCAGCAGGATGTCCTCGGCGGTGCCGGTCTGGACGATGCGGCCGTCGCGCATGACGGCGATACGGTCGCCGAGGCGCATGGCCTCGTTGAGGTCGTGGGTGATGAAGACGATCGTCTTCTTCAACGACTTCTGCAGTTCCAGGAGCTGGTCCTGCATGTCCCGTCGGATCAGCGGGTCGAGCGCGCTGAAGGACTCGTCCATGAGGAGCAGGTCGGCGTCGGTGGCCAACGCCCGGGCCAGGCCCACGCGTTGCTGCATTCCGCCGGACAGCTCGTCGGGCCAGGAGTCCTCCCAGCCGGCCAGGCCGCACAGGGCGAGGGCCTCGCCTGCGCGGGCTTCGCGCTCGGCACGGGGCACGCCCTGGACTTCCAGGCCGTAGGCCGCGTTCTCGCGGACGCTGCGGTGCGGGAAGAGCGCGAAGTGCTGGAAGACCATGCTGATTTTGTGGGCGCGGACCAGGCGCAGTTCGCGGTCGGTGAGCGCGGTGAGGTCCTGGCCGTCGAAGAGGACGCGGCCCGCGGTGGGCTCAAGGAGTCCGTTGAGCATGCGCAGGAGCGTGGACTTGCCGGAGCCGGACAGGCCCATGACGACGAAGATCTGGCCCGGTGCGACGGAGAAGGAGGCGTCGATCACGGCTGCGGTGGTGCCGTCGGCGCGCAGTTCCTCCCGCTCGGCTCCTGCTCGGAGCCGTTCGACTGCCTGGTCGGGTCGTCTGCCGAACACCTTGTACAGATGTTCGGCTTCTAGCCTGGCTGACACGCGTACCTCTCGTTCGGGGTCAGGACGCGGAGGCATCGGGCCCGAGGGCCGTAGCGGTTGAATACTCAACCGGCAGCGCTCCGAAGCCGCGCCTGCCCCTGCTTTCCGGGCGCAAACACAGGAGTGGCCCAGCTCACCCACCAGCCGCCTTCGCCCCTCCGGGGGAAACGGGGAGGTGGTCCTCGCGCCGTCGTGCGGCATGATGCGTGACGTGACCGGACGACTGATGCTCCTCGACACCGCCTCGCTCTACTTCCGCGCCTACTTCGGCGTCCCGGAGTCCGTGAAGGCACCGGACGGAACGCCGGTGAACGCCGTGCGCGGGCTGCTCGAATTCATCGACCGCCTGGTCAAGGACCACCGCCCCGACCAGCTGGTCGCCTGCATGGACGCGGACTGGCGGCCCCAGTGGCGGGTCGACCTGATCCCCACCTACAAGGCGCACCGCGTCGCCGAGGTGCGCGAGAGCGGCCCGGACGAGGAGGAGGTGCCGGACACCCTCTCCCCGCAGGTGCCGATCATCGAGGCCGTCCTCGACGCGGTCGGCATCGCGCGCGTGGGCGTCGAACCGTACGAGGCGGACGACGTGATCGGCACGTTCACCGCGCACGCCAAGGGTCCGGTCGACATCGTCACCGGCGACCGCGACCTGTACCAGCTCGTCGACGACGCCCGTGGCGTCCGCGTCCTGTATCCGATCAAGGGCGTCGGCTCGCTCCAGCTCACCGACGAGGCGTTCCTGCGCGAGAAGTACGGTGTCGACGGCCGCGGTTACGTGGATCTGGCGCTGCTGCGCGGCGACCCCAGCGACGGTCTGCCGGGGGTGCCCGGGATCGGTGAGAAGACGGCGGCCAAGCTCCTCGCCGAGTTCGGTGACGTCGCCGGGATCATGGCGGCGATCGACGACCCGAAGTCCAAGCTCACCCCTTCGCAGCGCAAGCGCCTCGACGAGGCACGACCGTATGTCGCGGTCGCGCCCAAGGTCGTACGGGTCGCGGACGACGTACCGCTGCCCGATGTCGACCCCACACTGCCGCGCGCTCCGCGTGATCCGGAGCTGGTGGGCGCACTGGCGGAACGCTGGGGACTGGGCGGATCATTGCAGCGACTGCTGACCACGCTGGGCGCGTAAGCAATGTTCTTGCCCTCTCTTTCTTGCCTTTCACAGAGAATGTAGTGCTAACTTAGGTAAGCCTAAGCATGGGAATTCGGGAGGCCGTCATGGCAGAACGTCCGGCACGGAAGCCGCGTAAGCCCCACTCCGCGCAGGTCGTCCGCACCGAACGGCTGACCCCCCACATGCAGCGCGTGGTGCTCGGTGGCGAGGGTCTGGCCGACTTCTCCGCGGACAGTTGCACCGACCACTACGTGAAGCTGCTGTTCCCGGCCGGGGGCGCGACCTACCCCGAGCCCTTCGACGTGGAGCGCATCCGCGCGGAGTTCCCGCGCGAGCAGTGGCCGGTGACCCGGACCTACACCGTGCGCGCCTGGGACCCCGAACACCTCGAACTCACCCTGGACTTCGTGATCCACGGCGACGAGGGCCTCGCCGGCCCGTGGGCCACCCGCGTCCAGCCCGGTGAGACCGTCCACTTCATGGGCCCCGGCGGCGCCTACGCCCCCGACACCGACGCCGACTGGCATCTGCTCGCCGGGGACGAGAGCGCGCTGCCCGCGATCGCCCGGGCGCTGGAGTCGCTGCCCGAGGGCGCTACGGCACACGCCTTCGTGGAGATCTCCGGGCCCGAGGAGGAGCAGAAGATCGACTCGGACATCGAGGTCGTCTGGCTGCACCGCGGGGACCGCCCCGTCGGCGAGGCACTCGTCGAGGCCGTACGGGCCCTGGAGTTCCCGGAGGGCCGCGTGCACGCGTTCGTGCACGGCGAGGCGGCCTTCGTGAAGGACCTGCGGGCCCTGCTGCGGGTCGAGTCGGCGATCCCGCGCGAGGACCTGTCGATCTCCGGCTACTGGCGGCTCGGCCACAACGAGGACGGCTGGCAGGCCTCCAAGCGGGAGTGGAACGCGAAGATCGAGGCGGAGCAGGAAGGTGTGACGGGGGCCAGCGCGGCCGCGTAGGCGCGCGCTGGGGGTGCCACGACGGATCGTTGGCGTGTGCGGCGCCGTCGTGGCTGGTCGCGCCCACGCGGCGGAGCCGCATAGAGACACAACCCCGCGCCCCTTCAGGAGCGCCCCTTCGGGGCGCTCCCTTCCGGGGCTCTACACCGACCGTTGGTACGACCTGAACGTACGTATCGACAGCCACACCGCCACGACCGCCAAGCCCAGCAGCGCGCCGCCCCGGCTGAGCACGTCACCCCAGTCGGGGTGCTCGGACATCGCCGAACGGCCGGCCACCATCGCCCAGTTGAGCGGGTTGAAGTCGGCTATGTGCCGCATCCACGAGGGCATCTGCGAGGGCGCCATGAAGGCGCTGGACAGGAAGGTCAGCGGCAGCAGCAGGAAGGTGTTGATGCCGATGATGGACTCCCGCTCCTGCACCAGCATCCCGAGGGCGTTGGAGAGCGCCCCGAATATCGTGCCGAGCAGCACCGAGGCGATGACCAGGATCGCGATGCCGCCGACGCCGCCCGGGTAGTCGGCGCCGCCGAGCAGTCCGAGCAGCACGATGACCACCGACTGGAACGCGGTCACCAGGCCGTTGTTGACGACATTTCCGTTCATCAGCGCGGCCCGGCTGACCGGTGTGGTCAGGAAGCGGTTGAGGGTGCCGCGCTGGATCTCCTCCAATGTGCCCATGCCCGCCCACATGTTGGAGCTGAGCGCGCTCATCACGACCACACCGGGGACGAGGTAGTCCAGGTACGAGGTGGTGCCGAAGCCGCCGAGTTCGACGACCTTCTTGAAGAGGTTGCCGAAGAGGAACAGCCAGATCACCGGCTGGATGAGGGTGATGACCGCGAAGGCGGGCTGTCGTGCGAACACCCTGAGTTGGCGCTGCGTCATGTACCAGGTCTGGGAGACGGCGGTGCTCATCGCGCACCTCCGGCGACGGCGGCGAGGGCAGGCTGCTCGGCGCTGTCCGCGTCGGCCTCGGAGTAGCGGCGGCCGGCGTAGCGGAGGTAGACGTCGTCGAGCGAGGGGCGGGCGACGGTCGCGGCGGCGACCCCGACGCCGACGCGCTCGAACGCCGCCAGCAGGACGGGCATCGCGGCCGCTCCGTCGTCGGCGCGGGCACTGACCCGGCGTCCGTCGACCAGTACCTCGTGGACGCCGGGCAGTCCGACGAGGGCGCTCCTGAGCAGCGTACGACCGGCGTCGCCGACCGCTTCGCGCAGCTCCAAGTGGACGGCGTCGCCCCGGAGTTCGCCCTTGAGGGAGTCGGGGGTGCCCTCGACGACGACCCGGCCGCGGTCGACGATCGCGATGCGCTCGGCAAGCCGGTCGGCCTCTTCGAGATAGTGCGTGGTGAGCAGGATGGTCAGCCCCTCCTCCCCGGCGAGCCGGCCGATCTCGTCCCACATCGCGGTGCGGGCCTCGGGGTCGAGGCCGGTGGTGGGCTCGTCGAGGAAGAGCACCTCGGGCCGGTGCACCAGGCCGAGTGCCACGTCCAGTCGGCGACGCATTCCGCCGGAGTAGCCCTTGACCGGGCGCCCGGCGGCATCCGCGAGGGTGAAGCGGTCGAGGAGTTCGTCCACCCGCCGCGCGAGGGCGGCGCCCCTCAAGCCGTAGAGCCTGCCCTGGAGTTGGAGGTTCTCGCGGCCGGTCGCCGTCGGGTCGGCGCCCGAGTTCTGGGCGACCACGCCGATCGCGCGGCGCACCCGGTCCGGGTGGCGCAGCACGTCGTGTCCCGCGACGGTGGCCGTGCCGGAGTCGGGGCGGGCCAGGGTGGTGAGGATCTTGACGGTGGTGGACTTGCCGGCGCCGTTCGGCCCGAGGAGGCCGAAGACGGTGCCGGGTTCGACGGTGACGTCCATGCCGTTGAGGGCGGTGACGTCGCCGGGATAGGTCTTGATCAGTTGGTGTGCCGCTACTGCGGGCGCACGGGTACTGCCCATGACAGCTCTCCATGAATGAGCGGATGTGAGTGGTGAAAGGTCACGACTGATCCGCGTGCAGAGCGCCGGGCTATCCTGGGTGTGCCGCACCTCGATTGCCTGGCTTGCCGCACGGCGGGTCGGTCTCGGGGTTCGTGACCCCGGCAGGGCTGCTGCAACAGCCCGGTCGGGGTCAGTCTTCGCTAGGTGAACTCCGGTGGCTGCTCCCCCGTTTCGTGGAAGTGGCGCCAGCCTTCGACGCCGAGCATGGAGCCCTCTCTGAGCTCCTTCAGCAGGCCGCGGACCCACTCGGTCTGCGCCTCGGTCATGTGCAGCTGGTACTCGACCTCGACGAGGAAGAGGCGGGGCACCGACTCGTAGAGCTTCTCCAGCGCTCCGCGCTCGCCGGCCGCCTGCACCTCCAGGTTCTTCACCCGCTCCTCCAGCAGCGTCACCGCCTCGTCGGGGTGCAGGGCGCCCAGCAGCGAGAGGGCCGTCTCGAAGATGGGGAACTCCTTGACCGGGCGGGCCAGCAGCTCCGACAGCCACTCGGTCATCTCCTCGCGCCCGGCGCCGGTCAGGCCGTAGACCGTGCGCTCGGGGCGGTTGCCCTTGCGCTCTATGTCGGCGACCTCGACGAAGCCGTGCTTCTCCAGGTTCTGCACGACCGTATAGAGCGAGCCGTAGTTGATCTTCGTGCTGGTGTCCTTGCCCTGGCGGCGCAGGGTCTGGGCGATCTCGTACGGATGCATGGGGCCCTGACAGAGGGTCACCAGCACGGCGAGTGCCAGCGGGTTGCTGAGCTTGCGACGCTTCGCAGCCACGGGACCACCACCTCCCAGCCTTCCCTCGGGCACGCCTCGTATCCGAATACTCGTGATCGAACATATCGCGAGTCGCCACGGAACGTCAATACACGATGTATCGCGATTTTGCACCGAGGGCAAGAGCGTGAGGACTTGGGCCCGCCTTCGACACGGCCGCGTGACGCGTCCGAAACAGGCCGTCCCTAATTTCTGTCACCCGACAGGAATTCGCGCCGAAGGCAGGTGCCGCCGTGGCCACAACCACCCCCTCCGACGTACGCCCCGATCCGCCCCACTCTCCCGACGACGGCTCCCTCGCCGAGTTCGGCTACCGCCAGGAACTGCATCGCAGCCTCGGCCGGTACGCGTCGTTCGCGGCCGGGTTCTCCTTCATCTCCGTACTGACGACCGTCTTCCAGTTCTTCGCCTTCGGCTACGCGTTCGGCGGCCCGGTCTTCTTCTGGGCCTGGCCGATCGTGCTGGCCGGACAACTCCTGGTCGCCGCCTGCTTCGCGGAACTGGCCGCGCGCTACCCGATCTCGGGCGCGATCTACCAGTGGTCGTCGCGCCTCTCCAACGCGACCTTCGGCTGGTTCGCCGGCTGGATCATGGTGATCGGCCAGATCGTGGTCGTAGCAGCGGCGGCGCTCGCGCTCCAGATGGTGCTGCCGGCGATCTGGTCCGGCTTCCAACTGGTGGGCGGCGATCCCGCCCCCACCTCACCGGACGGCGCGGCCAACGCGGCGGTCCTGGGCGTGATCCTGCTGATCCTGACCACTCTGGTGAACATCCTCGACAACCGCGTGATGTCGGTGATCAACCGGGTCGGAGTGACGGCGGAGATCATCGGCGCGATCCTGATCGTCGTCCTCCTGCTCACCCACTCGAAGCGCACCCCCAGCATCACCTTCCACACCGGCGGCAGCCTGGAGGGCGGTCTGCTCGGCGCGCTGCTGGTCGGCTCGTTCACGGCGGCCTACGTGATGATCGGCTTCGACAGCGCGGGCGAGATGAGCGAGGAGACCCACAACCCCCGCCGCACCGCGCCCCGTACGATCCTCACCGCGCTCGGCGCGGCAGGCCTGCTCGGCGGCCTCATCATCCTCGGCGGCCTGCTCGCCGCGCCCAGCCTGACCGACGGCCACCTGGGCGTCGACGGCCTCAGCTACGTCCTGACGAGCCGCCTCGGCGACGGCGTCGGCAAGGCCCTGCTGGCCGACGTGGTGGTGGCGATCGCGGTGGCGACCCTGGCCATCCAGACGGCGGCCTGCCGCATGCTCTTCTCCATGGCCCGCGACGGCCAACTCCCGTTCTCCGCCCGCCTGTCCAAGGTCAACCCCCGCACGGGCATGCCAAGCGCCCCGGCCATCGTCGTAGGCGTCCTGGCGGCAGCCCTGCTCCTCCTCAACTTCGCCTCCCCCGACGCCTTCCTCGCCATCGGCACCACCTGCATCGTGATGCTGTACCTGGCGTACGCGATGGTCACGGGACCACTGCTGATCCGCCGCCTGCGCGGCGAGTTCACGACGGACGGCACGGACGAGACGGGCGCCCGGCTGTTCTCGCTCGGCAGGTGGGGGGTGCCGGTCAACGCCCTGGCGCTGCTCTACGGCCTGGTCATGACCGTCAACCTGGCGTGGCCGCGGGCCGCGGTGTACGACCCGGCGGGTGGGCACTGGTACTTCCAGTGGTTCACGGTTTTGTTCTTGGGGGGCACGGTGGGGGTCGGGGTGCTGTACCGGCTGACGGGCCGCCGAGTCACCGACCGTTCATGACCGCACCGCACAGGACCGCTCAGGCCCACCGGCAGAGCTGCCGGTGGGCCTGACGGGTCGAGAACCGCCTCACACGGTGGCTGTGCTGCCGGTCCGGATTCCCTGAAGACATTCCACTCGGGCCCGGACCCCGTGCGGGGTCAGGGTCATCCGGGGTTCGACATGCGGCAGTTGATCGTCGGCACTCGAGAACCGCCATTGGGCCACGATCGTGGACAGGGCGAGGGTCGCCAAGGTCATCGCATAGTTGTCGCCGATGCACTTGCGCGCACCTCCGCCGAACGGGATGAAAGTGCCGCGCATGTGGTGCTGATCCGGAAGCCACCGGTCGGGATCGAAGCAGTCGGGGCGCGGATTGAATCGCGCATCATGATGGATGAGGTACGGGCTGTAGATGAGGGTGGTCCCGGCGGGGATCACGGCGTCCGCCAGCCGGGCTTCCGTGGTGGTCGTCCGGGTCAGGATCCATCCGGGAGGGTAGAGGCGCAGCGTCTCGGTGATGACCCGGCGTGCCAGGTCGAGCCGGGGAAGATCGTCCCAAGTGGCGGTTCGGGTGCCGAGAACCTTCACCGTCTCGGTGCGCAGTCGCTCTTGGACATCGGGGTTCTGGCACAGGAGATGCAGCGCCCAGGTGAGTGCCACCGCGGTGGATTCGATGCCAGCGACGAGCAGGGTCATGATCTGGGCGTGGATCTCGGCGTCACCGAGGAGTTCTCCCGCGTCGTCCTGCGTTTTGAGGAGCATCGACAGGACATCGCCGTGGGACTCGTCGTCCTGTCGGTACATGCTGATGGTCTTGCTGACCTCGGCCCACGCGCGATTACGAGCCCGCTCGTAGCGCAAGTTCGGGGGTATCGGTAGACGGCTGAGCCAAGGTGGGAAGACAGCTTGCTGGTAGATACCTCGAAAGATATCCGGCAGACATTCCTTGACGGTGTCCACGGCCGGTCCTGCGGATTCAGCCGTAAACAGTGTCTGAGCAATGGTGTCACTCGCGAAAGTGTACATCTGCTCGGCTACGTCGAAATCCTGTCCGTCACTCCAGCCGATCGCGAGCGTGTCGATTTGCTGGGTCATGATGGCGGCATATTCACGCAGGCAAGTGCGAGAAAAGGCCGGTTGCAAGCTCCGTCGCTGTCGTCGATGGACGCTGTGGGGACACGAAGCAAGACCGTTCCCAAGCGCATTCCCGATCCGTTCGATGATGGGTCCGCCCTTGTCGTACAGGCGGTCATGGAGGAGAACCTCCTGGACCAGCTCGGGCCGGCAGGCCACAACGGCCTTCTGCGGACCTAACCGTATCTGGACCAAATCACCGTGGGCGGGAAGGGTTTTCAGGAAACGTAGCGGGTCACGGAGCAGCGGAAACAAATGCCCGACGACCGGCAGTGCTCCTGGAGCCTGTGCAAGGCCTTCAAGGTCCTTTGCCATGGCGTGTTCGCCCTCCTTCAGTTGGGAGCCACGTTGAGGCTGACGTTGCGGCAGACAGAGGGTGCCCCTTGCTGGTCATCCGCAACTGTGCGCGGACGCGTGATCCCGGCTCGGGAGCATCTCCTGCAGGTGAGCATGCTGTTGATCCGACTCGCCCGAGGTGACGGGTATCTTGTAGCGCGTGGTGTTCCCGTACCAGTGCAGACATCCGTTCGTCCACTGTCGCATTCCGGCAGTGACCTTCAGGATCTCTTCACGGGTACCGGTCGGCACTCCACGGCTTTTCAGGAAGGGCCGGAGCTGCTTCTCGGCGGCCAGGAAGTCGACGATTCGCTCCTGAACCTTGGCAACGGCCGAGTCGATGGCTTCCCGTAGTGAGATTCCGTCGGCATGCTGCATGACGATCACGACGTTGTGGAAATCTCCACGTATGTCGTCCAGGTGAATCGAATGCAGGTCGTTCTGCCAGGCGACCACATCGCTCGCGGCTTCGACGATCTCCCTGAACAGGCCTGTCTCGTAGATGTTTTCGGGCACCTCCGCGCGCTGGCTGAGTTCGACCAGATCGAAGCCGAACTCCATACCCACCGAAAGTCGCCTGGTCCGGGTGAAACTGTCGATCCCGGGGGGAGTGCCGCGGAACCGGTTCTCGGATTCCTCGGTGAATCCCTGGAAGAACAGGTCAAGGTGTCGGTTCAGCCGGCGGTGAAGCGTCGGTGAAAGCCTTTCACCGGTACGGATGGACAGCTCCGTCAGCGCCTTCGTGAAAGGAGTTCGCTCCTGCGCGGAGGCAGGGTCCTTTCCGATGTTGATGATGTCCATCAGGCGTCGGTGGACCGGAGCCCAGGTTTCCGGATCGTCGTAGGCCTTTAACGTGTGCAGGTCATCCAGGATAAAAGTGAAGAAAAGCCATTCCGCGCAAAGGCAGAGATCACGGAACGAGGCTTCCGGATAGGTCCAGGCAACAAATTTCCCGTAGCCTGCTTCCAGCCGCTCCCGGCCACCCTGTGTCTCTTTCAGCCCGAGGCTCTCTCCGAGTTCGCGGACATATTGTTCGATCCGCTGGCTGTACGGACTTACGGTCGGGGGGCTGGGCTCCGCATACGTCGGGATCATGGTGAGCACGGGTCCTCCATATCTGTGGCGCCTGGGTCGGTCGAGGCGATACGGCATGGCACAGGTTGCCCGCTCCCGCGGCGAGAAGCCGAGGAGTTGGTGGACGATCGGTACTTCACGGCGACGGACGAGGACGTCTCCGTCTGCGCTGTTGGCGTGCCCGCTCACGGGCGTGCCCCAAGTGGGCCGAAGCAGAGACGACCGCGGTGGGCGAGGGCAGAACGAGTGGTGCCACAGGATCCCCCTTCCGCGATGGCGCGAGTAGGACGCGCCGACTTCAGCGGTGCAGCTTCTATCAGATCGCAGTTCGGTCCAGACCGGAAGTGGACGTCGTTGATTCAGACATGAACGTGTTGCGCGCACATTTGGACGGTTGCGCGATCAGTATGCGCACGCCCCTTCGGGACTTCGCGAGTGCCCCTGGCGATTGCCGAGATGGTCATATGCCGCGGACGAATTCACACGGCGGGCAGTGTATTGGAACAGCCGTCGGTCCTAATCTCCCCGCACGCAGGCGTGCAGGTGCATATCGTGCCCCGCGTCCGGATGCAGAGGTCCGAGGCGGTGGAAGCCGATCTTGTCGAGAGCCCAGCGAGTCACGGTCGCCGTCGCACTCGGGGCGACGCCTCGCCCCAGGGCCGACCGCGCGTTCCGACATGCGAGTTCGGCGCGCACGATGCGCCGCGCGTCCTGCTCTCCGACAGCTCGTGCCCCCGCTGTCAGCGCCCCCTCGTACCCTTGATCCCGATGAGACGCAGAAGCCCGATCCCTCCTTCCCCCCTGCCGCAGCGCGACGGAGTCGACGCGGTGCGGGTGAAACTGCCGCAGGGAGCGGCGTGGGCGACCGTACGTGATCATCTGGTGGAGCGGCTCGCGGCCGGGGCGGGGGTGATCGACGGGATGCTGGACGCAGGACTGATCGTGGACGCCGACGGGCGTGCCGTGCCGCGTGCCATGGCGTACGTTCCGGGCATGTTCGTGTGGTTCCACCGGGAGCTGCCGTCCGAGGTACCGGTGCCCTTCGCACTGGACGTCGTGTACCGCGACGAGCACATCGTCGTCGCCGACAAGCCGCACTTCCTGGCCACCACACCGCGCGGCAGCCATGTCACGGAGACCGCGCTCGCGCGGCTGCGCCGGGAGCTGGAGCTGCCCGCGCTGGGCGCCGCCCACCGATTGGACCGGCTCACCGCCGGGCTGGTCCTGTTCACCGTGCGCCCCGCGGAGCGCGGCAGCTACCAGGCACTGTTCCGCGACCGGCGCATCGCCAAGGAGTACGAGGCCGTCGCCCGGTACGACCCGGCACTCGCCCTGCCGCGCACCGTACGCAGTCGGATCGTGAAGGAGCGCGGGGTCATGGCGGCGCGCGAGGTCGAGGGCGAGCCCAATGCCGTCACCGACGTGGAGCTGCTGGAGCGGCGGGACGACGGGCTGGCCCGCTATCGGCTGCGTCCCCGCACCGGGCAGACGCATCAACTGCGAGTGCACATGACGGCATTGGGGGTGCCGATCGTCGGCGACCCCCTCTATCCCGTGGTGACCGGCCCCGTGGCGGCCGGTGACTTCCGGCGCCCGCTCCAACTGCTGGCGCGGGTCCTGGAGTTCACCGATCCGGTCACGGGGCACCAGCACCGGTTCGCCAGCCCGCGTGTACTGCGGGCCTGGTCGTCGTACGAGGAGTGGGCCGGGTAGCCCGGCTGCCCCGGTCGGTTACTCGCCGCGCCACCAACGCAGCAGGCGCTGCAACACGCCCGGCCGGCGGCCCGGTTCGGGCATCGCCGTCGGCGTCGGAGCGGCGGGCTCCGGCGCAGTGGAGGACTGCGGCTGCGGCTGCGGCCGTGATGTGCCGACCTGCCAGTTGTCCGGGCGCTGCAACGGCACCGGTCGGACGGAGGGCCGGTGTGTGACGTCCTGCTGGGGCTTCGGCGCGAACTTCACCGGCAGTTCCACCAGGTGTCGGTTCGAGATCGACTCCCTCCAGCGCAACTCGTCCTCCTCGCAGGCGAGTTGGACGTCCTGGAGGCGGGTCAGCAGCGCGTCGACGCCCACGTCGGCGATGGCGCGGCCGATGTCCTGACCCGGGCACTCGTGCGGGCCGCCGCTGAAGGCGAGGTGGGAGCGGTTGCCCTGCATGTTGGCGGTGAGGTCGGGGCGCACACGTGGGTCGACGTTGCCCGGCGCGATGCCCAGGATGAGGCCGTCACCCTTGCGGATGCGCTGGCCGCCCAGCTCGGTCTCCTGCTTGGCGACGTAGGGGAGGATGGCGCTGAACGGTGGCTCGTCCCACAGGGACTGCTCGACCGCCTGGGGCACCGTCATCTGGCCACCGTTGAGCCGGGCGCGGAACCCCGGGTTGGTGAGTACCACGCGCAGTACGTTGGCGAGCAGGTTGGCGGTGGCCTCGTACGAGACGATCATGACGACGCGCAGGTGCTGGCCGACCTCCTCGTCGGTCAGCCCCGCAGGGTGGTTGATCAGGTGGCTGGTGAAGTCGTCCTTGGGCTCGGCCCGGCGGCGGACGGTGAGCCGCATCAGGACGTCCATGATGTACGCGTTGCTGGCGATGGCGGTCTCGCTGCCCTTGAGCATGTCGCGGGCGGCCTGCACGATCCGGTCGTTGTACTCGTCCGGCATGCCGAGGATCTCGCACAGCACCGCCATCGGCAGATGTTCCGCGAACTGACTGACCAGGTCGGCCCTGCCCTCCTCACAGAACTTGTTGACGAGGTGCTGGGTCGCACGGTTGATGTAGCGGCGGATGCCTCGGTGGTCGATGGTCGACATGGCACCGGTGACCGCGTCGCGCAGCCGCAGGTGCTCGTCGCCCTCGGCATGGCAGCAGATGGGTTGCCAGGCGACGATCGGCATGAGCGGGTTGTCCGACTTGACCGTACCGTCCTGCAAGGGGGCCCACACCCGGGTGTCACGGGTGTACTGCGAGGGGGTGCGCAGCATGTGCATGTTCTCGCCGTGACCGAGCACCACCCAGATCGGCACGTCGTCGTGGAGCAGAGCGGGTGCCACCACACCGTGCTCGGCGCGGAGTTTCTCGTACAGGGCTCCCAGGTCCTGCGCCTCGGGGCCGTACAGCCGGTGCAGTCCCCCGGGGCCGGTGCCGTGCGCGGGGCAGCCGGGAGGCGGGCCGAGCGTGGGGTCGTCCGTACCGGTCGGGGAGTGTCGTTCAGGCGTCACGGTGGTCGCTCCGAAAACTGAAGTGGATCCGATGTCTGGGGAGTTCGGGACAGGGGGCAGGACTGCGGCCTCGGGGTCAGGTGAGCGAGCCCGTCATGGCGAGCGAGTGCAGGAAGGTCATGAGGGTCATCAGGACGTCCCGGCTGGAGGCCCGGCGACGTGCGTCGCACTCCACGATGGGGATCTCCGGCGCCAGGTCGAGCGCCTCGCGCAAGTCCTCGACGGGGTAACGGGGGCCGTCCGGGAAGGAGTTGACCGCGATCACGAACGGGACGCCGCTCTCCTCCAGCCGTCCTATGACATCAAAACTGACCTCAAGCCGCCGCGTGTCGATCAGCACCACCGCCCCGAGCGCCCCCTCGAACAGCCCGTTCCACAGGAACCAGAAGCGTTCCTGGCCTGGGGTGCCGAAGAGGTACAGCACCAGTTGCTCGGTGATGCTGATGCGACCGAAGTCCATCGCCACGGTGGTCGCGGTCTTGGTGTCGGAGCCGTAGTTGTCGTCGACCCCGACGCCGGCCTGCGTCATGGTCTCCTCCGTGGTCAGCGGCCTGATCTCGCTGACCGAACCGACCATGGTCGTCTTGCCGACCCCGAAACCGCCCACGATGACGATCTTCACCGCGGCCTGTGCCGTCTGCGGCAGATGGTCCTCGGTCCGTGGGCCGGGGAGGGTGTCAGAGCTTTTGAAGTCCATGCATCACCGCTTCGAGGAGGGAACGGTCGGCGATCGCCTGCCGCACGATCGGGGCGCGCGCCTGGACCAGTTCGGCCGTCAGCAGCTCGGTGAGCAGGACGGTCACCACGCTGAACGGCAGATTCAGATAGGCCGACAGCTCGGCCACGGACAGGGGGGCGGCGCAGAGCCGGATCAGCGCCGCGCGCTCCGGCGTGGAGGAGGGCGGCGGATCGGCGCGCGCCACGATTAACGTGACGAGGTCGAGGGCGGCGCGCTCGCGCCCCTCTGCCGATCCGGTGAGCACGTACAGCCGCTCGGGCTCCTTGCGTGGGCCCTGTTTGGGGGGCTCGGGCGGGGCCTGCTCCTTGGGGTGGCGCCGCCGGCGTTGCGGAGGAGTCATACGGTCTGCCCGTTGCGCCGGGGCGGGCTGGTGAGATGGGCGCCGATCCGGACGACCAGGTCACGCATCCGGTTGCTCATCAGGCCGGGTTCGGCGACCACGTCCGAGAGCACCGCGAGATAGGCGTTGGAGCCCGCCGCCATCAGATAGAAGTAGCCGCCGTTGATCTCGATGATGACCATGCGCATCGTGCCGTCGCTGTCCGGGATCTCGTGGGCGACGGCGCCCGCGAGGCTCTGCAGCCCCGCACAGGCCGCGGCGACCCGGTCGGCGGCGTCGGGTTCGCCGCCGTAGCGGGCGATCCGCAGTCCGTCGGCGGAGAGCACCACGATCATCTCGATGCCCGGTACGCCGTCGGCGAGCTCCTTGAGCATCCAGTCGAAGTTGGCTCGCTGCTGGATCACTTGAGGTCCCCCTCGTCGTCGGCCTCGACACGGGCCGGCTCGGTCGTCTGGGTGAATGCGGTGGGGTCGGGGTCGCCCTTGAGTCCGTTCATGAACGCCTCGACCCACAGCCCCGGTTCGGGCTCTTTCTTCTCGGGCCCGGGCTCGGGCGCCGGCTGGGCCCAGGCGGACCTGGCCTCCCGCTCGGTCTGTTCGGCCCGTTCGGCCGCCGCCTGCTCGGCGAGCCGCTGGCTGAGCGGCATCTTGACCCGGCTGCGGCGCTGCGGCAGGCCGCCCACCGTCCACTCGGTGACCTCGGGGACCTCGTCCACCATGGAGACCGTTGCGGGGATGCGGGGGCTGGTCGGCCGGCGCTTCTTGGGCGTGCGCTTGGGGCCTTCGAGCGCGCCGAGCTCGATCTTGGGCGCGGCGGTGGCGCCGATGCCGTGGGCGAGACCGGGTGCGGGATCGCTGGTGAGCATGTCCCGCGGTACGACCAGGACGGCGCGGACGCCACCGTACGCGGAGGCCCTGAGCGAGACCTGCATGTTGTACGTCTGGCAGAGCCGGCCGACGACGGTCAGGCCCAGGCGCGGGCTCTCACCGAGGTCCTGGAGGTCGATGCCGGCCTTGGCCTGCTCCAGCATGTTCTCGACCCGGGCGCGGGCCTCCTCGCTGAGGCTGACGCCGGCGTCCTCGATCTCGATGGCGACCCCGGTCTGCACCTCGACGGCGGTGACGTGCACCTTGGTCTGCGGCGGGGAGTAGCGGGTGGCGTTGTCGAGGAGTTCGGCGGCGGCGTGGATCAGCGGTTCGACGGAGGTGCCGTTGACGTTCACCTTGGCGATGGAGTCCAGCGAGATGCGCCGGTACTCCAGGATCCGGGACATGGCGCCGCGCAACGTGCTGTAGAGCGTGACGGGTTGGGGCCACTGACGGCCGGGCCGGCCGCCGCCCAGCACCGAGATGGAGTCGGCGAGGCGGCCGATCAGCGCGGTGCCGTGGTCGATGCGCAGGAGGTCGTCGAAGACCTCGGGGTTGCGGCCGTGGTCCTCCTCCATCTCGCGGAGTTCGTTGGCCTGTTGGTGGACGATCGCCTGGACGCGCCGGGCGATGCTGACGAAGTTGCGCTGCGCGGAGTCGCGCATGGCCGCCTCGCGGTCCACGATGTCGAGCACCGTGTACAGCAATCCGCGCTGCGGTTCGGGGAGTTCGCGCCACTGGGGGTGGGCGTCGACGACTTGGCGAATCACCTCTCCGGGGGATTCTCCGGAACGCATTCCGTCCAGCGCGGCGGGCATGATCTCCGTCGCGAGCCGCTTGATGTCCTGGTCGTGGCCGGCGATGCGCCGTTCCATGTACGCACGGTCACGAGCGTGATCCGCGCGCAGGTCGCGCACGGTCCGGCCGCGGCGGACCGCTTCGGCCGCCGTCGCGATCACCAGGAGCGTGGCGATGCCACCGCACAAGCCGACAGCGGCCCGGGCCTGTTCCGCCACCACGGCGACGGCGGCCCCGGTCGCCGCGGCCATCACTATGGCGGGCAGCAACAGCACACGGGCGTACGGAAGTTCACGGCGGCCGGGGGGCGTTTGAACACTCACCATGTATGCCCTCTAGAAGAAGTCGGCTGGGTAGGGGGAGAGACCCGGGGGATCTTCGTTATGTTTAGGAACAAACGCACGAATACAGCCCAACTCGGTGCGCTGCGGGCGAGCTTAGTCCGACCGGATCATCGCTGTGTCATATTCAGCAAGCCCCTGAAAAGGGACACGAGAGAGGAGTACGCTCAGCCCATTTACACGCAGCGCCACTTTCCGAACACGAAAAGTGACGACGAACGGGCGTACGGAAATCACTCACCGTAAGGAGTGAAGATCCGATTCCGGCCCCGATTCCGACCGGGTTTCCGGCCAGGCCCCCCGCCAGGCCTCCGGCTCAGATCCCCGCGATGCGCAGCGCCGCGTCGGCCGTAGCCTCCGCGAAGGCGGACACCGGCCGCTCGGGGTCGGAGCGGTGTACGAGGATGACGCCCTCGATGAGCCCGAACAGCAGATCCGTGCGGAGTTCCAGCTCGCTCTTGGCGAGCGCCCCGCCCGCGGCGGTCGCGGCGAGCAACTGCCGGTAGGCGTCCTTGAGTTCGGCGCGTACGGCGTGGAAGCCGGCGAAGCGTTCGGCGCGCACCTCGGGCAGCAGATAGAGCCCGCCGAGGTTGTGCGAACCGCCGCACAGCAGCTCGACGTCGGTGCGGCACAGCTCCCACAGTCGGCCCTCGGCCGGGGTGGTGTCGTCCGCGAGGAGTTCCCGGGCGCAGGTCAGCGAGGGGGTGACCGTGGACTCCAGGAGGTCCGCGAGGAGTTCCTCCTTGCCGGAGACGTAGTGGTACATGGACGCCTGCCGCATGCCCGCGAGTTCGGCGACGGCCCGGGTGGTGGTGGCCGCGTAGCCACGGGTGGTGAACAACTCGGCCGCGGCGGCGAGCAGTTCGGCGCGCGGGGACAGTCCGCTGTCCGGCCGCTGATCGGCCCGCGGCCTGCCGACCCGGCGGCCGCCCTGTGCACCCGTTGTCCCCATGCGTTCGATCCTCGCACACGGCACCGCGCCGCAAACGCCCGGTGATCTTGGTGAGGGCTCGGTAACCGACCGGCAACACCCGGGCAACCCCGGCGACCCGGCCGCCTCCTAATTTCTGTCGAGCGACAGAAATGTCGTACGACCGAGACGTCCCCGCAGCCGGAGGTCCCCGCGATGGCGACAGCGACCACTTACGGAGCCCGCGCCCACGCCCGCGCCCAGGAGGGCAAACGCGCCGAGGCCATGCCCGTCGTCCCCGCCGCCGACTGGCCGGCCCCGCCGTGCGAGGCGGGCCACCTGGTCTGGGCCGAGACCGTCGGGGGCGGCAACTACACGCACCGCGTCCTGGCCCGCGGCACCGAGCTCCGCCTGACCGACCTGCGCGGCGACGCCTGCGCCCACCTGCTGCTCCACGCGGCCGACCGCCCCTGGGAGCGCCTGAACGTCGCCGACACGGTCAAGGTCCAGTGGAACGCCTACCTGGGCGAGGGCCAGCTCCTCCTCTCCGACCAGGGCCGTGTCCTCGCCTCCCTCGTCGCCGACACCTCCGGCCGCCACGACGCGCTCTGCGGCACCTCCACACTCGTCCGCAACACCGAGCGCTACGGCGACGGCACCCCGCAGTCCGACTCCCCCGCCGGCCGCGAACTGTTCAAGCTGGCCGCGGCCAAGAACGGCCTCGAACCCCGCGACCTGCCACCGTCCCTCTCCTTCTTCCAGGGCGTCGAGGTCGGCGACGACGGCTCCCTCGACTTCACCGGTTCGGCCGGCCCGGGCGGCAGCGTGACCCTGCGCGCCGAGCAGGATGTGACCGTACTGATCGCGAACGTGCCCCACCCGGCCGACCCGCGCGACGACTACGTCAGCACCCCGCTGGAGGTGCTGGCCTGGCGCGCCGAGGCGACCGCGCCGGGCGACCCGCTGTGGGAGGCCACGCCCGAGGGCCGCCGCGCCTTCCTCAACACCGTCGAATTCCTCGCCGCGAGGGGGCTCGCATGAGCACGACCGTCGTTCCCGCACGCGCCGCCTGGTCCGCCGTCCTCCGCACCGGCGAGACCCTCACCATCACGGACCTGCACGGCAACCAGGCCGTCGACTTCCTCGTCTACGACGCCCACGACACGTCGGTCCGCTACAGCGCCCCCGACACCATCCACGCCCAGGGCGGCATCTTCCTGACCACCGGCAGCGTGCTGATGTCCAACGAGCACACCCCGCTGATGACCGTCACCGAGGACGAGGTCGGCCGCCACGACACGGTCGGCGGCGCCTGCTCCAAGGAGTCCAACACCCTCCGCTACGGCCACCACACCTGGTCGCAGCACGCGTGCGTGGACAACTTCCTCGCCGAGGGCGCCAAGTACGGCCTGGGCAAAAGGGACTTGGTGTCCAACATCAACTGGTACATGAACGTGCCGGTGGAGAAGGACGGCACCCTCGGCATCGTCGACGGCCTCTCCGCCCCGGGCCTGAAACTGACCCTGCGCGCCGAACGCGACGTCCTCGTCCTGGTCTCCAACTGCCCCCAGATCAACAACCCCTGCAACGGCTTCGAGCCGACAGCCGTGCAGATGACGATCGTCGGGGCCGCCTCCCAAGGGGACCCCGCATGAGCTTCGACACGCTGCTGATCGCCAACCGGGGCGAGATAGCCGTCCGCATCATCCGCACCGCCCGCGAACTCGGCCTGCGCACGGTCGCCGTGTACTCCGACGCCGACCGCTCCGCACCGCACGTACGGCTCGCCGACGAGGCGGTACGGCTCGGCCCGGCGCCCGCGAAGGAGTCGTACCTCGACGCCGACCTGGTCCTGAAGGCCGCCAAGGACACCGGCGCGGGCGCGATCCACCCCGGTTACGGCTTCCTCTCCGAGGACGCGGCCTTCGCCCGGCGCTGCGAGGACGCCGGAATCGTGTTCGTGGGCCCGACGCCGGGACAACTGGAACTGTTCGGAGCGAAGCACACCGCACGCGCGGCGGCCGAGGCCGCGGGGGTTCAACTGGCCCCGGGGACAGGGCTCCTGGACTCCGTCACAGAGGCTCTCGCCGAAGCGGCCGTCATCGGCTACCCCGTCATGCTCAAGGCGACCGGCGGAGGCGGCGGCATCGGCATGTCGGCCTGCCACTCCGCCGAGGAGCTCACCGAGGCCTGGGACCGCGTGCAGCGCGTCGCCGCCGCCTCCTTCTCCTCCGCCGGCGTCTTCCTGGAACGCCTCGTCGAACACGCCCGCCATGTCGAGGTACAGGTCTTCGGCGACGGCGAGGGCGAGGTCGTCACCTTCGGCGACCGCGACTGCTCCCTCCAGCGCCGCAACCAGAAGGTGGTCGAGGAGGCCCCGGCTCCAGGACTCCCCCCGCACATACGTCAGCAACTCGCCTCCTCCGCCCGCGACTTGTGCGCCTCGGTCGGCTACCGCTCCGCCGGCACCGTCGAGTTCGTCTACGACGCCCGACGCGAGGAGGCCTACTTCCTTGAGGTCAACACCCGCCTCCAGGTGGAACATCCGGTCACCGAGGAGATCTACGGCGTCGACCTGGTCGCCTGGATGCTGCGCCTGGCGCGCGGCGAGCGGAACGTCGTGCGCGACCCGGGCGGCCCGCGCGGCCACGCCGTGGAGGCCCGCGTCTACGCCGAGGACCCGTCCCGCGAACACCGGCCCAGCGCCGGCCTGTTGACCCGCGTCGAGTTTCCGTCCGGGGTCCGCGTCGACGGCTGGGTGGAGACCGGCACCGAGGTGACGACGTCGTACGACCCGATGCTCGCGAAGGTCATCGCCTACGGCTCCGACCGCGCCCACGCGCTGCGGCGGCTCGACGAGGCGCTGGCCCGCACCCGAGTGGACGGCATCGAGACGAACCTGGGCCTGGTCCGGGCGGCCCTCGCCGAACCGGACTTCCGTACGGCCGCCCACTCCACGGCGACCCTCGCCGGCGTCACCGACCCCACGCCCCGCATCGAGATCGTCGCCGGCGGCACCCTCACCACGGTCCAGGACTGGCCAGGCCGCACCGGCTACTGGCAGGTCGGCGTCCCGCCGTGCGGCCCGATGGACGACCTCTCCTTCCGCCTCGGGAACCGCGCGCTCGGCAACGACGAAGGCACCCCCGGCCTCGAATGCACGCTCCAGGGACCGACGTTGAGGTTCACGCACGCCACCACGGTGTGCGTGACGGGCGCCCCGGCACCGGTGACGGTCGACGGCGTTCCGGTCCCGCAGTGGGAGCCGGTGACGGTCCCGGCCGGCGCGGTCCTGGAGATCGGCGCGCCGGCCGAACACGGCCTGCGGACCTACGTGTTGTTCGCGGGCGGCCTGGACGTGCCCGCCTTCCTCGGCAGCGCGAGCACCTTCACCCTGGGCCGCTTCGGCGGTCACGGCGGCCGGGCGCTGCGCACCGGTGACGTCCTGCACGGCGGCGCGGTCACCGGGGGCGCACCGGTACCGCCCGCCGACCGCCCGGTCTTCGGCACCGTATGGGACGTGGCAGCGGTCGAAGGCCCGCACGCGGCACCGGAGTTCTTCACCGAGGACGACATCCACGACTTCTACGCGGCCGACTGGAAGGTCCACTTCAACTCGGCCCGCACGGGCGTCCGCCTGGTCGGCCCGAAGCCGCGCTGGGCCCGCACCGACGGCGGCGAGGCGGGCCTGCACCCGTCCAACATCCACGACACCCCGTACTCGGTCGGCGCGGTCGACTACACGGGCGACATGCCGGTCCTGCTGGGCCCCGACGGCCCCTCCCTCGGCGGCTTCGTCTGCCCGGCGACGGTCATCAGCCAAGAGCGCTGGAAACTGGGCCAGTTCAGGCCCGGCGACACGGTCCGCTTCCTCCCGGTGAACGTCGACGGCTCGCCCCGCGCGTCCATCGTGGACGGCGGAATCCTCGCCCGGGACTCAGACGTCACCTTCCGCCGCAGCGGCGACGACAACCTCCTGGTCGAATTCGGCCCCATGCAGCTGGACCTGGCGCAGCGCATGCGCGTCCACGCCCTGATGGAGGCGGTGTCGGAGGCGGCCTTCGACGGAGTCACCGATCTCACCCCCGGCATCCGCTCCCTCCAGATCCAGACGGACCCGAGCCGCTTGCCACAGTCCGAACTCCTCACCGCCGTAAGGGAGACAGCGGCCTCCCTCCCACCTACCGACCAGTTGATCGTCCCCTCCCGCACGGTCCATCTCCCCCTCTCCTGGGACGACCCGGCGACCCGCGAGGCCATCGCCCGCTACATGGCGGGCGTCCGTGACGACGCCCCCTGGTGCCCCTGGAACATCGAGTTCATCCGCCGCGTCAACGGCCTGGACTCGGTCGAGGACGTCTACGGCACGGTCTTCGACGCCGAATACCTCGTACTGGGCCTGGGAGACGTCTACTTGGGCGCCCCGGTGGCAACGCCCCTGGACCCGCGCCACCGCCTGGTGACCACCAAGTACAACCCGGCCCGCACCTGGACGGCGGAGAACTCGGTCGGCATCGGCGGCGCCTATCTCTGCATCTACGGCATGGAGGGCCCCGGCGGCTACCAGTTCGTGGGCCGTACGACCCAGGTGTGGTCGGGCTGGCAGCAGCGCGGCGCGTTCGAACCGGGCTCGCCCTGGCTGCTGCGCTTCTTCGACCGCATCAAGTGGTACCCGGTGGAGGCGGACGAACTCCTCGAACTCCGGGCCGACATCGTCTCCGGCCGTTTCGTCCCGCGCATCGAGGAGGGCACGTTCTCGCTGGCCGAGTACGAGGCGTTCCTGACCGAACACTCCGAGTCCATCGCGGAGTTCAGGTTCCGGCAGCAGACCGCTTTCGGCGCAGAACGCGATGCCTGGGAGGCGGCGGGCGAGTTCACCCGGGCCGAGGCGGCAGCCGCCCCGGCACCACCGCAGGCCGAGGTGACGGTCCCGGTCGGCGGACGTCTGGTCGAGGCCGAATTCGCCGCGTCCGTCTGGCAGTTGAACGTCGAACCCGGCGACGAGGTGACCGTGGGCCAACCCCTCCTGGCTCTGGAGGCGATGAAGATGGAATCCAGGGTCCACGCCCCGATGGCCGGTGTCGTGGCCGAGATCCTGGCCAGGCCCGGCGACCAGGTCGAGGCGGGCACGGCGCTCCTCGTCCTCGCCCCCGCAAGCTGAACAGCAAGGAGCACCCAGAGATGTCGACCACCTCGACCACCGTGTCCCGAGTCCGCGCCGCCTACGCCCGCATCGAGGCCGTTGACCGCCCCGAGATCTGGATCGACCTGCGCCCACAGGCGGAGGTCGAGCACGAGGCACGGGTGCTGGACGGGAGACTGGCAGCGGGCGAGCAACTCCCGCTCGCGGGCCGCCTGTTCGCGGCCAAGGGCAACATCGACGTACAGGGCCTTCCGACGACGGCGGGCTGCCCGGCGTATGCCTACGACCCGGAGACGGACGCCCCGGTGGTGGCCCGCCTCCGCGCGGCCGGCGCGATCGTGCTCGGCACCACGAACCTCGACCAGTTCGCCACCGGCCTGGTGGGGACCCGCTCCCCGTATGGCGCGGTCCGCAACGCGCACGACCCGGCGCGGATCAGCGGCGGCTCCAGCGCCGGTTCGGCGGTCGCCGTGGCCCTGGGCCTCGTCGACTTCGCCCTCGGCACCGACACTGCGGGCTCGGGCCGGGTCCCCGCCGCCTTCAACGGCATCGTCGGCCTCAAGCCCACCCGGGGCCTGGTCCCGACGACGGGGGTCGTCCCGGCCTGCGCCTCGATCGACTGCGTGACCGTCTTCGCCCGCACCCTCCCCGAGGCCGAACAGGCCCTGTCCTTCATGTCCTCCCCACCGGACCGCGATCTCCCGCCCCTCCCCCAGCGCGCACCGGGCCCGTGGCGTATCGCCGTAGCGGCACGCGAACAGCTCGGCGAACTGGACGAGGGCTGGGCGGAGGCCTACGAGGCGGCGGTGGAGCAGCTCAGGGGCGCGGGCGCCGAGATCCGCACCCTCGACCTCACCCCCTTCACGGAGGCGGCGGCGATGCTCTACCAGGGCGCGTTCGTCGCCGAGCGCTACACAGCGGTGGGGGGTTTTATCGACAAAGCAATAGCTGACGGCATCGAGGGCCTGGACCCCACCGTCACCGGCATCATCACCCGTGCCCGGGACATCCCGGCCCACCAGCTGTACGCGGACGAGGAACGTCTGGCGATCCTCCGCACCCGAGCCCTGTCCGAACTGGCCGACGCGGACGCCCTGTTGCTCCCGACCACACCGGGCCACCCCACCCTGACCGAGGTCGCGGCCGACCCCCTGGGCGCCAACGCCCGCCTGGGCCGCTTCACCAACTCCACGAACCTCTTCGACCTGGCGGCGGTGGCAGTCCCTTCGGGCAAGGTGAACGAACTGCCCTTCGGCGTCATGCTGATCGGCCCGGCATTCACGGACGACCGCCTGGCACAGATCGCCCGCGCCCTGGAACCGACGGTCCAACTGGCCGTCGTAGGAGCCCACTTGACGGGCCAGCCCCTGAACCCCCAACTCCTGTCCCTGGGCGCCCGTTTGGACCGCACGACGACAACGGCCCCGGTGTACCGCCTGCACGCCCTAGCCACCACTCCGCCCAAGCCGGGCCTGGTGCACGTGGGCGAGGGCGGCGCGGAGATAGAGACGGAGGTGTGGCGGCTGCCGACGGAGGGCTTGGGCAAGCTGTTGGCGACCCTCCCCCGCCCGATGACGCTGGGAAGCGTGGAGTTGGCGGACGGCACAAGAGTGCCGGGCTTCCTGTGCGAGCCGACCGCGCTGGAAGACGCCGAGGACATCACAGCCCACGGCGGCTGGCGCACGTACCTGGGCTTTTAGAGGGACGCGAGGCCAACTCCCCAGGGGCACGGGGCTGTATCGACTTGCGGCTCCGCCGCGTGGGCACGACCAGCCACAGCGAACCCGCACCCGCCAACAAACCCGTCACCCCACAGACGAGTAGGCCACCACTCCCCGCAGCAACAGATCAACAGCCTTACGCGCGTTCTTCGCCACAGTGGAAGACGCCTCCCCACCGGAAACCGGCGCCGCAGCCGAAATCTGCCCGAGCACATCGATCACCTGCTTGCACCACCGAACAAAGTCCCCGGCCGGCATCTCCACCTCCCGAAGCACCTCGTCCAGCCCCTTCCCACTGGCCCACATGAACGCGGCCCAGGCGAAGCCGAGATCGGGCTCGCGCTGCCCGACCCCCTCGGTCTGAGTGATCCGGAAATCCTCCTCAAGGGCGTCGAGACGCCCCCAGATCCGCACCATCTCCCCCAGCGCGGCCTTGGCCGCCCCGGACGGCACCTTCGGCGTCGTGGCGTCGTCGCTGACCCGTGCCTCGAACACCAACGCCGAGACGCACGCGGCGAGTTCGGCAGGGGCGAGCCCCTCCCACACCCCCTCGCGCAGACACTCACTGGCGAGCAGGTCGAGCTCGCCGTAGAGCCGTGCCAGCCGCTTGCCGTGCTCGGTGACCTCGTCGCCGCGCAGATAGTCCAGCTCGGTGAGGAGCGCGACGATCCGGTCGAAGGTGCGGGCGATGGTGTTGGTCCGCCCCTCGATGCGCCGCTCCAGCTGTGTGGTGTCCCGCTGCAGCCGGTGGTACCGCTCGGCCCAACGGGCGTGGTCCTCACGGTCGGTGCAGCCGTGGCACGGATGCGCGCGGATCGCCGTACGCAACTGGGCGATCTCCCGGTCGTCCGCGGCCTGCGAGCGCTGCTTGCGGGCCCGCTCCGGCGGGATGTGCCCGGCCTTGGTGCGCAGCGCGGAGGCCAGGTCCCGACGGGACTGCGGGGAACGGGGGTTGAAGGACTTCGGGATCCGCATCCGGTCCAACGCCTCGACGGGCACCGGGAAGTCCATCGACGCGAGCCGCTTGACCTGCCGTTCGACCGTCAGGACGAGCGGACGCGGGCCGTCGTGCTGCTCGAAGCCGCGGTGACCGTTGGACCGTCCGGCGGGCAGGCCCGGGTCCAACACCAGCGCCAGGCCCGCGTACTTGCCGGTCGGGACGTGGATGACGTCTCCCGGCTTGAGCTTCTCCAGGGCCACCGCGGCCTCCGCGCGCCGCTGTGCCACGCCCTGCCGGGCGAGCTCGGTCTCGCGGTCCTTGAGCTCGCGACGCAGCCGCATGTAGTCGTCGAAGTCGCCCAAGTGGCAGGTCATGGAGTCCTTGTAGCCCTCCAGGCCCTCTTCGTTGCGCTGCACCTGCCGGGAGATCCCGACGACCGACTTGTCCGCCTGGAACTGCGCGAAGGAGGTCTCAAGGAGTTCACGCGAGCGGTGCCGCCCGAACTGCTCGACGAGGTTGACCGCCATGTTGTACGACGGCTTGAAGCTGGAGCGCAGCGGATACGTACGCGTACCGGCCAGTCCCGCGAGGTGCTCGGGGCTGATCCCGCGCTGCCACAGCACGACGGCGTGGCCCTCGACATCGATGCCGCGCCGGCCTGCACGACCGGTCAACTGCGTGTACTCGCCCGGGGTGATGTCGGCGTGCTGCTCGCCGTTCCACTTGACGAGCTTCTCCAACACCACCGAGCGTGCGGGCATGTTGATGCCGAGCGCCAGGGTCTCGGTGGCGAACACGGCCTTCACCAGACCGCGCAGGAACAGCTCCTCGACGACCTCCTTGAACGTCGGCAGCATGCCCGCGTGGTGGGCGGCGATGCCTCGCTCCAGGCCTTCCAACCACTCGTAGTACCCGAGGACATGCAGGTCCTCGGACGGGATGGACGCCGTGCGCTCCTCGACGAGGGCGCGCACCTTCTCCCGCGCCTCGTCGTCGTTGAGCCGCAGCCCGGCGTACAGACACTGCTGTACGGCTGCCTCGCAGGCGGCGCGGCTGAAGATGAACGTGATGGCGGGCAGCAGGTCTTCGCTGTCCAGCCGCTCGATGACCTCGGGACGGCCCGGTGTCCACACCCGAGAACGCGATCTGCGCTCCCGCTCGCGGTCGGCCTCGCGCATGGCCCGGCCGCGTCTGCGGTCCTGGTAGGAGGGGCGCTGCGCCTCCATGCGGGCCAGGCGGGTGAGGTCGGGGTTGACGGCCTTCTTGTGGCCCTCGCCCTCCTCGAAGAGGTCGTACATCCGCCGCCCGGCGAGCACGTGCTGGAACAGCGGCACCGGCCGGTGCTCGGAGACGATCACCTCGGTGTCGCCGCGGACCGTGTCGAGCCAGTCGCCGAACTCCTCCGCGTTCGACACGGTGGCCGAGAGCGAGACCAGGGTCACCGACTCGGGGAGGTGGATGATCACCTCTTCCCAGACGGCGCCGCGGAAGCGGTCGGAGAGGTAGTGCACCTCGTCCATGACCACATAGCCGAGGCCGAGGAGGGTCTGTGAACCGGCGTACAGCATGTTCCGCAGGACCTCGGTGGTCATGACGACCACCGGTGCCTCGGAGTTGACGCTGTTGTCGCCGGTGAGCAGGCCGACCTTGTCGGCGCCGTAACGGCGGCACAGGTCGGCGTACTTCTGGTTCGACAGTGCCTTGATCGGGGTCGTGTAGAAGCACTTCTTGCCCTGCTGGAGGGCGAGGTGGACGGCGAACTCGCCGACGATCGTCTTGCCGGAGCCGGTGGGCGCCGCGACCAGGACGCCCTTCCCCGCTTCGAGCGCCTTACAGGCCTCGATCTGGAAGGGGTCGAGACCGAAGTCGTACATCTCGCGGAAGTCCGCGAGCGCGGTGGCCTGCTCGGCTGCCCGCAGGCGGGCTGCCGCGTACCGCTCGGCCGGGGAGAGGTCCTCTGTCATCGTGCTTTCGAGCGTACCGGGCGCCACTGACAACAGGACGATCATTATCCGTTCCCATGGGTCTCCCATGGGTCCTCCACACACGGAGACCGGCCGCCCGCGCTGCGGGAACGGCCGGTCTCGGCGGAGGTCGGGAAGGTGATCAGGTCACGTCGTCATACCCGTTGACCCGGTCCGAACCGGTGCCGCTCGCCTGCTCGGGCAGGGCTGCCCGACCGGCCGAGACGGCTTCGACGTCGCCGATGTCCTCGGGGGTGAGGTCCAGGTCGGAGGCCTCGTCGTCGGCCGGTCCCGCCGCGTCCCGGCGGCGCTTGCGCTGGTCGTTGAGCAGCGAGAAGAGGACCGCGCCGAAGTACAGCACCCAGATCGGCCCGGCCAGCGCCAGCATGGTCAGCGGGTCGGTGCTGGGGGTGGCGACGGCCGCGAAGACCGTGATGCCGAGGATCATGGCGCGCCACCAGCCGAGCATCCGCTTGCCCGTCAGCGCACCGGTGAGGTTGAGCATGATCAGCAGCAGCGGCAGCTCGAAGGAGAGGCCGAAGACCAGCACCATGCGCGTGACCAGGTCGAGCAGGTCGTCGAGCGGCAGCAGGTTGTTGACATCCTTCGGCGTGAAGCCGAGCAGGACCTTCGCGGTGGTGGGCAGCACCCGGTAGGCGAAGTAGGCGCCCGCGAGGAAGAGCGGAACGCCGGTGCCGACGAAGCCGAGCGCGTACTTCTTCTCGTTCTTGTGCAGGCCCGGGGCGACGAAGCCCCAGAGCTGGTACAGCCAGACCGGGGACGCCAGGACGACGCCGGCCATCAGGGACACCTTCAACGCCAGTGTGAACGGCGTCAGCAGACCGTTGATGGTGATCTGCGCGCACTGGTGGGACTTGTCGCCGGCCTTCCGCAGTTCCTCGAAGGTCGAGGCGCAACCGACCGAGTCCAGCACCGGCTTGGTGATGATGTTGACGATGTCGTTGTAGAAGAAGGCGGCCACGCAGGTCACCACGATGATGGCGAGCATCGCCTTCGCGAGCCGGTTGCGCAGCTCACGCAGATGGTCCGCGAGGGGCATCCGCCCCTCGGGGTCCTTCTCCTTCTTGCGGGCAGACTTGGGCAACCCACGTCCTCATCTCGTGCGGCGGACCGGGGGCGTCCCGGCCCTGCGTCAGCGCTGGGTCGTGTCCGACGGCTCGGTGACGGGGCGCGAGCTGGTCACGTCGCCGGGGGCGGCCTGGATGGTGCGCTGCACGGGCTCGTCGGTGTTCGGCGGGCCGGCGGGGGCGGGGGTGCTGTTGCCCTCCTCCTTCATCGCCTTGGCCTCGCTCTTGAGGATGCGGGCGGACTTGCCGAGGGAGCGGGCCATGTCCGGAAGCTTCTTCGCGCCGAAGAGCAGCACGATGACGACGAGGATGAGAATGATCTCGGGAGCTCCGAGCCTTCCGAACATAAGTCTTTACCTTCTCACCGAGGCGGCTGGGGTGGGGGTGCTGTCCGATCGGTCGGACGCTTGTCCGACGTTCGTGCTGCCAGCGATCGTAACGCTCAGGGGTAAACGTCAGGCAATCCCCGTGCGTACTCCCGGTCCGCGCTCCGGGCCTCGTTATCCGGACCGCGATCAGCAGCGTACCCGCCTTGAGCGACAACGTGACAGGGCAAAGTGACGCGAAGCGCATCAGCCGCGCAACTCACACCCCACGCATACGTGACTCACAGTGCGTCGACGGAACGGGCCGTGGAGACGGCCGCTTTTTCCAGGTCCTCGGCCGCCCTGTTGATGCGCTGCGCGGCGTCCGTGACCTGCAGTCCGAGCCGCCGCGCCTCCAGAAAGACCCGGACGGCGAGCACGCCGAGCACGGCGAGACCCAGAAAACCCACAGCTACCGCGACCATCGCCCAGAACATGGGGCGAGCCTAGACCCTGCTATCCGACGGAGGTCAGGCGCAGGGTCCTGACCCCGCCGCCGGTGAGCAGTTCGACGATCCGCTCGCCCGCGGGCTTGCGGACCGCGGCACCGCAGTCGGGGCAGGTGAAGGAGTAGAACGTGGTGCGGCTGGTGGCGCCGATGGCGAGGCGCAGGGCGCTCGCCGCCAGTTCGAAGTTGCCCCGGCAGTCCGGGCAGCCCGCTCTGAACACGACCGGCATCACGTTCTTCATCCCGGCGAACGCGGCGGCCACCGTCATCTCCTGGACACCTGAGACACCCGACATCGTCGACTCGCTCACAGCTCCGGCTCCTGCCTCTCGTCAACACCGTGCACACCGTCAACCACGCTCTGCGGTCCGTCGTACGCCGCCAGTGCCTCGCGGGCCGCGCGGCGGGCGCTGTCGGCCAAGTCGCCCGGGGAGACGATCCGGCCGTCGCGCCCGAGCCGCAGGGCCAGACGTCGCAGGGACGTCGGGTCGGGGGTGCGCAGGGTAATACGCAGCCCGCCGTCGGGAAGCTCATCGGCACTGTCGTGCGGGTAGTACTCGGCGACCCAGCGTCCGCCCGGGCCGACCTCGACGACGACCTCCGGGTCCTCGGCGGCGGGCTGGACCAGCGCCTCCGACAGGTCCCGCAGTTCGATCTCGGGCGGCGCGGACGGCTCGTCGAGGATCTTGATCTCGGCGACCCGGTCGAGGCGGAAGGTGCGGCGCGCCTCGGAGCGCCGGCACCAGGCCTCGACGTAGGTGTGCCCGACGCTGACCAGCCGGATGGGGTCGATCTCGCGCTCGCTCAACTCGTCGCGGGCGGGCGAGTAGTAGCGGATCCACAGGCGGCGCCGCTCCGAGATCGCGCGGTCGACGTCCGCGAAGACACCGCCCTCGGACTCGAAGGTCACCGAGAGCCGCGCGCTGGCGCCGGCCGCCTCACCGGCCGCCGCCTCCAGCTTGGCGTTGGCCCGCAGCAGCGCCTGCCGGTCGCTCTCGCGCAGGCCGGGCAGAGTGGACACGGCCCGGGCGGCGACCAGGAGCGCGGTCGCCTCGTCGGCGGCGAGCCGGAGCGGTTCGGCGACGTCGTCCGGGTTGTGCCACCAGATGCGGTCGCCGTCGGTGTCGATGTCGAGCAGGTCGCCACCGCGGAAGCTGGTCCCGCACATGGGCAGGATGTCGAGGTCGGAGACCAGCTCGTCCTCGGTGATCCCGAAGGCACGCGCGACGTCCTCGACGCGTGCTCCGGGGCGCTCCTTGAGATAGGTCACCAGGGAGAGCATCCGCCGGGTCTGGTCGATGGCGTTGACGGGCCTGACCGGTTTGCCTGCCACAGTTCTCTTCCGCTCCCCCTCAGCCCTTGGCCACGGCACGCAGCCGGTCCACCACGTCGGCCCGCAGCTCGGCGGGCTCCAGGACGACCACGTCCGGCCCGAACTCGACCAGCCAGGCGTCCAGTCCGTGGCCGTACGGAATCTCCAACTCGTCCCAGCCGTCCCCGAGTTCCCGTACCTCGGTGGCTTTCGCCCGCAGGGGGTACCCGGAGCCGGTGCGCAGCCGGATCAGGGCGGAACGGTCGGCGGTCTCCCCCGCCCAGCTCGCTACGGTCTCGCGCACGGTGACGACATCGGGTACGTCCGCGGTGAACCGCCCGTTGCGGGAGCGCACCTTGCCGGTGATCCGGGAGAGGCGGAAGACGCGTTCGGCACCCCGGTCCCGGTCCCAGCCGGCGAGGTACCAGTGGCCGCGCCAGCACTCCAGGGCCCACGGCTCGACGCTGCGGGTCTCGGGGTGGGCGGCGGTGGCCTTGCGGTACTCGAACACCACGGGACGGCGGTCGCGGCAGGCCAGCATCAGCGGCTCGAACGACGCCTCGTGCACCGGAATACGAGGCTCCAGGGCGCCGTGCGGCTCGTACGGGTCGAGGTCCTCGGGCATACCGGCCGCGCGCAGTTTCTGCAGGGCGCCGCTGGCCGCGCCGGCGAGTCGGGCCTGCTGCCACACCTTGGCGGCGAGACCGAGGGCGGCGGCCTCCTCGGCGTCGAGCGTGATGGGCGGGAGGCGGTTGCTGTCGCGGCGCGCGAGATAGCCGACCTCGCCGTCGAGGTTCTCCACCGTCTCGATGACCAGCCCGAGTTCGCGCAGATCGTCCTTGTCGCGCTCGAACATCCGGTTGAAGGAGTCGTCCGATCCAGCTTCGAGGTAGGCCTCGATGGATTCCCGCAGCTCACGCTTGCTGAGCGGCCGCCGCGTCCCGAGCAGACACAGCGCGAGGTTCATCAGCCGCTCGGCCTTGGCAATGGCCATCGACGCCCTTCGCCTTCCTCTGTACTAACGAACAATGACCGTACCGCCCCGGGATGGCCTGACAAAAGCCGAGGGCCCATGCCCGAGCAGGCATGGGCCCCAGGTGATCGGGTCCGGTCGGATCCGGTGATCAGACGGCGACGAGGTCGACCACGAAAATCAGGGTCTCGCCCGGCTTGATCGCCGGGGTCGGGCTCTGGTTGCCGTAGGCGAGGTGCGCCGGGATGGTCAGCTGGCGGCGGCCGCCGACCTTCATGCCCTGCACGCCCTGGTCCCAGCCCTTGATGACACGGCCGCCACCGAGCGGGAACTTGAACGGGGTGCCGCGGTTCCAGCTGGCGTCGAACTCCTCGCCGGTGCTGAAGGCCACGCCCACGTAGTGGACGGTGACGTTCTGGCCCGCCTTGGCGACCTCGCCCTCACCCTCCCACAGGTCCTTGATCTCCAGGTCGGCCGGGGGTGCGCCCTCAGGGAAGTCGATCTCGGGCTTCTCGATGCTCACGTCTCTAGCTCCTGCTTGTGTACGACAAGACAACTCGGACAGTCTCGCATCCCGGCCGCGCTCGTGCGTCGGCCAGGCACTTCACCCGCGGGACTACATCGCCGCCAGGATGTCGACCGCGAACACCAGGGTCTCGCCCTTCTTGATGGTGCCGCCGGTAGGCGGGGTGTCGCCGTAGGCCAGGTCCGGGGGCGCGACGATCAGGACGCGGCTGCCGACCTTCTTGCCGGTGACGCCCTGGGCCAGGCCCTTGACGACCGACTCCATCTGCGAGATCGCGAACTGGCTCAACCGGCCCTGGGAGTACGTCGATTCGAACTGCTTGCCGGTGCTCCAGACCACGCCCTCGAACTGGCACAGGATCGTCTGGGACGCCTTGACGACGGCTCCGTCGCCCTCCAGGACGTAGTTCGACACCAGCTTCTTCGGCGGGTCCACCTTCGGGACGGTGACCGAGGGCGCCTTGCCGTCGGTGTTCGTACCGACCTTGGGCAGGGCGGAGTCGGACTGGGCGACGGCCTTGCCCTTGGCGGAGCTCTTGATGTTGAAGGCGTCCTGCACGTCGATCACGAAGACGAGTGTGTCGGTGCCCTTGATGCCCGCCTGGCTGTTGCCCGCCGTGCCGTATCCCCAGGTCGGCGGGATGGCCATCTCGACGCGGCTGCCGACCTTGCGGCCCGCGAGGCCGTAGCGCCAGCCGTCGATGATGCTGCCCTGGGCGAGCTGGATGACCAACGGGGTCTTGCGGTCGTAGGAGTTGTCGAACACCTTGGCCGTCGACCAGATCTGGCCCAGGTAGTTGACCTGGACGAAGTCGCCCTCCGCGACGGCCTTTCCGCTGCCCGCGATGACCGTCTTGACCGCGAGGTTCTTCGACGGTTCGCCGGTGCCCTTGGCGACGGTCGGCTTCTCGTCGAACTTCGTGCCCGCGGTGATCGCCGGCACCGGACCGTCGACGACCTTCGGCGGCGGAACGGTCGAGGCCGAGGCGGACGGCGACGGCGACGCGCTGGCCTTGCTTGAGGAGGAATCGCTGTCACCGCACCCCGCGAGCGTCACAAGTCCTGCGGGAACAGCGATGAGAAGGGAGCGTCGGCGCACGGTGAAGGCCTCGTATCGGTCGATCTTGTTGATGGCGTGCGCGCAACTCTACGGCGTGGCACGGGCCCCGTACGTGAAACGTACGGGGCCCGTGTGGCGTACCGAATATGTATCCGGACATCGGCATCCGGACGCTTTTGCCCTACATTCCGGCGATCAGTTTCTCCACCCGGTCGTCCACGGAACGGAACGGGTCCTTGCACAACACGGTGCGCTGCGCCTGGTCGTTGAGCTTGAGATGGACCCAGTCGACGGTGAAGTCCCGCCGCTGTTCCTGGGCCCTGCGGATGAAGTCGCCGCGGAGCCGTGCCCGAGTGGTCTGCGGCGGAACCGACTTGCCCTCGAAGATCTTCAAGTCGTTGCAGATCCGGGCGGCTTGGCCCTTCCTCTCCAGGAGGTAGTAGAGCCCTCGACGACGGTGGATGTCGTGGTACGCGAGGTCGATCTGCGCGACCCGCGGGTGGGACATGGTCATGTTGTGCTTGGCCCGGTACCGCTCGATCAGCTGGTACTTCATGACCCAGTCGATCTCGGTGCCGATCCGGTCGAGGTCCTCGGCCTCGATCGAGTCCAGCACCCGGCCCCAGAGTTCGAGGACCTGCTCGACGGTGCCGGTGCGGATGCCGCGGCGCTCGCAGAAGTCCACGGCCTTCTCGTAGTACTCGCGCTGTACCTCCAGCGCGGAGGCCTCCCGGCCGCTGGCCAGACGCACCTTGCGCCGGCCCGTGATGTCGTGGCTCACCTCGCGGATCGCCCGGATCGGGTTCTCCAGGGTCAGGTCACGCATCACCGTGCCCGCCTCGATCATGCGCAGCACCAGGTCGGTGGCGCCGACCTTGAGCAGCATGGTCGTCTCGGACATGTTCGAGTCGCCCACGATGACGTGGAGACGGCGGTAGCGCTCGGCGTCCGCGTGCGGTTCGTCGCGGGTGTTGATGATGGGCCGGGAACGCGTCGTGGCCGAGGAGACGCCCTCCCAGATGTGTTCGGCGCGCTGGCTGACGCAGTACACGGCGCCGCGCGGGGTCTGCAGTACCTTGCCCGCGCCGCACAGCAGCTGACGCGTGACCAGGAACGGGATGAGGATGTCCGCGAGCCGGGAGAACTCGCCGTGCCGTGCCACCAGATAGTTCTCGTGGCAGCCGTACGAGTTGCCCGCCGAGTCGGTGTTGTTCTTGAAGAGGTAGACGTCGCCCGCGATTCCTTCCTCGTGCAGGCGTCGTTCGGCGTCCACCAGGAGTCCTTCGAGAATGCGCTCGCCGGCTTTGTCGTGGGTGACCAGTTCGGTCACGTTGTCACATTCGGGGGTCGCGTATTCCGGATGTGAGCCCACGTCGAGATAGAGCCGGGCGCCGTTTCGCAGAAAGACATTGCTGCTGCGGCCCCATGACACGACACGGCGGAAGAGGTACCGAGCCACCTCGTCGGGGGACAGACGCCGCTGTCCCCTGAACGTACACGTGACGCCGTACTCGTTCTCCAGCCCGAAAATGCGGCGGTCCATGAGTGAACATTACGCCCGATCCCCTGTGCTGAAACGGGGTTCGACCGCACGGTTTGGATCATTTTCCGATGAAGCCGCAACGACCGCTCCCCCTGCGGGAGCTGCGAGGACCCGGCCGGTGGCCAGCAGGACCAGCAACGACACCGCCCCGGCGGCCCCCGGCACGGCGAACCCCCACAGGGCCCCACCGGCCTCTACGACGGGTCCCGCGACGCCCGTTCCGACCGAGGCGCCCACGGTGAACGTCGTCACAAGCCAGGAGAAAGCCTCGGTGACCGTCCCTCTAGGGGCATGCCGGTCCACGATGATGAACGCACAGGCGAGGGCGGGGGCGAGAAACACCCCGGCGAGCACGGTCAGCAACACCATGGCGACCGCGCCCGGCATGAGCATCAGCGGCAGGTAACACACCGCCAGGAGCCCCACCAGGACCCGCAGTCGGCGCTCGGGCACCCCGGTCCACTTGCGCGCCCCGTAGACCGTGCCGCCCAGCAGCGCGCCCAGACCGATCGCCGCCATCAGCCACCCGTACACCACGTCACCGCCGTGCCCGTCGGCGTACGGCACGGACGCGACCGTGATGGACCCGAGCGCCATCCCGACGAACAGGAAGGCGCCGAGCAGCGCCAGCAGTCCCGGCGAGCGCAGGGCACCCAGCCAGTGCGCCGCGCGCGGAGCCGACCGCCACGCGCGCGAGGGGGGCGACACGACCACGGAGAGGGCGCCCAGCACCCCGATGACGTTCAGCACGACGAGCGCCACCGGGGCGGACCACAGCGACACGAACACCGTCACGAGCAACGGGCCCACGGTGAACATGACTTCCTGCGCCACGGCGTCCATGGCGTACGCCGTGTGCACCTGCTCCTCCCGGCGCAGCACGTTCGGCCACAGGGCGCGCAGACCGCCCTCCAGGGGCGGCGCGAAGAGGCCGGCGGCGGCCACGGCGACGTAGGCGAGCGGGAGCGGGTCGGTGCCCCAGCAGGCGAAGACGGTCATCGCGAGGGCGGAAAGGATCGCGGCGGGCAACTGCACCCGCGGCTGTCCGTGGACGTCCACCAGCCGGCCGAGGAGGGGCTGTCCGACCGCGTTGGCGATGCCGTAGACGGCCGCCAGTGCCCCGGCGAGGCTGTAGGTGCCGCCCTCGGCCCGGATGAAGAGCACGATCGCGATCGCGGCGGTGGCGTTCGGCAGCCGGCCGACCAGCGTGCCTATGAGCAGGCGAGTGGCGTGTCTCGCCCGGAGGATCTCCAGATATCCCACGGCTCTGCCCCACCCTCACGTTTTACGTATAACTTCCACCGTCATACGTACCATGAGCCCTGTCACGAGTCCAGACGAAGCCCGGCCGAAGGAGCAGCCCCACGGTGGCACGAGGCAGCACCCGCCCCACGAGCCGCGACGTAGCCCAGGCCGCGGGGGTGTCACAGGCCGCCGTCTCCCTGGTGCTCGGCGACAAATGGCGGGGCCGCGTCTCGGAGACCACCGCCGAACGCGTCCGGGAGGCCGCACGCGACCTGGGCTACCGCCCCAACCTCGCCGCCCGCAACCTCCGCCTGGGCCGCACCCGGACCGTCCTCCTGGTCGTCCCCGCGCTGACCACGGAGTTCTTCGCCGGCGTCTACACCGGGGCCGCCCGGGTCGCCGCCGAACACGGCTTCGGCGTGGTCCTCTACCCCTCCCCCGAGGGCATCGGCCCCGCCCGCGACCCCTTCGCCTCCGCGCAGGCCGCCCTGGACGGCGTCATCGCCTCCTCCATGGCCGCCGACGCCCTCACCGCGATCCGCGGCGACCAACTGCCCCTGGTGATGCTCGACAGCGACCCGGAGGGCAGCCTCGGCGCCGCGACCGTCAACCTGGACATCGCCGACGGCGTGCGCCAGGTCGCCGAGCACCTGCTGGCGCTGGGCCACCGCCGCTTCCTGCACCTCGCGGCGGACATCCCGTCCTGGACCTTCGAGGTACGCGAGCGTGAACTGGCCGCGCGGGTGGGCTCCGTGGCGGGCACCTCGGTACGGACGGCCCGCGCCCCCATCTCGATCGAGGGCGCCCTGACCGCCGCCGGGGCCGCCCTCTCGGCACCGGGTCCCCGGCCCACCGCCCTGGTCTGCGACGACGACAAACTCGCCGCCGGCGCCTACAAGGCCGCCCGCCGCCTCGGCCTGCGCATCCCGGAGGACGTGTCGATCACCGGCCTGGACGACCTCGCCCTGGCCACCGCCCTCGACCCGGAGCTGACCACGGTCCGCCTCGACTCCGAACTCTTCGGGGAACACGGCATGCGCGCCCTCCTGGCGGTCCTGGACGGCCGCGTACCGGAGGCGGGGGACATCCCGGTGGAGTTGGTCGTACGAGGCTCCACGGCGCCGCCAAGCGGTCCCTGAGGCCCCTCGCAACGCCGTGCGCCCCGGCCGATGACCGGCCGGCCCGACCAGCACCTCCTCCTCGGCGGTCGCCTCCAGGTGGACGTAGGCGAGGTC
>NZ_JBSFKO010000034.1:0-65440 GCF_053598575.1 Streptomyces sp. NPDC001100
CCCGTCCGGCGTTTGAGGACGAGGCCCCTTCAGGGCCGACGGGGGTCTGGGGGCGGAGCCCCCAGGGGCGCCCGCACCGACGAGCCCCGGTGAGGCGAGCAGCACGTCCGCATACCCCTCGGCGCCAAGCCTCCCCACCGCCTCCTGATGCAACTGCTCCAGCGGCGGGCGGTATCCACTGCGCAACACCGTGGCCACTGCCTTCATGTACGTCGGCACGGCTACCCCCCGCCGCGGCGGAGGCGGTGCGATGCGACCGTAAACGGCGTATGTGCGGCCCGAGTCGAGCGGGTGGGCGCGCAGCCACTGCCAGGTCTCCGCGTCGGCGTGGAGGTCGAGGAGCAGGGTGGTCGTGCCGGGGGCGCGCAGGCGCAGTTCCTCTCGGATCCAGGCCCACGGGAACGCGGTGTAGCGGACCGTCGCCGGGGTCGTGCGGGCCAGGGCCAGGTGCGGAAGGTGCTGTTTGCGGTCCAGTTGGAGCTGGCCGGTGATGAACACCGTCAGCGGACCGGGGGCGGTCGCGGCGGCACGGAGACGGGTCAGTACCGCCTGCGGCTCCAACGGGTCGGCGAGTTCGACGACGTTGGCCGTCTCCGTGCCGGACAGGACGGGCGGGGCGACGGCCGCGAGGACCGGGAGGACGGACGCCGCGTCCACCAGCCGTCCCTTGCCCACCGGTGAGGCCGCGAGCAGCAACACCGTTCCAGGCATGTGCCCTCCCCCGCTAGAACCGTCGATCACTTGCGTACCTCTGCACCGTAACCTCTGCCCAACCTCTGCTGCTGCAAAGGGTGATGTCGGAACCGGCGATATCAGGACCGCCGTACCGCGAAGATCGTGGTGTCGTCGGCGAGCCGGCCGCCGCAGTGGCGCAGGGTGCCGTCGCGGACGTAGGCGACCAGGCGGTGCGGGTCGGCGGTGCCGGGGTGGAGGTGGACGCCCTCGGTGACGTCGTCCTTGAGTGGGTAGAAGACGCCGGCGCCGTCGCGGGCCTCGGTGACCCCGTCGGTGACGATGAGGAGGGTCTCGCCGGGGGCGAGGGTGATGCGGAGGGTCGGCGGCGGTCCCTCCAGGCCGGCCAACTCGCCCAGCCCCAGCGGGAGTCCGTGCCCGGGCGGCAGCGACCGTACCCCGAACGGGCCGACCACCAGCGGGGGTTCGTGACCGAAGTTGACGACCTCGACCGTGCCGGGGTCGCCGGCGGGGAAGCTCAGCAGGACGGCCGTGGCGAAGCGGTCGACGTCCTCGCGGCCGAGCGCGGCGAGATGCCGGCCGTGGCGCAGCATCCGGACGTCGAGCCGGGCGGCGACAGTGCCGAGCTCGGCCTCGTGGTAGCCGGCCTCGCGGAACGTGCCGAGCAGCGCGGCCGCCGCCTCCACCGCGCCGAGCCCCTTGCCCTGGACGTCGCCGACGAGGGCGCGGGTGCCGTGCAGTCCGGGCTGGATGTCGTAGAAGTCGCCGCCGACGCGGGCGACGGCGTCCGCGGCGAGGTAGACGGCCGCGTGGTCGAGACCGCCGAAGCCGGGCGGCAGCGGGCGCAGCAGGGTGCGGCGGGTCGTCTCGGCGACGTCCCGCATGTGCAGCATGCGGCGCTCGCCACGGACCCGGACCGCGCAGGCCAGCACAGCGAGGACCCCGCCGACGCCGACGAGGATGAAGTCGGGAAGGCCGGTCTGGTACTGGCGCGGCCAGGCGTGGTCGGCGAGCACGTAGGTGGCCAGGCCCAGCACCGCGAACACGGCCGTGCCCCACACCCCGCAGATCGCCGCGGCGATACCGGGCACGAGCACGATCCAGGAGACGGTCCGGAACTCGCCGCCGGTGTACCAGTCGACCAGCAGGATGGTGACCAGCACCAGCAGCGGCGGCACCCAGGCGACGCTGCGCCCGCGCACGCGCAGCAGCTGCTGGCGCCGGACCGGGTCGGGCGGCCCGGGGCGGGGCAGCCGGTCGAGCGGGAAGCGCCCGGAGCCGCCGTCGCGCGGCCTTCCGGGACCGCGGCCGGCACCGCCGTGGCGCACCGGTCTGAGACCGCGACCGCTCACGGCCGTCAGTACGCGACCGGCGGCGGCACGCGCGTCGGTGCACGCCTCGGTACGCGCATCAGTACGCGACCGACATCCGGGTGCGCGGGTGGGCGTGCTGTTCGAGTTCGTCGACGAAGGCGACCGCGTAGTCCTCGGCGCTGACGAAGCTGCGTCCCTGGTCGTCGGTCATGAACGCGTCGCCGCCGACGCGGAAGCGGCCGGTGCGCTTGCCGGGGGCGATCTCGGCGGCGGGGGAGACGTAGGTCCAGTCGGGGTCGTCGAGGGTGCGGTAGTAAGCGAGCGCGTCGCGGTGGGCGAGGGCTTCGGGGAGGTAGGCCTCGGGGAAGCCGGGCTGGTCGCTGAGGGCCTGCCCCGGGGCGACCTCCAGGCCGCCGGCGCCGCCGACCACCAGGAGCCGCCCGACCCCGGCCGCACGGACGCCCGCGACGAGCGCCTCGTTGAGGGCGAGGAACGGGCCGCGCGGGTCGCTCCCGTCCCTCGGCGGTACGCACGCGGAGGCGACCGCGTCGGCGCCGCGCGCGAGGTCCGCGACCTTCGCCGCGTCCGTCGCGTCGGCCGCCGTCGCGGTGACCCCGGGGACCGGTGACTGGCCGGAGCGGCTGACCGCCAGCACCTGGTGGCCGCGGGCCGAGGCCTCGGTGGCGATCCGGCTGCCGACCATGCCGGTGGCGCCGAAGAGTACGAGCTTCATGCGCCCCAGCGAAACATGGGCCAACCGTGCCCGCACCCCGACTTGCCACCGCCTCCCCCGGGGTGTGCATTGGTAGACGGGGGCGAGAGAGAGGAGTGCTCTCATGGCTCAAGCGGCACCCACACCCGGCGGAATGACCGGCCGGACCTCTGGTGGATTCACCGGCCCGAGCGGCCTGCCCGACATCTTCGACGCCCGCGTCC
This sequence comes from Streptomyces sp. NPDC001100, assembly GCF_053598575.1. Taxonomy (NCBI): domain Bacteria; kingdom Bacillati; phylum Actinomycetota; class Actinomycetes; order Kitasatosporales; family Streptomycetaceae; genus Streptomyces; species Streptomyces sp. NPDC001100. Next base: position 2,943 of record NZ_JBSFKO010000034.1, read on the forward strand.
ACCGCGTGGCGAAGGTCGCGATCCCGGTCGTCCTCGGGCTCGTCTACGGCTACTGGGCGGCGGCCAACCGTCGCAGCGGCGGTCCCATCACGGGCTGGAACATCCTGTTCGGCTTCGTGACCGCGCTGGTGTTCATCGTGCTGTGCCTGGCGGTGGCCCGGTTCGCCCCGCTGCTCAAGCGCGAACTGCACTCGCTGGTGAAGTCCGGCTTCGCGGGCGCCGCGATCGGCTTCCTCTACAGCCAGACCGGCGAGAGCGTGCTGCGGTCCGCGGCGATCGGGCTGGCCACCACGGCGGGCGTGTTCCTGGTGTTCTTCTACCGCTACTACACGCGTGAGGACGGGGAGGGCAACCGCATCCGCTGAACCCGCACAGCTGTGGGCCCCGGTACCGACTCGGTACCGGGGCCCACGACTTGCTACGAGTTCTACGGCGCCCAGTTCCAGATGCCGCCGCCGCTCGACGACCCGGACGCGCTCCAGCTCCACGAGCCCGAGACGCTCCACGATCCGGAGGCCGAGGTGCTCCACGCGTTGGAGTTGTCGCTCCAGTTGGGGTCGTTGTTCCAGTTCGAGTTGTTGCCGTTGTCGCTGCCGTCCTTCCAGCCCGGGCACGGGTCCGAGCAGGACGGCACCCACTGGCCGCCGGTGTCGACGAACGCGGCGCTGGCCCAGCCCTGCGCGCCGACGAGCCAGTACCAGTCGGAGTTCCCGTTGACGCTCTGTCCCCTGACCACGCATTGGACGCGGTCCTGACTGCCCGGTGAGAGCGTGTCGACGGCGGGCGAACGGGTGGTGGGTGACTGCCGCACGTTCAGATCCGTGCGGGAGACGATGGTGCCCCAGATCGGACTGCCGCCACCGCCACCACCGCCATGTCCTTCGGCGTACGTGGTCGGTGCTGCCGCCGCCGTGGTGCCCGCCGCCGCGACGGCGAGTGTGCCACCGGTGAGCAGGGCCGCGGCCAGAGTCCGCAGGGCCGGAGTGGTGCGCATGTTCGGCCTCCTTCTCCCCGGTTCCAGGAAACACCCGTTCGGGTCAACCCTCCACCCGAGAGCGGAACGGCCAGTTCCGCCAAGGGTTCCGAGGTCAGCGCACCCGTTCGGCTTGACATCGCACCCGAATGCAGGCAATTGCCGGCACCCGGCTCGCGCACCGCACGCCCCGCGCGTGTCCTGGGGAGGTGCCCCCACGTCTCCGGAGCGCCCTGTCGGCCGTACTCGTCGCCCTCTCCTGCTTTCTGACGCCCTTCGGCGCGCTGGCGGCCTGGGCGGCGTACGGGCTGACCGACTCCGGCCGCTACGTCACGGCGATGGCACCACTGGCCGCCGACCCGGCCGTACGGGACGTCGTCGCGGACACGGTCGGCGCGGGCATCATGCGCGGGATCCATGTGGAGGGGATGCGCGGCACGGTCGGCGGGATGCGCGGCACGATGGCCCCCTTCGTGCACGACGCGGTGCGCTCGTTCACCAAGACCGAGGCCTTCCGGCTGGCCTGGGACGAGGGCAACCGGGCCACCCACGACGCCGTCCTGCACGCCCTGCGCGACGAGGAGCGCACCGGCGCCGTCACCGTCGACCTCGCCCCCGTCACCGCCCAGGTCAAGTACCGGCTCGCCCACGAGCACGTGCCGTTGGCGGACCGCATCCCCGTCCAGCACACCGAGGTCGCGGTCCTTGCGGCCGGTGAACTGGGCCCGCTCCGGGAGGAGTTCCACGTGCTTGAGGTCGCCGGCTTCTGGCTCCCCGTCGCCGCCGCCGTCTTCGCGGTCACCGGCATCACCGTCGCCGTGCGCCGCCGCCGCGCGATCACCGCGACCGCGCTCGGCACGGCCCTCGGCGGCGCGCTGCTCGGCCTCGCCCTCGCGATCGGCCGCCAGCTCACCGTCGCCGACCTCCCCGCCGAGGTCTCCCAGGCGGCGGGCGGCGCGATCTACGACGCCCTCACGTCGACCCTGCGCACGGTCGCCTGGCTGCTCCTCGGCCTCGGCCTCACGGTCGCCGCGACGGCCTGGCTCACCCGATACGTCCGTCCGGCACGGGAGTTCGTACGACGCCGGCGAGCACCCGCGGCGGACCGGGCCCAGCAGCCGACGCGGGCCCAGGCCTGATTCCCGGAGGCGTTCGCCGAGATTCCTGATTCCAGGTGGAGTTCCCGCCACGCGTGGGATAATTCGGGCAACTGGTATCTCGCATCCGGCATCTCGCATCTGCGTTTCCGGCGGAAGGTCATCACGTGGGCACCGCGACCTCCGAGTGGACCGCCGCCGACTTCGTGCCGGAACACCACCGGGGCCGTCACTTCACGTTCTGGTGCGCGGGCCTGCTGTTCGCCGCCGTGAGCGCGGTCGTCGGCTGCCGTACGGCCGACACCGACGCGATCACGCCCATCCCCCAACTCCTCGCCTTCTTTCCGTGGTTGCTCGCCCCCACCGGCCTCGGGCTCCTCCTCTCCCTCCTCTCCCGTTGGCGGCTCGGACTGGTGTGGGGAGTCGTGCTGCTCGGACTGCTGGCCTGGTTCATCGAGCCGTACGGGAAGAGCGGTGAGCCGGGCGGACCCGCGATCGCCGAGTTCCGGGTGCTGACCTCGAACGTGGAGTTCGGTCGGGGGACCGGCTCCCTGGTGCCGGTGATCCGGCGGGAGCGGCCGGACGTGGTCTTCGTGGAGGAGTGCGAGTACACCTGCCAGACCACCCTGCGGCGCGACTTCGGCACCGAACTCCCCTACCGGCAGGCCGTGGTGGCGGCCGGCTCGCACGGCTCGGTGATCCTCAGCCGCTTCCCCCTCAAGGGCACGCAGGGCGTCACCGGCACGATGGGCATGCCCGGCGCGGTCGCGGACGTCGACGGCCACGCCGTCCGCCTCCAACTCGCCCACCCCATGCCCCCGTTGCCGAACCAGCTCGGCCTGTGGCGCCGCGAACTCGGCAGGCTCCGCACCTTCGCCGCAGCCGACCCGACCACCCCCACCGTCCTCGCCGGAGACTTCAACTCCTCCCAGGACCATGCCGTGTTCCGCCGTATCCTCGACACCGGCCTGCGCGACGCGGCCCGCCTCGCCGGACACCCCCGCACACCCAGCTGGCCCGAGCGCCTGCTCCCCGCCTTCGGCACCCAGATCGACCACGTCCTCCTCTCCCCGGACTTCTCCGCGAACAGCGCCCGCTTCCTCGACCTCGCCGACACCGACCACCGCGCCCTGCTGGTCGACATCGCGCTCCACCAGCACGGATAACGCGGGGGCTGCCCATAATGGGCGCATGTCCCGCGAGTTCCCCATCGGCCTCACACCCCCCGACTGGCTGGTGAGGAACCTCCAACCCCAGCAGGCCCCCCTCAACCGCCCGGCGATCGCCCGCGCCGCCATCGCCATGTCCCTCCCCCTCGCCCTCGGCCTCGCCACCGGACACACCGCCTACGGCGCCCTCGCCTCCATGGGCGCCCTCTCCGGAGTCATCGGCGACACCGCCGACGCCTACCGCATGCGCATCCTCAACATCGCGATCCCCCAGCTCTTCGGCGCGATCGGCGTCACGCTCGGCGCGGCGGTCTACGGCCACGGCTGGTACGCGGTCACCGCCCTGACGCTGATCGCGCTCGCGTCCGGAATGATCTCGACGATCGGCGCGGTGGCCTCCGTATCGGGCCTGCTCCTGCTCCTCAACTCGGTGATCGGCGCGGGACTTCCGCTCCCCGGCGCGTGGTGGCTGGCCCCCGTCCTGATGTCCGGCGGCGGCCTCCTCGTCCTCCTCCTGGCCCTCCTCGCCTGGCCGTTGCGCTCCGGCGTCCCCGAACGCACGGCGGTCGCGAACACCTACCGCACCGTCGCCGACCTCCTCAGCACCTGCGGCGACGACCCGACGGCGGGCTACGACGCGGCCCGCCAGGCCGTCACCCAGTCCCTCAACCAGTCCTACGACCTCGTCCTCGCCCGGCGCGCCCGCCACCACGGCCGCAACCCCGAACTCACCCGCCTGCTGGCCCAGTTGAACGCGATCACACCGGTGGTCGAAGCGGCCCCCGCGGTCCACCAGTCGGGCCGCTCCCTCCCCCCGGGGATCCGCGACGCGGTCCGCAATCTCGCGCACGCCGTCGAGACGGGCTACACCGGCCCCATAGGGCTCGACCTCCCCGCACCCACCAACGAGACGACCCGCGCGGTCGACCACGCCCTGCGCCACGCCGCCGAGGTCGTCACCGCGCCCGACGTCGACCCCCGGGGCATCGACGACCGCCTGGGCCGCCCGGCGGCCCTCCGCATCAGGGCGGCGCGAGCGGCCCGCAACGTGCTGCTCTCCTCCGGCTCCTGGCGCTACGGCCTGCGCCTGGCCCTCTGCATCGGCCTCGCGCAGGTCCTGGTGTCCACGGTCCCGGTCCCGCGCTCGTACTGGATCGCCCTGACGATCACCTTCGTCCTGAAGCCCGACTTCGGCTCGGTCTTCTCCCGGGCGCTGCTGCGCGCGCTCGGCACGGTGGCCGGGCTGGTGATCGCGGCGGCGGTGCTGTCGGTGGTACCGAGGGGCTGGTGGGACGTACTGGTCCTGCTCCTCCTGGCCCCGCTCATCCCCGCCCTCACCCCCCGGGGCTACGGCTACCAGACGATGGCGATCACCCCGGTGATCCTGCTCCTGTCCGACATCCTGAACCACCAGGGCACGGCACTGCTGCTTCCCCGCCTGGTGGACTCGTTGATCGGCTGCGGGATCGCGCTGATCGCGGGCTACCTCCTCTGGCCGGAGAGCTGGCACACGCGGGTGGGGGACCGGTTGGCGAAGGCGGTGGCGGACACGGCGGAATATGTGGAGTCGGCGTTCGGTACGCAACCCGATCCCGAGGTCGATCCGGCCGCCCGTGCCCGGATGCGCCGCCGTCTCTACCGCGACCTGTCCGTCATCCGCACCGAGTTCCAACGCGCCCTCACCGAACCCCCGCCCACCGGCCGCCTCGCTGCCGGCTGGCTCCCCCTCGTCGTCGCCGTGGAACGGATCGTCGACGCGACGACGGCGGCGAGGGTGCGGGTGAAACACGGGGCGCCGCCCCCGTCCCCCGCCGAGGTCACCCAAGTGGCGCTCCAGCTCCGGGAGTTGTCGCAGGGCGTACGCGAGTCGGAGGTGCTGGTGGAGGTCCGTACGGATCTGACGGGGCCGGCGGGCAGTGTGCTGGAGCCGCTGCGGCAGGAGGTCGCTGCGGCGCGGGCTATCGCTTCGCCGCACTGAGGGCTGCGCCGAGTTCGGGGTCGGTCGGGTCAGGTCGGGTCAGGGCTGGTCTGGTCAGGTCAGGTCAGGGAGAAGTCGGGATCGGGCAGGGAGAAGAAGCCCGAGATCGCCTGGACGGTCCGTTCCTCGTTGTCGTACGGGTCGAGTTCCGCGTGCGGTCCGATCAGCCGCGCCGCGGTGAGAGCGGGCGCCAGCAGATCGGGCTGGTCCCCGACGCCGCCGAACGGGTTCTCGAAGCTGATCCCGCAGACGTAGCGCCCGGCACGGTAGTAGTCGAAGTCGGGGCCATGCGCCTTGCCGACGCAGGGTTCCGTGGTGAAGACGGCGAGTTCACCGCCGTCCCGGCACAACGGCCGGTAGTCGGGGCGGTCGTAGTCGTCCTCGTCCCAGCCGAACATGTCATGCATGACCAGCCCCCATTCGCCTTCGGCGCCCTTCGCGTAGGCGAGCGGGATGCGCCGTATGGAGAGAAGCCCTCGCGTGAACGCGTCCAACGACATACCCCGGAAGAAGACGACGTTGACCTCCTCATGGCTCGCGAGCGGGCCGTGTATCCAGTGCGTGCGGTACGTGCGGTGCGTCACGTGAGTCATGGAAGGCACGGTAGGGGGAGCCACTGACACGGCCCGCCGTCCGGTGAACCGGCAGGTGAACGGGTGAGCGAAGTGGTGGCTGAAACAGGCGGTGTTGACAGGACGTGTCTTCCGCGCGTCGACCCTGCCTAAGATCGCCATCCGGGGCCGCTAACCTTACGTGTCCGTCCTGGCCAGGGATTGACGGCTCCAACTCACGCGAAGGGTTGCGCACATGGGCATTCTCACTCTCCTGCGGAATGCGTTCGGCAGGTCACGCAAGGAGCGTGCCGCGGAAGCAGAGAGCGCGGAACGCACTCCTTCGCAGGAACAGCAGACCCCCCGGGAACCGGACGCCAAGGTCCCGTCCCCGTCCACAGAACCCGACCTCACCACCCCGGCCCCCACGGCAGTCGCCCAGGTCCCGGAACCCCGCCCGTCCTCCACCCTGGAGGACGACGAACACGAACTCGTGGCCCTGGCCTTCGACAACGTGACGGTCCCGAAGCCGGCGACGTCGACGGAAGGGACGGAGGGTACGGGGAGCGCGGGGAGTACGGCGACGACTGAGGCGGTGGCCGAGGCCGAGCCGACGGTCGCGGCTGAGGTTGATGTTGCGCCGACGGTCGACGCTACGGCTGTTGCCGAGCCGGCCACGGAGACGGTGACCGAGCCGGTCGCGGAGGCTGCGCCTGCGGTCGAGGCGAAGCCGGTGGTGGAAGAAGCCGAGGCTGCGGCCGAGGTGACGGCGGAGCCCGAGTCGACGACCGTCGCGGAAGCCGAGCCCGAGCCGGAAGCCGAGTCCGTCGTGGACACCGAGCCGGTCGTCGAGCCGACGGTGGAGGAAACCGGTGCTGCGGCCGAGGTGACGGCGGAGCCCGTCGCCGAGTCTGAGGCCGAGCCCGTCGCGGAAGCGGCCGCCCCCGAGGCCGAGCCCGTCGCCGAGGTCGCCCAGGAACCGGAGCCCGAGCCGGTCGTCGAGCCTGTCGCGGAAGCGGAACCTGAGGCGGAGGCGGCGAAGGCCGAAGCCACCCCCACAACTGAGCCGGTCGCCGAGGAAGCCGCGCCGGAGGCGGAGCCCCAACCGGAGCCCGCCGCGGAAACCGCCCCCGAACCCGCGGCCGAAACGGCCCCCGAACCGGTCGCCGAACCCGCCCCCGCGCTCGTCGCCGCAGCCGCCGACGGCGGGTCCGCCCCACAGGGGCCACCCGCACCCGACGACGAATCCGTCACGGGCGGTGCGGGTGGGGAAACGATCGAGGCCGACGGCGTAGCCGAGGCCGTGGGCGCAGACTCCGCCGCCGCAGCCCTCGCCAAGGCCACCCTCACCGGTACCCGAGCGAAGACGTACCTCGTCCTCGACCGCTCCGCGAGCATGCGCCCGTACTACAAGGACGGTTCCGCCCAGGCCCTCGCCGACCAGACCCTCGCCCTCGCGACCCACCTGGACCCGGACCCCACCCCCACCGTCCACGTCGTCTTCTTCTCCACCGAAGTGGACGGCACCACAGACCTGACCTCCGCCTCCCCCGAGAACGCGATCGACGAGGCCCACGCCGGCCTCGGCCGCATGGGCCGCACCAGCTACCACGCCGCCGTAGAAGCCGTACTCGCGCACTACGACGCGAACGCCACCCCCGGCACCCCCGCCCTGGTCATCTTCCAGACGGACGGCGCCCCGGACGCGAAGACCCCGGCGACCCAGTCCCTCACGGACGCCGCGAAGTCGCACGCCTCGATCTTCTTCTCGTTCGTCGCGTTCGGCGACCACGACAACAAGGCCTTCGACTACCTCCGCAAGCTGAAGACCGACAACACGGCCTTCTTCCACGCGGGCCCGACCCCTCTGGAGCTCACGGACGCGGAGCTCTACGACGGCGTACTGATCGACTGGCGCCCGTAGCACCACCGCCCGGCAGAACCCCCGTGCCGCCCGCTTCCCACCCCGTAAAACGGGAGGCGGGCGGCACACCCGTGTCGGCTACGATTTCAAGGTTCGCAACAACAGCAACACACCGACCTGGGAGCAGCCCCCCGATGGCTCGACACCTCATCACCAGCGCCCTTCCGTACATCAACGGGATCAAGCACCTGGGCAACATGGTGGGGTCCATGCTCCCGGCGGACGTCTACTCCCGTTACCTCCGCCAGCGCGGCCACGACGTCCTCTACATCTGCGCGACGGACGAACACGGCACCCCGGCGGAACTGGCCGCGAAGGAGCAGGGCCTCCCGGTCGCCGAGTTCTGCGCCCAGGCGCACGACGCGCAGAAGGCGGTCTACGACGGCTTCGCGCTGGCCTTCGACTACTTCGGCCGCAGCTCCTCCCCGCAGAACCGCGAGATCACCCAGCACTTCGCCCGCCGCCTGAACGAGAACGGCTTCATCGAAGAGCGCGCGATCCGCCAGGTCTACTCGCCCACCGACGGCCGTTTCCTCCCGGACCGCTATGTCGAGGGCACCTGCCCCCACTGCGGCTACGACAAGGCCCGCGGCGACCAGTGCGAGAACTGCACCCGCGTCCTGGACCCGACCGACCTGATCAACCCGCGCTCGGCGATCTCGGGCTCCACCGACCTGGAGGTGAGGGAGACCAAGCACCTCTTCCTCCTCCAGTCGAAGCTCCAGCACGAGGTCGAGGAGTGGGTCGCGGCGCACGAGGAGGAGTGGCCGCAGCTCGCCTCCTCCATCGCCCGCAAGTGGCTCACCGAGGGCCTGCACGACCGCGCGATCACCCGCGACCTGGACTGGGGCGTCCCGGTCCCGGCCGACACCTGGCCGGAGCTGGCGGCGGAGGGCAAGGTCTTCTACGTCTGGTTCGACGCCCCGATCGAGTACATCGGCGCGACGAAGGAGTGGTCGGACCAGGACCCGGAGAACCGGGACTGGAAGTCGTGGTGGTACGAGTCCGACGCCGGTGAGAACCCCGTCCGCTACACGGAGTTCATGGCCAAGGACAACGTCCCGTTCCACACGGTGATGTTCCCGGCCACCGAGCTCGGCATCCGCGAGCCGTGGAAGAAGGTCGACTACGTCAAGGCCTTCAACTGGCTGACGTACTACGGCGGGAAGTTCTCCACGTCCCAGAAGCGGGGCGTCTTCACCGACCAGGCGCTCAGCATCCTCCCGGCCGACTACTGGCGGTACTTCCTGATCGCCAACGCCCCCGAGTCCGACGACTCCTCCTTCACCTGGGAGCACTTCACCGCCACGGTGAACAAGGACCTGGCGGACACCCTCGGCAACTTCGTCAACCGCGTCCTGTCCTTCTCGAAGAAGCGCTTCGGCGACGAGGTCCCGGCCGGCACCGACGCGGGCCCGGCGGAGGCGAAGCTCGGCGAGGAGATCGCGGGCCTGCTGGCCGAGTACGAGACCCAGATGGAGGCCCTCCAGTTCCGCAAGGCCGCGGCGGCGCTGCGCGCCCTGTGGTCGGCGGGCAACTCCTACCTGGAGGAGAAGGCCCCCTGGCTGGAGATCAAGACCGACCCGGAGGCCGCGGCCCTCACCCTGCGCACGGCGATGAACCTGATCCACCTCTACGCGGTGGTCTCGGAACCCTTCATCCCGTCCTCCTCGGCGGCCATGCGAGCGGCGTTCACGTTGAAGGACGACACCGCGACCTGGGTGTCTTCGGACGAAGCGAAGTCACTCACCGCCGTCCCCGCCGGCACCCCCTTCACCGTCCCCCCGGTGCTCTTCGCGAAGCTCACGGAGGAGGACCTGGAGATGTACAAGGAGCGGTTCGGCGGAGAGCAGGGGTGACCCGATGACGTACTACTACGTCACCACCCCCATCTACTACGTCAACGACGCCCCGCACCTCGGCCACGCCTACACCACGGTCGCCGCCGACGTCCTCGCCCGCTGGCACCGCCGGCGCGGGGAGGACGTCTGGTTCCTCACGGGCACGGACGAGCACGGCCAGAAGATCCTGCGCACGGCGGAGGCGAACGGCGTGCCCCCGCAGGAGTGGGCGGACCGTCTGGTCGAGGAGTCGTGGAAGCCGCTCTGGGACCATCTCGCCATCTCCAACGACGACTTCATCCGCACCACGGAGCGCCGGCACACGGACCGGGTCCAGGAGTTCGTGCAGGACCTGCACGACAAGGGCGAGATCTACAAGGGCGGTTACGAGGGCCCGTACTGCGTCTACTGCGAGGAGTACAAGCTCCCGGGCGAGCTGATCGAGGCGGAGGACGGCACGCTGTTGTGTGCCATCCACCGCCGCCCGGTGGAACTCCTCAAGGAGGAGAACTACTTCTTCAAGCTGAGCGAGTACGGCGACCGTCTCCTCGCCCACTACGAAGCCCACCCGGACTTCATCCAGCCCGCCTCGGCCCGCAACGAGGTCGTGAACTTCGTCCGCCAGGGCCTCCAGGACCTGTCGATCTCCCGCTCGACGTTCGACTGGGGCGTCAAGGTCCCCTGGGACCCCTCGCACGTGATCTACGTCTGGGTCGACGCGCTCCTCAACTACGCGACCGCCGTGGGCTACAACGAGAACCCGGCGAAGTTCGGGGCCACCTTCCCCGCCGACGTCCATCTCGTCGGCAAGGACATCCTCCGCTTCCACGCCGTGATCTGGCCCGCGATGCTCATGGCCAACGGCCTGCCGCTGCCGGGCCGGATCGCCGCCAACGGCTGGCTGATGGTCGGCGGCGAGAAGATGTCCAAGTCGAACCTGACCGGCATCAGCCCCCAGACCCTGACCGCGCACTTCGGCGTGGACGCCTACCGCTGGTACTTCCTGCGCGCGATCGCCTTCGGCCAGGACGGCTCCTTCTCCTGGGAGGACTTCACCGCCCGCTACACCAGCGAACTCGCCAACGGCTACGGCAACCTGGCGTCCCGGGTGACCGCGATGACGGCGCGCTACTTCGACGGTGCGCTGCCCACGCCGGGGGAGGAGACCGAGGCCGAGCGCTCACTCAAGTCGGCTCTGCTGACGGCGACTTCGGAGGCGGACCGCCGTATCGGCGACCAACTCGACTTCCAGGGCGGCATCCTGGCCGTCCTCGACCTCGTCCGGCAGGTCAACGGTTATCTGACCGACCAGGAGCCCTGGAAGGTCGCCAAGTCCGACTCCCCCGAGGCCCGCGACCGCCTGGCGACGATCCTCTACACGGCGGCCGACTCCCTCCGCGCGATCGCGATCCTCCTCGAACCGGTCATGCCGGAGACGTCGCAGCGGCTGTGGGACTCCCTGGGCGCGTCGACCTCCTTGGGTCCACTGAGTGACCAGCGGATCCAGGACGCCTCCACCTGGCGCGCGCTTCCACCCGGCTCCCCGGTGACGAAGGGCGCGGTCCTCTTCCCGCGCCTTGAGGACCGTACGGACACCTAACCGAACACACTGAACGTGCCCTCGGCCCGGTCCCGGCCGGCCACCAACTCCCAGGCGCCGTCGGCGATTTCGTCCGGGTCGAGAGTGCGGTCGCCGACGTTCCCGAACTGCTCGGGGTTTGACGTGACCAGCTGGTGGATGTCACCGCGCTCGATGAGTCCGCCGATGACCAGGTTCCCGGCGTAGACCCCCGTGTCGGCGAGCGCAGCGTTGAGGGTCAGGGCGTAGTTGCGCAGGGCGGCGGCCGAGACGGCGAGCGCGCCGAGCGCGGGCATCGGCACCACGGCACTGAGCCCGCCCGCGAACACGAAGGCGCCGGCGCCCCGTTCGACCATCCCGGGCAGCACCCTGCCGACCACGTCGACGGCCGGATACATCCAGCTCATCGCCCCCTGGACGTCGGCGGAGTCGGCCTCGGTGATCGACTTGGGGCGGCTCGCGTCGAGGTCGAGGGCGCCCGGTCCGTAGTAGACGAGGTCGATACGGCCGTAGCGCTCGACGACGGTGTCGAGGACCGAGCCGAGCTGCTTGGTGTCGCGCATGTCGGCGACGTAGGACGCGGCCTCGACGCCCGCCGCGGCGAGGGACGCGACATGGCCGGCGTGCCGGACGTCGCTGCGGGACACGAGCACCACGGCGTACCCCTCGCGGCCGAAGCGGTGGGCGACGGACATGCCGAGCCCGGGGCCGACCCCGAGGACGACGGCGACCTTGGACTGTTCCGATGAGGACATGGCGGAGCCCTTCCGGACGAGTTCACGGACACGACCAACCTGAGGCACACCTCAACTTACGGCTCCGACCGTAACACGGAACCTGAGGCTCACCTCAAGTTCCGTATGATGGCGTCATGCACAAGCCCGCCCCCGCCCCCAAGCCCCTGCGGGCCGACGCAGCGCGCAACCGGGCGAAACTGCTCGCCGCCGCCACCGAGGTGTTCGGCGAGCGCGGTCTGGACGCGTCGCTGGAGGAGATCGCCCGGCGGGCCGGGGTCAGCATCGGCACGCTGTACAACCACTTCCCGACCCGGGAGGCGTTCTGGGACGCGATCTTCCCGGAGCGGCTGGCCGCGCTGGAGCGGGTCGTGGAGTCGGCACTGGCGGCCCCGGACCCCTGGGACGGGTTCGTCGGGTACATCGAGGGGCTGTTCGCACTACAGGCCGAGGACCATGGCCTGAACGACGCGCTGGCGCAGCGGTTCCCGGCGGCGGGGGAGGTCGAGCGGGCCTGTCACCGCGGCTTCCGGCGCGCGGAGCAGATCATCGAACGGGCCCGGGACAGCGGGCAGTTGCGCCCAGATTTCGAGCCGGAGGACCTGGTCACCCTGATCTGGGCGATGTCCCAGGTGATCCGCGAGTCGATGACGACGGCACCCGACGCCTGGCGCCGCTGCCTGGCCTTCTTTCTCGACGGCCTGCGGACTGGTGCGGCGCATCCCATCGCGGTGCCACCATTGACCCCGGGTCAACTCAGCGAGGTCATGCGGGCTCGGTGACGGACCCCGACGCAGACGTGTTCGCGCCAACCCGTAAGGTGCCGCCATGGCAGTCCCCGAGGTCATCCCGATCGCCTACGACCCGAACCAGCGCAGCGGGGCCGTCGGCCGCTACGCGGACGGTCAGTTCCTGGCGTCGGTCACCTACGCGTTCCCCCAGGGTTTCCGTCCCGGCGACGGCTGGGAAGAGCAGAAACGTCTCTACACGGTGCTCCACACCTTCGACGCCGCGGGCCGCTACCGCGACTCGGAGATCTGGTGCGCCGGCACCTGGGCCGAGCAGCAGCGCGCCCCGCACGGCGACGACTCGGTCCTCTCCCAGGCCCGTATCCACCTGGCGAAACTGCTGCGCGCCCTCCCCCGCCGCAGCTACACCGACATCGCGGTCCGGCCCTTCCAACGCACCGTGGACGGCGTCCTGTTCGGCCTGCTGATCGAGGAGGACGAGGACGGCAGCTGGGCCGAGCTGTATCCGGACCGGCACGCCTTCGGGCCGCCTTGGGACGGCACGTACGACAGCTGAGTCCCCACCCCCAACTCCCTTGCAGCCAGGGGCTTTACACTGCACGCCTGGTGTCGGCGCACAGGGGGTGCGCCTGGGGTGGGAGGGGACTCGCATGAGCAACTCGAAGGCGTACGGCGGGAGATGGAGAGCCGCGGCAGTCGTCGCCGCGGCCCTGGTCGGCGGGACACTGCTGCCCGCCGCGCCCGCACTCGCCGTGCACGGAGCGGTCCCCGGCGACTTCAACGGCGACGGATACCGCGACGCCGTCCTGCCCGCGCCGGGCGCGAACGTGGCCGGCAAGGAGGCGGCGGGCGCGGTCGTCGTCCTGTACGGGTCCTCGTCGGGCCTCTCGGCGGCTCACCGCAAGACGATCACCCAGAACACCGCCGGGGTACCGGGCACGGCAGAGGCGTACGACGGGTTCGGCTCCGTCACCGCGACGGCCGACCTCAACCGGGACGGCTACGCGGACCTGGTGGTCTCCACTCCGTACGAGGACACCGCCCGCGGCAAGGACGCCGGTCTGGTCACCGTGTTGTGGGGCGGCAAGAACGGGCTGACGACGGCCACCGACCTGCCGGCGCCGTCGGACTACCTGGAGCGGTTCGGCATCGACCTGTCCGCCCTGAGCATCGGCGCGGGCAGCAGGACGCAGGTCGCGGTCGCCGGATCGGAGGGCTCCCTGGTCTTCAAGGGACCGTTCAGCCGCACCGGCACCTTCGGTTCGATCGCACGCGAAGACGTCACCGCCTCCCCGGCGAGCGTCGCGCTCGGCGACTTCGACGGCAACGCCGTGCTCGACCTGGCCGTCACCACCCAGGGCCTCAGCGATCTGAGCGGTGGCGAGGTCTACGTCGACCCGGCCACCACCTTCATGAATCCGAAGCAGGGCAACGGACTCATCGACGCAGCGGGCGACATCAACGGCGACGGATACGCCGACCTCGTGGTCGGCGATCCCTGGGAGCCCGAAGTCGCCGGCGTGGACGGCGCGTTGGGCGGTCGGGTGCTGGTCTACTACGGCTCGGCGACCGGCATCGCGACCGACGCCAAGCCGCTCCAGCTGACCCAGAACACCGCCGGGGTGCCCGACACCAGCGAGAAGGGCGACGCGTTCGGCGGTGCCCTGACCGTGGCAGACCTGAACCGGGACGGGCTCGCCGACATCGTGGTGGGCGCCCCCTACGAAGGCGTCGCGGGCAAGAAGCGGGCCGGCGCGGTGACCGTGATCCCGGGCCGCCGCACGGGTGCGCTCGGCACCGGCGCCTATGCGTTCACCCAGGACACCGCGGGCGTCCCCGGCGCCTCCGAGACCGACGACTTCTTCGGTACGACGGTCTCGGTCGGCGACGTCAACAAGGACGGCAAGCCGGAACTGTTCGTGAGCGCGGCGCAGGAGAACAACAGCACCGGCGCCGTCTGGGTCTTTCCCGGCGGCGTCTCGGGCCCCGTGGCCCAGGGCAGCCGTCTCTTCACGGCGCCCTCGGTCGGCCTCACCCAGCAGAGCGGCACGACCCTGGGAGGGAACGGGCTCCTCTGGCTGATCTGAGGCAACGGCCGTTCACCGCAGGCTACTTGAGTACCCCGGCCCCGGTCGTGGTGGCGAGCTCCGTCGGGAGGTTCTTGGCGGAGGTCTCCAGGCCGGCCGTGAGGGTCGGCGTCCAGTTCACGGTGGTCTTCAGCTTCTTGGAGTTGACGGCGTTGTAGGCGGCGACGAGATCGGTGGCCGTTCCGTTGACGAGGTTGCCGCCACCGGCGATGGACCCGGTGCCGTCACCGCTGAACAGCTTGCCGACCTTCTGACTGGCGGGGATCTTCCAGTAGTTGTCCTCTGCCACGACCTGGGCCTTGGCGCGCGAGTTCACGCTGTACTGGAGGACGTACCCGTTGAGGGTCGTGGTGTCGTAGTAGTTGTTGTAGATGTGGATCTGCCCGATCCGGGCCAGCGGCGCCCGCTGCACGATGCCCTTCCACACGTTGTGGTGGATGGAGACGCGCAGCTTGCCGACGCTGTCGGTGTCGCTGCTGCCGATCAGCATCGTCTTGTCGTGGTTGGTGAACTGGTTGCGCTCGACGGTCACCAGGTCCGAGCCCTTGGTGATGTCGAGGTCGCCGTCGTGGATCTGGTACTGGCGCCCGTAGTACGTCGGGTCGGTGGTGTCGAGCCCCGGCGCGTCGGTGAACGTGTTGTGGTCCGCCCAGACATGCGTGGCACCGCGCAGCGTCACGGCGTCGTACTGCGAGTTCCAGTTCCCGCTGTCCCCGTCCGTCGGGTCCCACTGCGGGAAGCAGTCCTGGGTGGCGGCGAAGGTCAGGTTCCGCACGATGACGTTGTTCACGCCCTGGATCTGCAACATCCCGCCGGTGATCCCGGCGTTGGTACTGGGCACGCCCACGACGCTCGTATTGGCGGGCACCCGGAAGATGACGTTCTTCGCCTGCTTGGCCTGGGCGGCGGCCCGCGCCTTCTCCTGCGTGCCGGAGGGCAGCTTCGAGCGGCCGTAGGTGGAGGGGTCGAAGGCCTTGAGGTAGGCGGACAGCG
The DNA here is from genome assembly GCF_053598575.1 of Streptomyces sp. NPDC001100. NCBI lineage: Bacteria > Bacillati > Actinomycetota > Actinomycetes > Kitasatosporales > Streptomycetaceae > Streptomyces > Streptomyces sp. NPDC001100. The sequence goes on from NZ_JBSFKO010000034.1 coordinate 18,618, forward strand.
AGTACCCGGTCCCGGAGGAGTAATCCGCGCAGGTCAGCTTCTTGCCGGAGTCGTCGGTGTTGGCGTCGATCGTGCCCTTGATCTTGACGATCCGGGGCGTGGTGTCACTGACCGACCCCAGCGCCTTCACGAGCTGCGCGCGGGTGCTCACGGTGAAGGTGTGCGCGGCATCGGCCTTCGCGCCACCGGTGGTACCGGTCCCGGACGAGGCCCACCCGTCCTTGGCCGCGAGGGTCTGGTGGTACAGGTCGACGCTGGTACTGGCGGCGTTCGCGCTCAGCACGAGGAACCCGGCACCGATACCTGCGGCGGCTGCGGCAGCGGTGACGACGACGGTACGGCGCTTGCGGAGCGAGCGGCGGTGCGAGGGAGAAGTCGTGGCCACGGGGGAGTCCTTTGGTGCGGCGAGGGGTTACGACTCCTCAGTGGCCGTGGGGATCAGGAAGGTTGCCGCGGTTGTGGAGAATTTCGGGACGGGGGGGTGCCCATCCCAGGGGGTACCTGAAAAAGTGTGTCGCTTTGCGCGAGAGTGTCACGCTTTGTAAAGAGGGGTGTGCCGCCCCGCCCGTGCAGGCGACGGAGGAGGGCGGCGAGCCCGCTGGGAGCGACGGGAAGTATTCGGGCGGGGTCGTCGCTCTCCCTGAGCAGCAACTCACCTTCACCATAGGCAAGTTCCACGCACGAGGAACCGTCCGAGCCGCTTGAGAAGGTCGACTTCTGCCACTCGATCACGGCTACAACTCCTTGGCGAGGCGATGGAGGAAATCCCTCGACGGGGCGGGCTCAAGCGATGCCGACTCCACTTTACGGAAGAGCGTTCGCATCGCCTGAAGTTGCGCGGCCGCGTCCACGAACGCCGCTCCAGACGGAGTGTCCTTCTGCACGGTGTCCAGCGCGGCTACGCGCCCACCCGCATACAGCAGGGCGGCACTGGCACCCGCGAACCCGTCGACGTCGAACGGGATCACGCGCACGGTGACCCCGGGTCGCTCCGACTGCCCCAGGAGCTCGTCGAGTTGCCCCCGTGCCACACGCCGGTCGGCAACCCCAGTCCGCAAGACGGACTCATGACCCAGCAGCCGGCACTGTCCGTGCTCTCGGCGATCGTTCATAGCGAGGACCGCAGAGCGCCCGCCATACTGGAAGCGATGGTCCGTGGACTCCTGTCGTTCGATCCGGGCACCACCGTCGAGGACAGTGCCGACCAGGTCTGATCGACCCCGGTCGGCGCATAGGCTCCACCCCGTGCCCGAACTCCCCAGCCTTCACGAAACCGTCGCCGGCGCCATCGTCGAACGTGTCGGTGGCGCGACGCTGCCCTTCCAGGAGGCCACCGGACGGGAGGGCAGTCACTCGACGCTCTTCTGGTTCAACGAACTCGTGGAGAGCACACCGGACGGTGACGTGGTCCGGCAGTACCTCGTGACGGCCGGGGAGTGCACCCGTGGGGTCGACATCGCCGAGGTGACCATACGGCCGTCGCTGTGCGACCCGGCGCCGAGCGCCGAGAAACTGCTCATCCCCGACTTCGCCGAGGGCTGGACCCACCTGGGCGACTCGGGCGACCTGGGCGTCGCGATGATGCCCTCGGCCGATCTGCACACGTACGCCGACCGCAAGGGCTGGCGCTGGAACACCGACGAGATAACCGACGGCATCGCCGCCAAGGACGAGGACATCGCGCGGATCGGCGCCGAACCCGTCGTAGCGTACGTCCTCGGTCATGACGTCGATCCGGACGACGGTGCCCGGGATCAGGCCGTGGTGGTCGGCAAGGTCGCCCGCGCGGGCGACGGAACCATCCGCTGGGGCGGCAGACTTCCCCAAGGGTGCGTGGGCGCCCCGGTGTTCATGTTCGTCCCCCTCGGCGGCGACAACTTCAAACTGGTCTGCGTGGGAGTCGCGCTGCCGCCCGACGGCCGCGACTTCGGCCACCACCCCGTGGCCACGTTCGACGCCGTACGCCGGGCCCTGGACGCGCTCGATTCCGAGACCCCGGCGCCCACCGCCGCCGTCCCGCCCCGTGGACGCCGCTGGTGGCGGCGCCGTAGCTGACCGGGCCCTCTCACGCCGCTACGACCGCTCCCAGTGCCGCACGCGCCGTGGCGATATGGGCGAGCCCTTCCTTGGCCACCTGTGTCGCCCGAGCGTATTCGTCCGCCGTGTGGGCCGCGGCCAGTTGGGCGCCGGCCGCCCGGTGGCATTCCGCTGCGGCCGTCAGCGCGCGCGTCGCCGTTTCGCCCGCGCCCGCCCAGAGCCTCGCCTCCGGGACGGACAGGCTCGCGCCGAGCCGCAGTACCCAGCCGCTGGCCTCGACCTCCGCGTCCAGGTCGGACAGGGCCCGCGGCCGGTGCGAGCGGCGCTGCGCGACGACGGCGAACGCCGCCCCGGCTGTCAACAGCAGTGCGAGTACGACGTATCCCATCGCTTCCTCCCGGCCTTCACGGTCCACGGGCCGGGCGGTTCCGGCCTCGTACGTCCATGACACGCCCTGCCTCTGTGCGGGCACATCGATATTCCTGTGTGTCCGCTGCGAGGTTTCCATGGCGGGGGGGCGTGTGGGGCGTACGGGGCCGGTGTTGTCGTAATCCAGTCGTCAGCCTGTCGTCGGCGACGGTGAGGCGGACGCCGAAGCCGACGGGGCCGGACCCCCTCCGCCGCCCTCCCCGTCGTTCGTCTCGTCCGGGTCCACCGCCAGCGTCAGACGCGCGTGGACGCCCCGGGCGATGCGCCGCCTGTCGTACCTGAGGTAGAGCAGGCCGCCCTCGTGGCCGTTCTGCGGGTAGATCCCGTCCTCGGTGAGCGTCGTGCGGGTCGCCGTGTTGGAGACGTACGGCTCCAGGACCGCCGTCGCCAGGACCGACTTCTCGTCGAAGAAGAGCTGGCCCGTGTGGCAGGTGTGGCCGCCCTCGTAGCCCACGTCCGTCCACTCGCCGTCGACGTGGACCTTGACGTGGATGTGGACGCAGCGGCCCTGGTACCAACCGGGGAACACCGTCTTGAAGGTGACCTGGCCGTGCCGGTCGGTGTGCCAGGTGCCGCGCAGGAAGCGGTCGTCGTCGGTCGGTTCCTGGTGGCCTCCGCCGCCACCGGGCGGCGGGCCACCCGTCGGGGTGCCGGTCGGAGTGTCGGTCGGGGTGCCCGACGGCGGCGCGCCCGTGGGGGCCGGGCCGCCGCCTCCGCCCGCCTCGTAGCCGGAGTAGACGCCCGTCGCGTTGCAGTGCCAGATGTCCACGGCCGCGTTGCGCAGCGGTCTGCACGTGTCGGCGTCGATCACCTTCAGGGCCAGGGTGAGCGGGATGCCCTCCTGGTCCTCCGTCACATCACGGCGGATCTTGTCGGCGTCGATGTAGTACGGGCCCTCGACCAGCTCCGAGGTGAGCGTGTAGCAGGCCTCCGGCGTCGCGGTCGCCCCCGCCGGAGCCCTCTCCTCCGCCGACGCGCTGGCCGAGAGTGCTCCGGCGACGCCCACGGCCGTCACGGCCGCACCGCCTGCCACCAGGACCGTACGGCGGGCCAACTGTCCTCTGTCTTCCGGTACTTGGGAATCCGTCATGGCCCGGAAGGTAGAGGTGACCGACGTGGCATGAACATGAGAATGCGCTGTGAATCCTGTGAGCAAGTGAAAGGGCTCGAAACCGACCCCGGTTCCGAGCCCCGCGCCATCGGCTACCGCCGGTCGCCCACTACTTCGGCTGCGGCTTCCGCACCGACAGGTGCAGCTCCCGCAGTCGCGTCTCGTCCAGCTCCGTCGGCGCACCCATCATCAGATCCTGCGCGTTGCCGTTGAGCGGGAACGCGATCGTCTCGCGGATGTTCGGCTCCTCCGCGAGCAGCATGACGATGCGGTCGACGCCGGGGGCGATCCCGCCGTGCGGCGGGGCGCCGAAGCGGAACGCGCGCAGCATGCCGGCGAACTGCTCCTCGACGGTCTCGCGGTCGTAGCCCGCGATCTCGAAGGCCTTGAGCATGATGTCGGGCTCGTGGTTCCGGATCGCGCCGGAGGAGAGCTCGACGCCGTTGCAGACGATGTCGTACTGCCAGCCCAGGATGTCCAGCGGGTCCTGGGTCTCCAGGGCCTCCAGGCCGCCCTGCGGCATCGAGAACGGGTTGTGCGAGAAGTCGATCTTCCCGGTCTCCTCGTCCTTCTCGTACATCGGGAAGTCGACGATCCAGCAGAAGCGGAAGACGCCCTCCTCGAAGTGGCCGGCGCGCTTCGCGGCCTCGACGCGGACCGCGCCCATGATCTTCGAGACCTCTTCGAACTCGCCCGCGCCGAAGAAGACGGCGTGGCCCGCGGCCAGCGACAGGCGCTTGGTCAGCTCGGCGACGTTCTCCTCCGTGAGGAACTTCGCGATCGGGCCCGTCAGCGAGCCGTCCTCGGTCACGCGGACCCAGGCCAGGCCCTTCGCGCCAAGCGTGACCGCGAAGTCGCCGAGCTGGTCGAAGAACTTGCGGGGCTGCGCCGATACGTCCGGCACCGCGAGCGCGCGCACGTGCTGGCCGGCGAAGGCCTTGAACTCCGAGCCCTCGAAGATGTCGGTGATGTCGGTGAGTTCGAGCTTCGCGCGCAGGTCGGGCTTGTCGGAGCCGTACTTCAGCATCGACTCGCGGAACGGGATGCGCGGGAAGGGGGAGGTGACCTCCTGGCCGCCGCCGAACTCCGTGAACAGCTCCGTCATCAGCTTCTCGATCGGCTGGAAGACGTCCTCCTGTTCGACGAAGCTCATCTCGACGTCGAGCTGGTAGAACTCGCCCGGCGAGCGGTCCGCGCGGGCGTCCTCGTCGCGGAAGCAGGGCGCGATCTGGAAGTAGCGGTCGAAGCCGGAGATCATCAGCAGCTGCTTGAACTGCTGCGGCGCCTGCGGGAGGGCGTAGAACTTGCCCGGGTTCAGGCGGGACGGGACCACGAAGTCGCGCGCGCCCTCGGGGGAGGTCGCGGAGAGGATCGGGGTGGCCATCTCGTTGAAGCCGAGGGCGACCATCTTCGAGCGGATCGAGGCGATCACCGAGGACCGCAGCATGATGTTGCGGTGCATGCGCTCGCGGCGCAGGTCCAGGAAGCGGTACTCAAGGCGCCGCTCCTCGTTGACCCCGTCCTCGGTGTTGATCGTGAAGGGGAGCGGGGCCGCGGCGCCGAGCAGCTCGACCTCGCCGACCTCGACCTCGATCTCACCGGTCGGCAGGTCCGGGTTCACGTTGTCCGTGCCCCGGGAGACCACCTTGCCGTCGACGCGGATCGTCGACTCCTTGGTGACCTTGTCGAGGGCCTCGTACGCGGGCGTGCCGGGGCGGGCGACGAGCTGCGTGATGCCGTAGTGATCGCGCAGATCGATGAAGAGGATGCCGCCCAGGTCGCGCCGATTGTGCAGCCAGCCACTCAGTCGGACGTCGGTGCCGACGTCAGAGGAGCGGAGCTCGCCGCAGGTGTGGGACCTGTACCGATGCATCGTCGTTCATCCAGCCTTCGCGGATCGGGGAGTGTTTCACGTGAAACGTCCAGGGCCGGAGCCCGGACGTCCCAAGGGTACCGGCCACCCATTGATCGCCTCCCCACCATTAAGCGCGGAGCCCATCGGTGGCACTTACCGATCTCCTCTTCTTAGAGTGGGGCAATGCGCACTGGTGAGCCCCTGCCCGCCGTGGGGGAGGTACTCGCCGCCCTCGCGACCGGCCTGTGGCACTGGAACACCGCCACAGAGCTGGTCACGGTGGACGCCGAGGCCGCACGGCTGCTCGGGCTGCCCGCCGAGCCGACCACCCTCACGGAGGCCCAGACCCGGGCCAGACTCCACCCCGTCGACTGGAACGAGATCGCCGGGGTCGTCGGCCTGGCCGTCGCCGAGGGCACCCTCGCCGAGGTCCGCATCCGGATCATGGACGGCCGGGGCCGGGTGATCCGCACCGTCCGCAGCCGCTCCAAGCCGTCCTACGACCCCGAGACCCGGTCCTTCGAGCTGATCGGCACCCTCCAGGAGGTCACCGAGCCCACACCGGGCACGCCCGCCGGACGGACGGCCGTCACCGGTGACTGGCGGCGCTCCCGGGAGGCCTTCCTGCTGGACGCGGGCCGGGCGCTCGCCGAGGCGCGGTCCACGGCGGAGGTGCTGCGGGTGGCGGCGGGCCTGTCGATGCCGGGCTTCTCGCCGGACGGGCTCGCCGTGTTCGGGGTGTCGGGCGACCGGCTCACGATCATCGGGCACCACGGGCACCAGCCGGGCGACGAGGACCCGTTCTCGCACATGTCCCTGGTGACGGACTATCCGGCCGCCGAGGTCGTACGGACCGGCCGTGCCGTGTATCTGTCCACGCCCGAGCAGTACAAGGAGCGCTACCCGGTCACCTGGCCGCTCGCGCAGCACTTCCACCGGCAGTCCTGGGCGTTCCTGCCGCTGACCGTCGCCGGGCGCACGATGGGCGCCTGGATGGCCGCCTTCACCTACCCCGTCGCCTTCACCCCGGACGAGCGGTCCGTGCTCACCACGGTCGCCCGGATGCTCGCCCAGGCCCTGTCCCGGGCCGGGGTCGCCGAGTCCGAGCGGGAGCTGACCGACGGACTCCAGCGCTCGATGCTGCCCACGCTGGGCCCGGAGATCCCGGGTATGAGCGTCGCCGCCCGCTACATACCGACCGGCGGCGGCCTCCAGGTCGGCGGCGACTGGTACGACATGATCCCGCTGCCCACCGGGCGCATCGCGCTCGTCATCGGCGACGTTCAGGGCCATGACGTGCGCGCCGCCGGGCTGATGGGGCAGCTCCGCATCGCGCTGCGCGCCTACGCCTCTGAGGGCCACCGCCCGGACGCGGTGCTCTCGCGCGCCTCCCGCTTCCTGCACGGCATCACCAACGGCGACCCGGAGACGACCGACCCGCGCTTCGCGACCTGCCTGTACGTCGAGGCCGACCCGGAGACCGGCGTCCTGGAGATCGCCCGCGCCGGCCATCCCGACCCCGCGATACGCATGGCGGACGGGACGGTGCTGATGCGGCCCACGGCGGGCGGACTGCCGCTCGGCATCGACCCGGACGCCGACTATCCGACGACCACGCTCGCCCTGGAACCCGGCGAGACCATGCTGATCTGCACCGACGGGCTGATCGAGACCGGCGGCCACGATCTGGAGACGGGCTGGCAGCGCATCCGGACCACCCTGGAGGAGCACAAGGGCGACCTGGAGGAACTGGCCGACGCGCTCGTCCAGGCCGTCCACGGCCCTTCCTCCCACCACACCACCGGCCCGCTCGCCGACCGCCGCGAGGACGACATCGCCGTACTCCTGCTGTCCCGGGAGGGCGAGAGCTGCGGCTGCGGCGACACGGTGACCGATCCGCCGAAGATCCGCCGTACGGTGCTCACGGTCGCGCAGGCCGAGCCCGAGCGGATCGCGGTGGCCCGGCAGCAGCTGCGCGAACTCCTCCACGACTGGACCGGCGCCGACCAGGTCGACTCGGCGGTCCTGCTCGTCTCCGAGATGCTCACCAACGTCCTCGTGCACACCGACGCCGACGCCCTGCTGACCGCCGAGGTAGCCGGTGAGCCCGGTGAGCGGCGGATGCGGGTCGAGGTCACGGACGCCGGCGACGACCTCCCGCACAAGCGGCACCCCGGTGAACTGGCGTCCTCCGGGCGCGGGTTGCTGCTGATCGAGCTGCTCGCCGAGACCTGGGGCGTGGACCCGAGGGGCGAGGGCAAGAGCATCTGGTTCGAGCTCTACGAGTCCGACGGCGACGGTTCCGCGGCGGGGTCCGCCGTGCCGTAGCGCGCCCGCAGTTCGTGGACGACGCCGAAGACCGCGGCGGTCAGCGGCACCGCGAGCAGCATGCCGAGGATGCCGGCCACCGAGGCTCCGGCGGTGATCGCGATCATCACGACCGCCGGGTGCATCTGCACGGTCCGGCTCTGGATCGCCGGCTGCAGGACGTGTCCCTCCAGGACCTGCACCGCGACGACGATCCCGAGGACCCACAGCGCGATGACGGCACCCCGGTCGGCGAGCGCGACCAGCACGGCGACCGCGCCGGAGAGGAACGCGCCGAGGTAGGGGACGTAGGCGCCGAGGAAGACCAGGGCGGCCAGGCCCACCGCCCCGGGCACGTCCAGCACGAGCAGGCCGATGCCGATGCAGGTGGCGTCGATGAGGGCGATCACGGTGGTGCCCCGCATGAAGCCCTCGACGGCCTCGAAGGCCCGGCGGGCCATGGCCTCGACGAGGTCGGCGGTGCCGTGCGGGGCGAGCGAGCGCAGCAGTCCGGTGGCGAGGTGGGAGTCGCGCAGGAAGAAGAAGACGAGCAGCAGCGCCAGTACGGCCATGGCGATCGCCTCGCCGACGACACTGACCCCGCTGATCACGTTGGAGGCGGCCGTCCCGCCGAACTTGGTGAGCAGCTCCTTGGCGTTGGAGGCGAGGTCGTCCAGCGAGGTCCCGGCGGCCCCGAAGTGGTCGGAGACGGAGTTCGCCGCGTCCTTGAGCGAGGACACGATCTGGTCCCCGGTGTCGATCAGCGCGGCGACGACGATGTAGACGGCTCCGCCGACCGCGGCGACGACGGCGACACAGGTGACGGCGGCGGCCACGGACCGGTTGACCCCGGCCTTCACCTGGCGCCGGTACAGCGGCCCGAGCAGCGCGGTGCCGAGCAGCGCGAGCAGCACGGGTGTGACGGCGGTCCTGAGCTCGGCGCAGAGCCGGATCCCGACGTAGACGACCCCGGAGACGAGCAGGACGACGGCGCACCAGGCGGCGAGCCGTCGTACGGCGTCGGGGAGGAGCTGCACGGTCCCAGCCGACCACGCGGAAGGCGGGCCGTCCCGTGGGGACGGCCCGCCCGGGTGACGGAATCAGCAGGTGGGGCCCACCGCGTCGATCCTCGTACCGAAGTTGGTGTCGTAGGCCTGGGCGTAGTCGCCGGAGAGGACCGGCCGCTTCTCCTGCGGGCTCCAGTCGATGAAGCACGCGCTGGCGTTGGCCTTGAAGGAGTACACGTGGTCGTGCAGGTTGGACGGCATGTCGCGGTACCCGGAGCCGGGGGTCCACCGCCACGGGGTGCCCAAGTAGTTCCTGTCGTGCCAGAAGCAGATCTCCCCCGCCCCGCAGTTCTCGTCCGCGCGGTGCGGCGCGGCGCTCGCGGCCTGTCCGGTGGGGGTGGAGGGGGTACGGGCCTGGGTGGGGCTCGCCGCGCCGGTCAGGGCGAGACAGGTGGCCGCCATGACGACGGCCGGGCTCATGCGGATACGCACGCGTGACGTCCTTGCACTCGGTGTCCACTTTCAGCCGGTCTCTTTCCGCGCGCGGGACCTTCATGCCCGGGCCGGGCCCGGCTCACCCGGACTGAGGACCCGGACCGGCCGCCGCCCGGCATGCCGAAGCCCCGTCCGGACAAGGACGGGGCTTCGGGAATCTCCGTGCTACGAAGGTTTCTCCACTACGGCTTACAGACCGCCCTCGCCCATGCCGTGCACGGCGGGGATGGTGCCCAGCCGGCCCTTCTGGAAGTCCTCGAAGGCCTGCTGGAGTTCCTCGCGGGTGTTCATGACGAACGGGCCGTAGTGCGCCATCGGCTCCCGGATCGGCCGGCCGCCGAGGATGACGACCTCCAGGTCCGGGGTGTGCGAGTCCTGCTGCTCGTCCGCGCGGACGGTCAGCGAGGAACCGGCGCCGAAGACGGCGGTCTGGCCCAGGTGGATCGGGCGGCGGTCGGCGCCGGCCGAGCCCTTGCCCGCCATGACGTAGACGAGGCCGTTGAAGTCCTCGCGCCAGGGCAGGGTGAGCTCCGCGCCCGGGGCCACGGTGGCGTGCACCATCGTGATCGGGGTGTGGGTGATGCCGGGGCCCTGGTGGCCGTCCAGCTCACCGGCGATGACGCGCAGCAGCGCGCCGCCGTCGGGGGTGGTCAGCAGCTGCACCTGGCCGCCGCGGATGTCCTGGTAGCGGGGGGCCATCATCTTGTCCTTGGCCGGGAGGTTGACCCAGAGCTGGAGCCCGTGGAACAGCCCGCCGGACACGACCAGCGACTCCGGCGGCGCCTCGATGTGCAGCAGGCCCGCGCCCGCCGTCATCCACTGGGTGTCGCCGTTGGTGATGGTGCCGCCGCCACCGTTGGAGTCCTGGTGGTCGAAGACGCCGTCGATGATGTAGGTGACGGTCTCGAAGCCGCGGTGGGGGTGCCAGGGGGTGCCCTTGGGCTCGCCCGGCGCGTACTCCACCTCGCCCATCTGGTCCATCATGATGAACGGGTCGAGGTGGCGGTAGTTGATCCCGGCGAACGCACGGCGCACCGGGAAGCCCTCACCCTCGAAACCGCTCGGTGCGGTCGTGACGGTGAGCACGGGACGTGCCACGGCGTCAGCCGGCGCGGCCACGCGGGGCAGGGTCAGCGGGTTCTCTACGGTCACTGCAGGCATGTCGGGACCTCCTTGTGCGTCGAGTTTAGTTGAGCGTTGAACTTTCTGCTACCCCACAACAGAAGAAGCCCGGAGGGCATTCCCTCCGGGCGTTGCGTGCAACGGGGTGCCGGACGTCAGCCGTACATGCGGCGCATCGCGAACTCCACCATCTGCTCGACCGCCTTCGCGTCGAACACCATCCGGTGCTCACCCTCCATGTCGACGACGAAGCCGTAGCCGGTCGGCAGCAGGTCGATGACCTCGGCGCCGGTGATCACGAAGTACTTGGACTCCTTGCCGGCGTAGCGGCGCAGTTCCTTCAGCGAGGTGAACATCGGGATCACCGGCTGCTGGGTGTTGTGGAGGGCGAGGAAGCCCGGGTTGTCGCCGCGCGGGCAGTAGACCTTGGAGGTCGCGAAGACCTGCTGGAAGTCCTCCGCGGCCATCTGCCCGGTGGTGAAGGCGCGTACCGCGTCCGCGAGCGAGGGCGGGGACGGCTCGGGGTAGAGCGGTGGCTGCTGGCCGTAGCCGCCCACGCCACCGGCCATCTGCTGCTGGGGCGGGACGTACCCCTGCTGAGCCCCGACGTTCTGGTCGTAGCCGTACATGCGAGCAAGAGTACTGAGTCACAGATGGACGGCTTGGGGTTGCTTCTTATTACCGGCGGGTAGCATCATCGTAGCTACTGCTTGGTACACATCTCGCTACACATCTCGCTGTACGTATCTTTCTACGGAGTCGTCGCCATGGGGCACTACAAGTCGAATCTCCGCGACATCGAGTTCAACCTCTTCGAGGTCCTCGGGCGCGACAAGCTGTACGGCACCGGTCCGTTCGCGGAGATGGACACGGACACCGCGAAGAGCGTCCTGGAGGAGCTGACCCGGCTCGCGGAGAACGAGCTCGCGGAGTCCTTCGCCGACGCCGACCGCAACCCGCCGGTCTTCGACCCGGAGACGAACACCGCGCCCGTGCCGGCCTCCTTCAAGAAGAGCTACAAGGCCTTCATGGAGTCCGAGTACTGGCGGCTGGGACTGCCCGAGGCGATCGGCGGCACGACGGCTCCGCCCTCCCTGATCTGGTCGTACGCGGAGCTGATCCTGGGCGCCAACCCGGCCGTGTGGATGTACTCCTCCGGTCCGGCCTTCGCCGGGATCCTCTACGACGAGGGCAACGACGTACAGAAGAAGATCGCGCAGCTCGCGGTGGAGCGGACCTGGGGTTCGACCATGGTGCTGACCGAGCCCGACGCGGGTTCGGATGTCGGCGCGGGCCGTACCAAGGCCATCCAGCAGGAGGACGGCTCCTGGCACATCGAGGGCGTCAAGCGCTTCATCACCTCCGGTGAGCACGACATGGAGGAGAACATCCTCCACTACGTGCTGGCGCGGCCCGAGGGCCACGGCCCGGGCACCAAGGGGCTCTCCCTCTTCCTCGTGCCGAAGTTCCTCTTCGACGTCGAGACCGGCGAGCTGGGCGAGCGCAACGGCGTCTACGCCACCAACGTCGAGCACAAGATGGGCCTCAAGGCCTCCAACACCTGCGAGATGACCTTCGGCGACCGCCACCCGGCCAAGGGCTGGCTGATCGGCGACAAGCACGACGGCATCCGCCAGATGTTCCGGATCATCGAGTTCGCCCGCATGATGGTCGGCACGAAGGCCATCTCGACCCTGTCGACCGGCTACCTCAACGCCCTTGAGTACGCCAAGGAGCGCGTCCAGGGTCCCGACCTCGCGCAGTTCATGGACAAGACCGCGCCCAAGGTCACCATCACGCACCACCCGGACGTGCGCCGCTCGCTGATCACGCAGAAGGCGTACGCCGAGGGCATGCGCGCCCTGGTCCTCTACACCGCGTCGATCCAGGACGCGATCGCCGTCAAGGAGGCCGAGGGCTCCGACGCCTCCACCGAGCACGCGCTCAACGACCTGCTCCTGCCGATCGTCAAGGGCTACGGCTCCGAGAAGGGCTACGAGCAGCTCGCCCAGTCGCTCCAGACCTTCGGCGGCTCCGGGTTCCTCCAGGAGTACCCGATCGAGCAGTACATCCGCGACGCCAAGATCGACACCCTGTACGAGGGCACCACCGCGATCCAGGGCCAGGACTTCTTCTTCCGGAAGATCGTCCGCAACCAGGGCGCGGCCCTCAACTCCCTCGCCGAGGACATCAAGAAGTTCCTCGCCCTGGGGACGGGCGGCGAGGAGCTGGCCGGTGCCCGCGAGCACCTCGCCAAGGCGGCCGTCGAGCTGGAGGCCATCGTCGGTCTGATGCTCACCGACCTCGCGGCGACCGAGCAGGACGTCAAGAACATCTACAAGGTGGGCCTCAACACCACCCGCCTGCTGCTCGCCTCCGGTGACGTCGTCGTCGGCTACCTGCTCCTCAAGGGCGCCGCCGTCGCCGTGGAGAAACTGGAGACGGCTTCCGCGAAGGACAAGCCCTTCTACACCGGCAAGATCGCGGCTGCGAAGTTCTTCGCGGCCAATGTGCTGCCCGGTCTGACGCTGGCCCGCAAGGTCGCCGAGGGTGTCGAACTGGACCTGATGGAACTGGACGAAGCCGCCTTCTAGCCAGCCGGAAACCCGTTCCGGGACAGACCGGAACAGCTACGCGAAACCCCACATCGCCCTTGCGAGGGCCCGCTCCCATCACCCGGAGCGGGCCCTCGTCCGTCGTTAAGGTGAACCCCATGAGCGAACCCCCCCGCTTCGACCGCGGCCACACCGACGACCTCATGTCCTTCCTCGCGGCGTCCCCCACGCCGTACCACGCCGTGGCGAACACCGCCCAGCGGCTGGAGAAGGCCGGATTCAAGCAGGTCGCCGAGACGGACGCCTGGGAGGGGACGACCGGCGGCAAGTACGTGCTGCGCGGTGGCGCGATCGTGGCCTGGTTCGTCCCCGAAGGTGCGGCACCCCACACCCCCTTCCGCATCATCGGCGCGCACACCGACTCCCCGAACCTGCGGGTCAAGCCGCGCCCCGACACCGGTGCGCACGGCTTCCGCCAGGTCGCCGTCGAGATCTACGGCGGACCGCTGCTCAACTCCTGGCTCGACCGCGACCTCGGCCTCGCCGGCCGGCTGAGCCTGCGGGACGGCTCGACCCGCCTGGTGAACGTGGACCGGCCGCTGCTCAGAGTGCCCCAACTCGCCATCCACCTGGACCGGTCCGTGTCCGCTGAGGGGCTCAAGCTGGACAAGCAGCGCCACCTCCAGCCGATCTGGGGCCTGGGCGACGACGTCCGCGACGGCGACCTGATCGCCTTCCTGGAGGAGGAGTCGGGGCTCGCGCCGGGCGAGGTCACCGGCTGGGACCTGATGACGCACTCCGTCGAGGCGCCCTCCTACCTGGGCCGCGACCAGGAGTTCGTCGCCGGCCCGCGCATGGACAACCTGCTCTCCCTGCACTCGGGCGCCGCCGCGCTCGCCTGCGCCGTCGGCCGCGAGAACCTGCCGTACATCCCCGTGCTCGCCGGCTTCGACCACGAGGAGAACGGCTCGCAGTCCGACACGGGCGCGGACGGGCCGCTGCTCGGCGGGGTGCTGGAGCGTTCGGTGTTCGCGCGCGGCGGATCGTACGAGGACCGGGCACGTGCCTTCGCGGGCACCGTCTGCCTCTCCTCCGACACCGGGCACGCCGTGCACCCCAACTACGCGGAGCGGCACGACCCGACGCACCACCCGCGGGTCAACGGCGGGCCGATCCTCAAGGTCAACGTCAACAACCGCTACGCCACGGACGGTTCGGGCCGCGCGGTATTCGCCGCCGCCTGCGAGAAGTCCGGTGTGCCGTTCCAGACCTTCGTCTCCAACAACTCCATGCCCTGCGGCACGACGATCGGCCCGATCACCGCGGCCCGGCACGGCATCAAGACCGTCGACATCGGCGTGGCGATCCTCTCGATGCACAGCGCCCGCGAACTCTGCGGCGACCGCGACCCGTTCCTGCTGGCCAACGCGCTGCTGGCGTTTCTGGAGGGCTAGTCAAGTCCCCTGCGGCGCATGGGTGTTGCCGCCCCGGGTACCCGGAGGCGGACCGGGCCGACCGGACCGGACAGGGAGGCGACACTCATGGGCCTGGGCGGCTGCATCATCCTCATCGCCGTCGGCGCGATTCTGACCTTCGCGACCGACTGGCACATGCAAGGGGTCAACCTCGACCTGGTCGGCGTGATCCTCATGGTCGTCGGGCTGATCGGCGTCGTGACGTTCAGCAGCCTGGCACGGCGCCGGCGCGTGGTGATACCGGGCCAGACGACCGTCGTCGAGGACGACGAGTCGCGCGGCTACCGCGGCTGATCCGGGGCCCGACGCAGGGCTTCGGCGGTTGATACGGGGGCGTAACCCGCACTAAGGCGGAATCACCCGCACAGGACATCCAAAGACAACCGTGAGCAATTCGTGACGCCAGTCGTATTGTGCGGTTGTGTGAGCCTCGTGAAGACTCTGTGCAGTTGAGGGTCCGGGAAAAGGCAGCCCCGGGCCCGTCGCACGATTCATCACGGGGGAGGCCGCTGCCGTGCCCGAACCACGGCTGGTGGTGCTCATACCGGCCCACAACGAGGCGGACCGCATCGGCGCCGCGATCGAGGGCTTGTGGCGGCAAACCCGTAAACCCGACCTGATCGTCGTCGTCACCGACAACTGCACCGACGACACGGCCGAGGTCGCCGCCTCGCACGGCGCGGACATCTTCGCCACGCAGGGCAACACCCACAAGAAGGCCGGCGCCCTCAACCAGGCCATCGACTGGGTCCTGCCCCACCTCGACGAACGCGATCTGCTCCTCGTCCAGGACGCGGACACCGTCCTCAACCCCTGGTTCAGCGAGACCGCGATGGCCACCTTCAACCGCAAGGTCGGCGCCGTCGGCGGAGTCTTCTACGGCGAGCAGGGCGGGGGACTCCTCGGACTGCTCCAGCGCATGGAGTTCCAGCGCTACGCCTGGGAGCTCGACCGCACCGGCGGCAAGGCCCAGGTCCTCACCGGCACCGGCACCATGTTCCGCGCCCGCGTCCTGCGCGAGGTCCGCGAGGCCCGCCATTCGGGGCGGATCGGCGGCGGCGACGGCTACTACAGCCTCGCCTCGCTCACCGAGGACGACGAGATGACCAAGGCGGTCAAGACCCTCGGCTACCGCGCCATGTCCCCGGCGGGCTGCGCGGTCACCACCGAGGTCATGACCAGCCTCCCCAAACTCTGGCACCAGCGCCTGCGCTGGCAGCGCGGCGCCCTGGAGAACCTCCGCGACTACGGCTGGACCAAGGTCACCGCCCGCTACTTCCTCCAGCAGTTCCTGATGGGCTTCGGCGCGCTGTCGTTCCTGGTCTACCTGACCTTCATGGCGACGTACACGACGATGTACGGCTTCCCCGGCGTCTCCCCGTTCTGGACCGCGATCGGCCTGATCTTCGTGGTCGAGAAGACCGTCTCCGTCCGCCGCGCCGGACCCCTCGCGGTCCTGGTCGCGGCGCTGATGATCCCGGAGATGCTCTACGACCTCTTCCAGCACGCCGTCTACTTCACCTCGCTGTGGGGGCTGGTCCGCCGCAGCGAGGAGAAGTGGGTGGCCACCTAGCCCACCCCCCTACGCAACCGCACATCCCGCAAGGAGAAATATTCATGTACGGACGAGTTGTCGGCGCCGGCACGACCGGCGCCGGTGGCGCCACCCTGGCCGCGACGGGCCTGTGGCTGAACAGCATGGCGATGATGGTGGCGGCGACCACGCTGGTGGCAGCCGGGATGGCGCTGTACAAGCTGGCGCCGCGGGCGCGTCGGCGGTAAGGCGTTGCCGGTGGTCCCCCGTTTCAGGCGTTCTGGCTGCGCTGTTCGTTCAGGTCGTCCATGCCCGCCAGGACGAGGGGGAGACGGTCCGTCGCGCCCTCGGTGAGGCGGACCGGGACGCCCCAGTCCTGCTGGTGGACGTGGCAGGCGGGGTATTCGTTGGCGGGGTCGTCGTCACAGGACGCGGCCATCGCGGAGACGTGCAACACGCCTTCTGCGACAGCCTGGTTGAGGGTCAGGGTGCGGTTCAGGTCCGTGCCCGGGCCCTCACCGGTGATCAGGAGTTCGGGCGGGGTCGCTGAGACGAGCAGGCGGGTCGAGGGACCGTAGCGGGTGTCGAGCTTCTGGCCGGCCGGGGCCTGGAAGATGACGTCCAACTGCAGCTCGCCCGGGGCGACTTCGGTGGCCGCGCGCTGGGTGCGATGGGCCACGGACTCGACCCGCACCGCTTCCTCCGGGAGGCGCAGCCGGGTGAGCCGGTGCCGGGCCGACTCGACGACCAGGATCTCGTCACCGACGAGCACGGCGTCGCTCGGCTCCCTCAAGTCCGTGGCCAGCGTGGTGACTTCGCCGGTCGCGGGGTCGTAGCGGCGCAGCGCGTGGTTGTACGTGTCGCTGATCGCGACCGAGCCGTCCGGGAGCGCGGTGACGCCCAACGGGTGCTGGAGCAGGGCGTGTTCGGCAGCGCCGTCGCGGTGCCCGAAGTCGAAGAGTCCGGTGCCGACGGCGGTGTGGACGGCGCCGTCCGGGTCCACCCAGCGCAGGGCGGACGTCTCGGAGTCGGCCAGCCAGAGCCGGTCGGCGGTCGCGGCGAGCCCGGAGGGCTGCGCGAACCAGGCCTCGGGGCCGGGGCCGTCGACGAGCCCCTCGTTGGTGGTGCCGGCGGTGACGGCGACGGTGTCAGCGGCGGGGTCGTAGGCCCAGAGCTGATGGACACCGGCCATGGCGATCCACACCTTGCCCTGCCACCAGGCCACGTCCCAGGGGGAGGAGAGGGCGACCTCGCGGGCGGGGCCGGCGGTGGGCTCGCCCTGCATCCACTGACGGCCGGTGCCGGCGAGGGTCGTGACGGCGCCGGTGGTGAGGTCGAGGCGGCGCAACGCGTGGTTCACGGTGTCGGCGACGACGACGGAGCCGTCCTCCAGGAGCGCGAGGCCCTGGGGTTCGTTGAAGGTGACGGAGTCGCCCGAACCGTCGTGCAGGCCGCGCGCGCCGGAACCGATCCTCCGCACGACCGTCTCCCCGTCCGCCGCCAGTTCGACCAGCTGGTGCCGGGTGGTGTCGCTGACCAGGAAGTTCCCGGACGGCAGGGCCAACGCCTTGCCGGGGAAACGCAGCACGGTCGGCTCCGGCTCCGGCGCCACGTACGGCCCGTCCCCGCGCCGCAGCGTCCCCTTCGCCGCGTGCTCGGTCTCCAGCTCGGTCACCAGCCGCTCGATGGCGTGCGCGTGCCCCTCGCCCGCGTGCTGCGCGACGACGTACCCCTCCGGGTCGATCACGACGAGCGTCGGCCAGGCGCGGACCGCGTACTGCTTCCAGGTCGCCAACTCCGGGTCGTCCAGCACCGGATGCTCGACGCCGTACCGCTCGACCGCGTCCACGACCGCCTGGTGCTCGGCCTCGTGCACGAACTTCGGCGAGTGCACCCCGATGATCACGACGGTGTCCCGGTGCTTCTCCTCCAACTCCCGCAGCTCATCGAGGACATGCAGGCAGTTGATGCAGCAGAAGGTCCAGAAGTCCAGGATGACGATGCGTCCGCGCAGGTCGGCGAGGGTGTACTGCTTGTCACCCGTGTTCAGCCAGCCGCCCTTGCCGGTGAGCTGGGGGGCGCGGACACGGGCGCGGCGGGAGGTGCGGGGCGAGGATGCGGCGGTCATGAATCAAGAGTGCCATCGGCCACTGACAGTCCGGCCGATCATGTCGTGTGCACACCCTCTTGGAGTGCGGCGCGGGCCACGAAAGGATGTTCGCGCGCTGTCAGCCAGGTGAGGGGATCGGTGGATGAAGCAGAATCGACTCGGCCGGAGCAAGGTGCAGGTCACGGAGCTGGGTTTCGGGGGCGGGCCGCTCGGCGGGCTCTTCGAGCCGCTCGACGACGAGACCGCGGCGGGGGGCGGCGCTTGAGGCGGCGTGGGACAGCGGGGTCCGCTACTTCGACACCTCGCCCCATTACGGAATCGGGCATTCCGAGCGCCGTATCGGTGATCTCCTGCGGGGCAAGCCGCGCGACGAGTGGACGCTGTCGACGAAGGTCGGCAGGTTACTCGTTCCGCAGGACCCCGCGGGTCGAACGGACGAGCCGTTCCAGGTGCCCGCCACGCACCGTCGGGTGTGGGACTTCACCCGGGACGGTGTACTGCGCAGCGTGGAGGACTCGCTCGCCCGCATCGGCGTCGACCGGATCGACGTGCTCTATCTGCACGATGCGGAGGAGCACTTCGAGGACGCGTTGCGCGAGGGTGTTCCGGCCCTCGCCGAACTGCGTGCCCAGGGAGTGGTGGGGCGATCGGCGCGGGGATGTACCACCCGGGCAAGCTGACCCGGCTGGTCGAGGAGTCGGACGTCGACGTGGTGATGCGCTGTCCGGCCGTTACACGCTGCTCGACCACAGTGCTCTCGACAGCCTGCTCCCCGCCTGCGCGGACCGGGGCGTCTCGGTGCTCGCGGCCTCGGTCTTCAACTCCGGCCTTCTCGCCACGGCCCGCCCGTCCGCGAGCGCGACCTTCGACTACGCGCCCACCACACCGCAGACGCTTGAGCGCGCACAGCGCACAGCGGATGTCTGCGAAGCCCACGGCGTGACGCTGCCGGCCGTGGCCATGGCCTTTCCGCTGCGTCATCCCGTCGTCGCGGGCATCGTCGTCGGCATGCGCACCGAGGACGAAGTCCGGCGCAATGTCTCGGCGTTCGGCCTGGACATCCCCGCACGACTCTGGGACGACCTGCGGGGCGAGGGCCTCCTGGACGAGCGGGCGCCCGTACCCACCTCGCGATCCGGCTCCGCCTGAAGGGTCAGTTCAGGGCGTGACCCGTCGTCGCGTCCACATGGTCCGGCACGGCCTCGTGCCGGTCGCCGACCGTTGACGTGCCCGTCGGTTCGAGGAGCAGGATCTCGGTCGGGACCGGGGCGTACGGCTTGTGTTCCGTGCCGCGCGGGACCGTGAAGACGCTGCCCTTGGGGAGGACGACCGTGCGCTCCCCCTCGCCCGCCGGCTCGCGCAGCGCGATGTGCAGTTCGCCGGACAGGACCAGGAAGAACTCGTCGGTGTGGTCGTGGGTGTGCCAGAGGTGTTCGCCCTCGACCTTCGCGACGCGGACGTCGTAGTCGTTGACGGTGGTGACGATGCGAGGACTCCACTGGTCGGTGAAGGAGGCGAGGGCCGCGGAGAGCGCGATGGGTTCCATGGGGTCAGCGTGCGCTGTGTCGTACCCGGCGGACGAGTGCTAGGAATCGCACCTGCCGCAAGGATCCTCTCAGCGTCCCCGCCCGCGTCCGCACCGCGTCGCCGTGATCGTCGACGAGGGCACCAACCCCTTCGAAGTGGGCGTCGCCACCGAACTGTTCGGGCTGCCCCGGCCCGAACTGGGGCTCTCCGGGCCGCTGTACGAGGTGCTGGTGTGCACACCCGCGCGCGGGGTGCGGTTGAACCACGGCTTCTTCACCGTGACCGGTGCCTACGGCCTGGACGCGGTGGACTCGGCGGACACCCTCGTCGTGCCGGGGCGGCCCGACAACGTCGTACCGCGCGGTGATGACGTCCTCGACGCGATCCGCCGCACCCACGCGCGCGGGGCCCGTGTCATGAGCCTGTGCACCGGCAGCTTCGCGCTCGCCGAGGCGGGGCTGCTGGACGGGCGCCGGGCCACCACGCACTGGATGTGGACGGACGCCTTCCGCACGCTGCACCCGCGCGTGCGGCTCGAACCGGACGTCCTCTTCGTCGACGACGGCGACGTCCTCACCGCCGCGGGCAGCGCCGCCGCGCTCGATCTCGGGCTGCATGTCGTACGGCGCGACCACGGCGCCGAGATCGCCGACGCGGTGTCCAGGAGGCTCGTCTTCGCGACCCATCGGGACGGCGGGCAGCGGCAGTTCGTGGAGCGGCCGTTGCCCGATGTGCCCGACGAGTCGCTCGCCCCGCTGCTCGCGTGGGCGCGGGAGCGGCTGGGGGAGCCGTTGACGGTGACCGGACTGGCCGTCCGCGCGGCCGTCTCCCCCGCGACCCTGCACCGGCGGTTCAGGGCGCAGCTGGGGACGACTCCGCTGGCGTGGCTGACTGGAGCGGGGGTCCCCCACGCCTTTAAGGCAGTGGGGGAGGGTGGCGTTGGCGTGCCGGTTGATCGAGCGCGGGGAGGAGCGGCTCGACGTGGTGGCCGCGAGGTGCGGTCTGGGGACCGGGGCGAACCTGCGGGTGCGGCTGCGCAGGGAGACCGGATTGAGCCCGTCGGCCTATCGGCGGCGTTTCGGACCGGCTGCCGGGGAAGCCGTAACGGCATGAGATTCCTCGTACGCGATCGGATCCTCGGCTTCGGTGAGGATTACTGGATCGAGGACCAGCACGGCAACAAGGTGTTCCTGGTCGACGGCAAGGCCATGCGCCTCAGGGACACCTTCGAGTTGAAGGACACGCACGGGCGCGTGCTCATCGACATCCACAAGAAGATGCTCGCCCTGCGCGACACGATGGTCATCGAACGGGACGGCGAGCCCCTCGCGACCATCAGACGCAAGCGGTTCTCGCTGCTGCGCAACCACTATCGGGTGTCCCTGGTGGACGGCACCGAACTCGACGTCAGCGGCAAGATCCTGGACCGCGAGTTCGGCGTCGACTACGACGGCGAGCTGCTCGCGCAGATCTCCCGGCGCTGGCTGCACATCCGGGAGACGTACGGCGTCGACATCGTCCGGGAGGACGCGGACGCGGCGCTGCTGATCGCGGTGGCGGTGTGCGTGATCCACCTGGCGGAGAAGGAGCGGGAGGACTAGGCCTGTCCGGCGGATCATGCCGCAGACGCGGGGTCTGGCACTGTCACTTTCCTGCGACCTGATCCGCCGGTCACCCGGCTCGTCGCGGACGCTCCAGCCCCAGCATCCGGTCCTTCAGCGCCGGGAACTGTTCCCGTGTCACCGCCACCCTCGCCGGGTCGAACTCCACCGTGAGGACCTCCTCGCCCGCGCCCGCCTCCGCGAGGACCTCGCCCCAGGGATCGACCACGATCGAGTGACCGGCCTGGGGAACTCCGGCGTGCGTACCGGCCGTTCCGCATGCGAGGACGAACGACTGGTTCTCCACGGCGCGGGCCTGCGCCAGGAGGGTCCAGTGGGAGCGGCGGCGTTCGGGCCAGCCCGCGGGGAGGACGAGGGTCTCGGCGCCGGCGTCGACGAGGCCGCGGAAGAGTTCGGGGAAACGGAGGTCGTAGCAGGTGGCAAGACCGAGGGTCGTGTCGGGCAGACGGACCGTCACCAACTCGCCGCCCGCGCCCATCAGCACGGCCTCGCCCTTGTCGAAGCCGAAGCGGTGGATCTTGCGGTAGGCGGCGGCCAGTTCACCGGAGGGGGAGAAGACGAGGGACGTGTTGTAGAGAGGGCCGGAGCCCGCGGCGGAGCCGCTGGCAGATGCTGTGCGTTCGGGGATCGAGCCCGCGTGCAGCCAGACGCCCGCGTCGCTCGCCGCCTTGGCCATCGCCTCGTAGGTCGGCCCCTCCAGCGGCTCGGCCTCGGTGCCGAACTGCTCGTAGGCGAACGCGCCCGTCGTCCACAGCTCCGGCAGAACGACCAGATCGGCACCCGCCTGTTCGCGGACGAGAGCACCTACCCGAACCCGACGATTTTCTACCGATTCGCCCTCTTCTACGGCGATCTGGATGAGAGAGGCGCGCACACTACCACCGTCCTGGCATTCGAGCCGTTCACACGGGCCTACGATCGTCACACGAAAGCACTGCCGGGGTGCCTCACAGCAGCGTAACTTAGCGTTCCAAGACACCCGCCGACAGCCACCTCCCGCTGGCAACGCCGCCCGCCACCCAACCTGTACCGACCGCCGAGGGGTCCCGTTCCGTGAGTCTGCATCCCACTCTCCAGCCCTACGCCGACGCCTGGACCCACTCCATCGAAGCGATATCCGAGCTGGTGAACCCTCTCGTGGAGGGAGAGTGGAACCGGCGAACGCCGTGCCCGGGCTGGTCGGTGCGTGACGTGGTCTCGCACGTCATCGGGCTGGACAACGAGATGCTCGGCGACCCGCGGCCCATCCACACGCTCCCCCGCGACCTCTACCACGTCACCAACGAGCACCAGCGGTACATGGAGATGCAGGTCGACGTGCGCCGTCACCACACGGCGCCGGAGATGACGTCGGAGCTGGAGTACACGATCATCCGCCGCAACCGGCAGCTGCGGAACGAGTCGCGGGACCCCGGCACCAAGGTGCGCGGCCATGTCAGCACCGAGGTCACGCTCGAACAGTCCATGCGCAACCACGCGTTCAATGTGTGGGTGCACGAGCAGGATCTGCGCGCCGCCCTCGGCCGCCCCGGGAACCTCGACTCGCCGGGCGCGCACATCGCCCGTGACGTGCTGCTCGCCGAGCTCCCCCGCGTCGTCGCCGACGACTCGGGCGCACCACGCAGTTCGGCGGTCGTCTTCGACGTGCACGGTCCGATCGAGTTCCTCCGTACGATCCGCGTCGACATCCAGGGCCGCGGCACGCTGGAGACGGCCCCCGCGCTCGGTCCCGCCGCGACCCTGATCCTCGACTGGGAGACGTACGTCCGGCTGGCGTGCGGGCGGGTCACCCTCGAATCGGTGACGGACCGCGTCAAGGCGGACGGCGATCCGGAGCTCGCGGCGTCGATACTGCGGAACTTCACGGTCACGAAGTAGGCGGCAGGAAGTAGACGGCAAGAAGAGGCGGCAAGAAGTAAGAAGTGGGTGGTAATCGCGGCCGAGTTGGTGGATACGTGAGCGGGTCGCCCTCACGCGGGCACGTGCACCGTCTCCACCCTGCTCGCCACCAGCCGCTCGCGCTCGCGGCGGGCCGCCCTGCGCCGTAGCCGCAGGATCTGGCTGACGCCGAGCGCCTGGAGCACGAAGACCACCGAGAACGCGATCGAGTAGTCGTCGCCGGTCGCGTCGAGCAGCACACCGATCGCGAACAGGGTCGTCATCGAGGCCGTGAAACCACCCATGTTGGTGATCCCGGAGGCGGTGCCCTGGCGCTCCGGCGGGTTGGCCGGGCGGGCGAAGTCGAAGCCGAGCATCGAGGCGGGCCCGCAGGAACCCAGCACGAGGCACAGCACGATCAGCAGCCACATCGGCGCGTGCTCGCCGGGGTAGAGGAGCGTGACCGCCCACACCAGGGCCGTCGCTCCCACCGTGCCCAGCGCCAGCGGCAGCCGCGCCGCGTGGTGCCGGGCGACGATCTGACCGTAGACCAGCCCCACCACCATGTTGGACAGCACGACGAGGGTGAGGAGTTCGCCGGCGGTGGCGCGGGACAGGCCCTGGGCCTGGACCAGGAACGGCAGGCCCCACAGGAGCAGGAACACCATTGCCGGGAACTGGGTGGTGAAGTGCACCCACAGACCGAGGCGGGTGCCGGGTTCGCGCCAGGATGCGGCGATCTGCCGGCGGACGTAGGCGGCGCCCCGGTGCGGGAACGGCTCCGGCTCGTGGCCTTCCGGGTGGTCCTTCAGGAAGAGCAGCAGCAGAACGAGGACCACGACCCCGGCGAGCGCGCTGCCCGCGAAGGCGGCCGTCCAGCCGATGCCGTGCAGCAGCCTGGCGATCACCAGGGTGGAGACGAGGTTTCCGGCCATTCCGGCCAGACCCGCGAGCTGGGCGACCATCGGCCCGCGCCGCGCCGGGAACCAGCGGGTGCCCAGCCGCAGCACGCTGATGAACGTCATCGCGTCGCCGCAGCCGAGCAGCGCGCGGGAGGCGAGAGCGGTGCCGTAGGAGGGGGAGAAGGCGAAACCGAGCTGGCCGGCGGTGAAGAGCACCACCCCGATGGTCAGCACCTTCTTGGTGCCGAGGCTGTCGACGAGCAGGCCCACGGGTATCTGCATGCCCGCGTAGACCAGCAGTTGGAGGATCGAGAAGGTGGAGAGGGCGGAGGCGTTGACGTGGAAGCGCTCGGCGGCGTCGAGGCCCGCCACGCCCAGGGACGTACGGAAGATGACGGCGACGAAGTAGACGGAGACGCCGATGCCCCACACGGCCATGGCGCGACGGCCACCGGGCGGGTCACCGGGCAGGGAGAGAGCGGAACCGGAACTGCTGCCGCCGCTGCTGCTCATCGGACCTCGCCCCGAGCCAGGTGGGAGAACCAGTCGACGTGCTGATGGACGATCTCCACGGCCGCCTCGGCGTCCCCGGTACGCAGCGCGTCGAGGATCGTCTCGTGCTCGGTGAGCGTCTTGGCGATGCGGTCGGGGTGCGAGTGCATGATGGCGACGCCCATCCGCAGCTGCCGGTCGCGGAGTTGGTCGTAGAGCCGGGAGAGGATCTCGTTGCCGCCGCTGCGGACGATCTCGGCGTGGAAGCAGCGGTCGGTGACGGCGGCGCCGGCCAGGTCGCCCGCGGCGGCCTGCTCCTTCTGCCGCGCGAGGAGTTCTTCCAGCCGGGCGATGAGGGTCGGTGACGCCGGTACGACCTTGCGGACCGCGTGCTGCTCGACCAGCATCCGGGTCTCCACCACGTCCGCGATCTCCTGCGAGGAGACGGGCAGGACGAGGGCGCCCTTCTTCGGGTAGAGCTTGATCAGCCCCTCGACCTCCAGGCGCAGCAACGCTTCGCGCACGGGCGTCCGGGAGACCCCGACGGCCTCCGCCAACTCGCCCTCGGTGAGCAGGGTGCCGCCCTCGTAGCGCCGGTCCAGGACACCTTGTTTGACGTGCGTGTAGACGCGGTCGGCGGCGGGGGGTTGCTTGGCGGTCAGGGAGGAGGAACCGGCGGCGAGGGACGGGGACGACATGAGAACAGCATAGATACAACACGTACGCATGAGGACGGGCGTCCAGGATGCGGACGGAGCCGGCCGGAACCAAAGAGGGCCGGAGGCGCGTCTACGGATGTGCGTTTCAACGGCCGGTTCCCGAGGACGTTTCACACCTTCGGGGAACCCGCCCCAGCAACCGCACAACCTTCTGTGCTACTTACGTGTCACACACGTGCGGCCCTCCCTTTCCCCCCTCCAACTGGGCCGCTCCTCAGGGGCATTCAACGTATTCGGGGTACCTCAGTTGATTACTGCCATTAACGGCATCAAGGGCAGCCGCTTCCGCAGAGCCGCCGCGGTCACCGTGACCGCAGGCGCCGTGCTCGCGACCGGCGCCCTGACCGCGGCTCCCGCGCAGGCTGTCACCAAGCCGTCGATCGTGGCCGCGGGCGGCTATGTGATGAACAACGCCACCGGCAAGACGCTCTACACGAAGGCCGCGGACACCAAGCGGTCGACGGGCTCCACCACGAAGATCATGACCGCGAAGGTCGTGCTGTCGCAGGCCAACCTCAACCTCGACGCCAAGGTCACCATCCAGAAGGCGTACAGCGACTACATCGTCGCCAACACCGCCTCCTCCGCCCACCTGATCGTCGGCGACAAGGTCACCGTCCGCCAGCTGCTCTACGGCCTGATGCTGCCGTCGGGCTGCGACGCGGCGTACGCGCTGGCCGACAAGTTCGGCACGGGCTCCACCCGGGCCGCGCGCGTGAAGTCGTTCATCGCCAAGATGAACTCCACGGCGAAGACGCTCGGCCTGACGAACACGAAGTTCGACTCGTTCGACGGCATCGGCAACGGCAACAACTACTCGACGCCGCGCGACCTCACGAAGCTCGCCAGCAACGTGATGAAGAACGCCACGTTCAAGACGGTCGTCAAGACCAAGTCGTACACCGCCAAGACGATCACCAAGACCGGCGGCACCCGCACCATGGCTGCCTGGACCAACACGAACACCCTGCTCAGCAGCTACAGCGGCACGATCGGCGTGAAGACCGGCTCCGGCCCCGAGGCCAAGTACTGCCTCGTCTTCGCCGCCACCCGCAACGGCAAGACGGTCATCGGCACGGTCCTCGCGTCGTCCTCGATCACGCAGCGCGCGACGGACGCGACGAAGCTCCTGAACTACGGCTTCGCGACGATCTGACGTAACCGACACGTTCGTGGGGGCCTGCCGCATGCCAGCGGCGGGCCCCTTCGTCGTGGCCAGGACGCTAGGACCCGCGTTTCCGAGTCGCGACGAACGTGATACCGATCCCCGCCGCTCCGTACAGGACGAACAGCACGCCCTCGCGCCCCAGGCTCCGGCGCTTCACTTCCTGGGCGAACTTCAGCTGGTCGTACGTGCTCGTTCCGGTCGAGCGGCCGGTGGCGGTGTCGTAGGAGAGCGCGCAGCGGTCGCCCTTGCGCATGTGCCCCGGGGAACTCTCGCCCTCCGCGTCCAGCTGGAGCCCCGGGCAGTCAGGAGCGCCGTCGGCCGCGCCGGCTCTCAACAGCGACAGGGCGCCCCACAGCAGCGGCAGCGCGAACAGCACGAGTAACACGCCTCGGAATCTCACCGAGTCACCCTGGTGAGCGCGACGAACGCGGCCCAGGTGGCGGGGGCGAGCCGAACTATCGGCCCGTCCATGTCCTTCGAGTCACGGACGGCGACCGTGGTGGGGATGTTGCGGGCGACTTCGACGCACTGCTGTCCGGCGTCTCCGCCGCTGTAGCTGGACTTGACGAACACGAACTCGGTCACCGGCTCTACATCTCCTTGCGAATGGCTTCGATCAGGTCGAGAGCGTTGCGCTCCGCCAGCCCCACTCGCGCGATGCGATCGAAGATCCGACTGTGCCGGGCTGCGTCTTCCTCGCTCTCCAACCAGAGCGTAGAAGAGGGTACGTCCATATGTACGACGTCCAAGGCGCCGGGCTCAGCGAACGAGACGATGCTGAACGCGCCGATCATGCCCGGGTTGGCGCCTGCCAGAAAAGGCACCACCTGCAATTTCACCGTGTCCGTCCGCGCCAGGTCCAGCAGCTGACCCAGCTGTTCCTTCATCACAGCCCGCCCGCCTACCAGTTGGCGCAGCGCGCCCTCGTGCACCACGGCCCACAACTCCAGTGGCCGCTCCGAACGCAGTCGGGCCTGACGAGCCAGCCTCGCCTCCACAAAGGGTTCGATCTCATCCGGGTCCTCCCACGAACCCGCGCCCACGGCCACGGCCCGGGCGTAGTCCGGTGTCTGCAACAGGCCGGGGACAAAGGCGAGTTCCCAGGTGCGCATGCTGGTGGCGATGTCTTCCAGCGCCACGTACTCGACCATCGCGGAGAGTTGCGGGTACTGGTTCCACCAACCACGGGCCTTGCGTCTCTCACGGTCCGTCCTCGCGAGGGTCAGCAGTCGCCCGATCACCGACTCGGCCGTCTCGCCGTACAGGTGACAGAGCGCTCGGATGTCCGGATCCCGGATTGGCACCAGCCCGCGCTCCATCTTGGCGACCTTGGCCACGGACGCCGACAACGCTTCGGCCGCATGCGCCTGACGCAGTCCGCGCACCTCACGCATGCGCAGCAGCTCACCGCCCAGCCGCCGTGCCAGCACGGTCGACACCGACACACCGCGATCAGGGTTTCTACCTGCCATGTCACCTTCCCTCCCGCCGAGTTGGTCACAGTCTGTGCGGCCACCGTACGGAGGGCAAGCAAGTTCGAGTAGAAATTTATGGCCTCACACTTGCTGGCCTACTCCGTGCACCGCTACCCTCAGTGCACAACAAGCCACCCAGCGGCACCGGTTGGCGGAAGTGCACCGCGCTGCCCACACCCGGCACAGCACGGCAGAGCCACCCCACCTGGCCCCTGTCCCCCCATCGCACAAGGAGGTGCGCCCGGTGACCGACTCCTGTCCTCCCGGACTCCCGAAGCCCAACGGCCCCTACGACCACTACGACGCCGTCACCTACACCCCGTACCCGAGCAACATCCCCCGCGCCCGCAGACACGTCGCCCACCTCACCGCCGCCTGGGGACACCCCCACTCCGCAGGCGACGCGGCCCTGCTGGCAAGCGAGTTGTGCACGAACGCCCTACTTCACGGGTGCCTCCGGGACCGCCTGTTCCGCGTGGAGACGTCCCTCACCGGCAGCGCCCTGCGCGTGGCGGTCACCGACCCGAGGGGCGAGCGACTCCCGTGGCCCCAAAGCTCCACCCTCGACGACCAGTTCGGCCGCGGCCTGCTCATCGTCCGTACGCTGGCCGCCCGTTGGGCCGTGGAGAAGCTCACTGTCGGCAAGACCGTCTGGGCAGAGTTGGACATCCTGGGACCTTGAACGACCTGGCTCCGGGGCCACTGCGAACCGTAGGATTATTGCAACAGCAAGTGACGTGTGATGCCGACGCGACGGGGGCGGAGATACGGCATGGCAGTGCCCGGAACCGGTGCGGGCCAGGGCGGCGGCCCCGACCTGCGCGTGACGTCCGCCGACCTCACCAGGCTCGCCGGTGACCTCGACGACATGCAGGACCACCTCGACAAGCAGGTCAGACGCATGGACGCGATCGTCGACCGCATCGAGGCCGGCTGGCGCGGCCCCGCGGCGACGGCGTACCGCGAGTTCCACCGCGCGGCGACCGAGGACGCCGTACGCATCCGCGAAGTGATGAAACTGCTGGAGCAGGCCGTGCGGATGAGCCGGGACGGCTTCTCCGCGAACGACATCGAGGTGCTGGAGCAGATGCGGAGGATCCGGGTCGACGTCGGCGGCGAGGTCGACAAGCTGTCCACGCCCAACGCGGAGGCGACGGGCGGTGATACGCCGACTGCACCCCGCAGCAGCCTCGACTCCTTCTGATCCGAGCCGTCAAGTGCCCGCCATCCAGCCATAGTTGCCGACCGATATCCAGGGGGATCATGTCGACCGGGGCTTCCGCCGACGACGACCACATAGCCGTCTCCTTCGCCACGCTCCACGACCTCACCGCCGAGCTGGAGGACATCCTCAAGCAGCTCAACGGCAAGCTCGACGACCTCTACGACCGCGCCGAACCGGTCGTCCTGTCCTGGAAGGGCGAGGCCCGCGAGGTCTTCGTCGAGAAGCTGGACGAGTGGGACCGCTCGGCGCAGGATCTGCAGGCCGCGCAGAAGTGGCTGCACGCGTATGTCACCACCGGTCACGCGAACTACTCGGCGGCGCACCGGGCGGTGCTGCGGGGTTGGGGGGCGGCCTGATGGCAGACCGGCCCAGCGATGCCGAACGCCAGCAGGAACGCGACCGGTTGAAGACGGCTGCGCCGGGTGCCGGTGGCGGCTTCGACGTACAGCCGCCGCATCTGTACTACTCGTCGGCGGTGGTGCGCGACGGACAGTTCGACTACGACAAGGGAGCCACCCGGCTGGTCGGGGCGCTCAATGAGTACAGCCAGTCGGCCGGAACCGGATGGGGCCCGGACTCCTTCGCCAACGTCTACATGCAGATCGCCGAGAAGTTCGTCAAGGTCTGGGCGACGAGTGTGCTGAGCGTGGGCGGGGTGGCGGTCGGTCTGACGGTGACAGCCAACAACTACCAGGCAGCGGACTGGTCTTCGCGCGGTATGTACGGACCGCCGCCCCGCCGCATCCCTCCGGCGGTCATCGACAAACAACCCGACTACGGGAAGATCAACGACATCAAGTGGTCCGGGACGGGCGAGGACGCCGACTCGTGGGCCATCTCCGGCGCGCTCGGTGAGATCCCGGACTTCCTCGCGGACATCGCGCGACCGGCCATCGAGTACGGGCTCAATCTCGGGAAGACCCACGAGATCACCCCGGGAGCACGCGACGACGACCTCAAGGGGATGGCCACCGCATGGCGGGAGGCAGCGAGCACCGCGCTGAAGGCGGGCGACAACTTCACCGCCGCCATCGACTACATGACCGATCCGCAGGGCAACAGCGAATGGCAGGGCGCGATGAAGTCGTTCTGCCAGGCGATCTGGGGGACCACCGCCTGGGGCCGCAGCCGTGACGCGCAGGGCAACATCGCGCAGCAGGGCGGCCGCAGTTGGAAGACCTCGGCAACGGTGGCACCCGGGCAGCGCAGACCTATCCTGGAGGTGCTGCACCACACCGCCGACACCGTCCAGAAGACCTGCGACGACCTGGTCCAGGTCGTACGCACCTGCCGGACGACCACCGAGAACCTGGCCAAGACGGCGGCCAAGGGGATGGTCGTGGATCTGACGACCGGACTCGACCCGCTGGAACTGTTCAAACTCGCGGCCACCGACATGTTCGGTGAACTGGTGATGGCGTTCCGCAGGCACATGGACCGGCAGGCCGCGGACAAGGCCGTCGAGATCTACCAGCAGGCTTTCAGCGACGCCGCCGCCAAACTCCTCGAACTGGACTGGGAGTTGGACGAGGCGCTGAGGAGCGCGCCCACATTCGACGCGGAGGAGGCGAGGGCCGAGGCCTTCGGCGCGCGGGCGCTAAACGACTTCAAGAATGAACACAAGTGGACCGTGCCGAACGATTCGGCGGGAAACCACAGGTATCCCCTCGACCTGGCGAACCAGGAATACATCGACAACTCGCACGGTGTCGACAAGCACATCGGGAAAACCGACGCACAGCTCGTGCAGCGGTTGCGCGACCAGACCAATATCCCCGCGGCATCCACCTTCAAGAACCTGACCGATGCCCAGAAATTCACCCAGCTGGCCATCGACAAGAACCAGGCCGCGATCAGTGACTACCTGGACGACGGGCCTCCGTACCATCCTCCGAACAAGCCCTTCACATACCTTGATCCTCAGGGCCCAGTGACCGGTAGCAGCATTACCAAGAACGAGTACCAACAAGCGCTCGCTGCACACCGGGAACCGAACGTGGTCCAGTCGCACGGCGTCCAGATCCGAGTGAAACCCGCCCCAGGCATGGACCCTCCGTTCACGCTCATCACCTCCACGCCCACTGACACCTGAGGAACGACAGAACAGCATGCTTGAGGAAGAGACGATCAACCACTTCCGCTTCGAGGGAGCGAGGACGCTGCTGTCGGTGTTCCGTCATCGCACGCCCGATCCGGTCGAGGAACACACGGCCGCACTGGAGCCGACGCTGCGGTCCCTGTGGCTCGCGGGCAGGAGAGGCGGAAGAAACCTCTACGAGGTCGCCGCCGAGGTACGCCTGATGGCCGATGCCCTGGAGCCGAGCTTCGCAGGCACCGCAGTGGTACCTGACGACCTGAGAGAGATGACGACGGGGTGGGCGACGGACGAACCATGGACGGTACTGCGGGGCATCGCCACGCACACCGAGTCCTGGAAGTCGGGCTTCGTGACCAAGCTTTCCCTAGCCGTCCCCACAAGCCCGGAACTCGCCTTCCGTTTCCCTCAGCTGAGCGAATTCCTGTCGAACTACTACGGCCAGGACGGAATCGCCACCGAGGACGACATGACCGAGTCCGAGGGACTCCACCTCTTCATCGAGGAATGCCACCGCCACCCCATCTGTCTGTGGTGTCTCCCCCCTCTCGTGGCAGAGTGCACGGAAGCACTGACCATCTTCCACAGCGAGGAATCACTGCACCAATTCTTCGAAGTCGAACACGGCCTGGGATCAGGCACCCTTGACTGGTCGGACTGGCTACCCCTCATCGTCGAGACTTTCACCACCCACATGCGCGAAGAGCACCCGCCGCACTGGGTTTCGGCGTAGTTCGCACCGGCAGGAGTCATGGCATGCATACCCGTACCGCCACCTACCCCGACCGCGAAACCGCCCAATGGGCCGCCCAGCAGGTCGTCACCGCCAACGAGCAGGCAATCCACCGCTGGCTGGCCCAGTCCACGCGCCCCCGCCTGACCATCGAGGCGTCCTGGCCCTCCCGCCCCGAACCGGTCGGACGAGTCCTCCTCCAGGCGATGATGCTGGCCGGACGGGACCCGGTGGACGTCCGCGCGGCCCGGGTGATCCTGAAGCGGGACGCGTCCCGGCCGCACGGCTTCGTCGTACACGCCACGTTCCCTGTCTACCTGTAGCGACCCGATCCGTAGAGGCTGACCACCGTGCCCCTGAGCCCCCTCGAACACGACCGCCGCTACGGCGAGTTGGACCAGGTGATCCGCGCCTACGCCGGTCAGCCGGCCGACGACATCCCGGACAAGCCGAGCGAGGCTCTGGTCGCCTATCTCCGCCACACCTGGCACACCCGCCCCTGGGCCCTCGCCGTCGCCGAACGCCAACTCCGCGAGTACGCCGACAACCCTCCCGGCCGACTCCGCCTGCGCCTTGGCGAGTTCTACGCCATCCCGGACGTCGGACTTCCCGAAGCCGGCCTCCAGCAGTGGCTGTACTGCCTCGCCGACCACATCAAGCACAGCGTCGAGGAAGGCGAGGTCCCTGCCCCTGCCACTCCCGCCACCCACTGGGAATGGCACGCCCGCTTCCCGGAACTCGGCCAGTTCCTCGGCGGGTGGTTCTCCCAGGACATGCCGGACGAGTTCGACGACCACGACGCGGCGATCGACGACTACCGGACCTCGACCGACCCGCAACTTGTCGCCCACCTCGTCGGCGAGCTGCACGAACTGCTCGCCCTGGACCTCGACGAGACCGAATACGCCCTCGCCGTGGCCGAGTTGGGCATGGAGGTCGACCCGCCGGCGCCGTACTCACCCAGCGGCTGGCTCGCGCTGATCGCCGACGGCCTCTGAATCGAGTAACACACCCCAACAGCCCCAGGCCGTGAAATCGGCGATCTTCCTCCTCAACAGTGAACATCCGTGCACTGGTTGGCATATTCGATTTTCTCCGCCCTACGTTTCGCTGCGGAGGTGGTTCATATGATCGAACCCAGCAAGCACAAGCCGAACCGGCAGTCGCCGCAGGACGCCATCGACATCAGCGACTTCGTCTACGCGGCTACCGGAGCCCGCATCCGGAGACTGACCATGCCGGACGGGACGCACTGGTTCCCTGCGGTGGATGTCTGCAAGGAACTGGGGCACACCAACTCACGGCAAGCACTCGCCGACCACGTGCCCAACGACCATCGAGAGATTCTCGAGACCGTAACCGGAGCTTACGGTCTGGGCATTCCCGCAGGTAGAGAGTGGCGGCGAGACCTGAATATCATCTCTCTCCAAGGCCTCATCCTCCTCGTCAACGCCTGCACGAAACCCGCCTGCGCCCCCTTCAAACAGTGGGCCGCCGAAGTGATCGAGACGGTCCAGCGCGAAGGCTCGTACTCCCTCGAAGAAGCCGAGGTACAGCCCACCGAACCCGGCGCCCCCATCGCCTACGCCATGCCCGAGCAGGTCGCCGAGGCCATCGTCCGGCTGGAAGAGCGCAACCTTCAGGCGGACGAGCAACTCGCCGTCGCCCAGCACGAGTCACTCGCGCTGCAACGCACCATGGTGGAGATGCAGCGCGCGACACTCAGCGCGCAGCAGGCCATCGCCCAGGCCATGGAACGCATCGCGAACCGGCTGGACGTCCTGGCCCTCGACCGTCCGGTGCCGGACGCGTCCTTAGCCACCACCGCGCTTTCCTCGGACCCGACCACCGAGTCCGTGCTGGCCGACTGGCGACAGCGGCTGTCCGTCACCTCGGACGTGTGGGCGGTGGCCGTGGCGATCGTGCCGGTTCTGGTCGAGGAAGGTGAGTTGCGCCAGCCGCTCGATTCCCTCGCGGCCCGTACCGGACTCTCCGTACAGCGCGTCAACGACTGCCTGCGCATGCTGCGCAAGCACGCCTGCATCCGTTCCCGGGGCGGCAGCGAGGACGGAGCGCCGGTCTACGTGCTCAACCGCTGATGAATCGAAGCCGGGAACACGACGGAGGGGTCGGTCGCAAACCGAGATTGCGGCCGGCCCCTCCACGCTGAACCTATCCGAACAGGGCGGCTCTCACGCCCACGTGATCAACCTCTTCGGCTGCTCCAGGATCGCCGCCACGTCCGCCAGCACCTTCGAGCCCAACTCCCCGTCCACCAACCGGTGATCGAAGGACAGAGCCAGCGTCGTGACCTGGCGGGGCTTCACCTTGCCCTTGTGGACCCACGGCTGGAGCTTGATCGTGCCGATCGCGAGGATCGCCGACTCTCCGGGGTTGAGGATCGGGGTGCCGGTGTCGATGCCGAAGACGCCGACGTTGGTGATGGTCACCGTGCCGCCCTGCATCGCCGCGGGGGACGTCTTGCCGTCGCGTGCCGTGGACACCAACTCACCCAGTGAATCCGCCAGTTGGGGCAGCGTCTTCGCGTGGGCGTCCTTGATGTTCGGCACGATCAGACCGCGCGGGGTCGCAGCCGCGATGCCGAGGTTGACGTAGTGCTTGAGGACGATCTCCTGGGCGGCGTCGTCCCAGGAGGCGTTGACGTCCGGGTTGCGCTTGATGGCCACCAGCAGGGCCTTGGCGATCAGCAGGAGCGGGTTGACCCGTCGGCCCTGCATCTCCTTGTCCTGCTTGAGTTCCTCGACCAGCTTCATCGTCCGCGTCACGTCCACCGTCACGAACTCCGTGACATGCGGTGCCGTGAACGCCGAGCCGACCATCGCCGCCGCCGTCGCCTTGCGGACGCCCTTCACCGGGATACGGGTCTCCCGGGTCGTGTCGTACGTCGGCGTCACGACGGGCGGAGCCACCTGGACCTGCGGCGCCGGGGCCGGGGCCGGGGCCACCGCTGCGTGCACGTCCTCGCGGGTGATGATGCCGCCCGGGCCCGACGGAGTCACCGTCGCCAGGTCGACGCCCAGGTCCTTCGCCAGCTTGCGCACCGGTGGCTTGGCGAGGGGACGGGACTGCACGGCGGGTGCGTGGCCGTTCAGCTCCGCCTGTACGGCCGCCGTCACCGACGGCTCCTGGGCCGGGATCTCCGCGCCCTTGCGGGGGCGGCGCTTCGTGGCGGACGTGGAGACGCCGTAGCCCACCAGGACCGGCGTGCGGGCCGGGGCCGCGGGCTTCGCCTCCGCCTGTGCGGGAGCGGGAGCGGGAGCGGCCACGGGAGCGGCCGGGGTCTCCTCGGGAGCGGCACCGCCCCCCGCGACCGCCACCGCGATGATGGACGTGCCCACCGCCACCGTCGTCCCCTCGGGGAAGCGGAGTTCGTGGACCACGCCGTCGTAGGGGATGGGGAGTTCCACGGCTGCCTTCGCCGTCTCCACCTCGCAGACGACCTGGCCGTCGGTGACGGTGTCGCCGGGCTGGACGTACCACTTGAGGATCTCGGCCTCGGTGAGGCCCTCGCCCACGTCCGGCATCCTGAACTCTCGTACGGACGCTTCAGCTTCAGTCATCGTCGTCACGACCCTCTCCTCAGTACGCCAGAGCGCGGTCGACGGCGTCGAGCACCCGGTCCAGGCTCGGCAGGTACTCCTCCTCCAGGCGGGCCGGCGGATACGGGGCGTGATAGCCGCCGACCCTGAGGACCGGCGCCTCCAGGTGGTAGAAGCAGCGCTCGGTGATGCGGGCAGCGATCTCGGCGCCGGAGCCGAAGAACACCGGCGCCTCGTGGACCACGACCAGGCGGCGGGTCTTCTCGACCGAGGTCTGGATCGCGTCGAAGTCCAGCGGGGACACCGAGCGCAGGTCCAGGATCTCCAGCGACTTGCCCTCCTCGGCAGCCGCGTCGGCGACCTCCTGGCAGAGCTTCACCATGGGGCCGTAGGCGGCGAGGGTCAGGGCCGTGCCCTCGCGGACCACGCGGGCCTTGTGCAGGGGGCCGGGGATGGCCTCCGTGTTGACCTCGCCCTTGTCCCAGTAGCGCCGCTTCGGTTCGAAGAAGATCACCGGGTCGTCGCTCTGGATGGCCTGCTGCATCATCCAGTAGGCGTCCGACGCGTTCGACGGGCTGACGATCTTCAGGCCGGCCACATGGGCGAACAGGGCCTCGGGGGACTCCGAGTGGTGTTCGACCGCGCCGATTCCACCGCCGTAGGGGATGCGGACGACGATCGGGAGCTTGACCTTGCCGAGGGAGCGGGCGTGCATCTTGGCGAGCTGGGTGACGATCTGGTCGTAGGCCGGGAAGACGAAGCCGTCGAACTGGATCTCCACGACCGGGCGGTAGCCGCGGAGGGCGAGGCCGATGGCGGTGCCTACGATGCCCGACTCGGCGAGCGGGGTGTCGACGACCCTGCGCTCGCCGAAGTCCTTCTGGAGGCCGTCCGTGACGCGGAAGACGCCGCCGAGCTTGCCGACGTCCTCGCCCATGATGAGGACCTTGGGGTCGGACTCCAGGGCGGCGCGCAGCGATTCGTTGATCGCCTTCGCCAGCGGCAGGTTCTTGGTTGTCGCGGTCTGCGCCATGTCACTTACCCCCTTCTTCGTCCGCGAACGACGCCTGGTAGGCGGCGAACTGGGCCCTCTCCTCGTCGACGAGCGCGTGCCCGTCGGCGTACACGTGCTCGAAGAGTGCGAACCGGTCCGGGTCCGGCATGGCACGGACCGCTTCGCGCACTCGCCTGCCCAACGCCTCGGACTCGGTTTCGAGTTCCGCGAAAAATCCCTCGTCCGCGTGGTTTGAGGCCTCCAGATACCGGCGCAACCGAAGGATCGGGTCCTTCGCCTCCCACGACTCGCGCTCCTCGTCGGCGCGGTACTTCGTCGGGTCGTCGGAGGTGGTGTGGGCGCCCATGCGGTACGTGTACGCCTCGACGAGCGTGGGTCCCTCGCCGTTGCGGGCCCGCTCCAGCGCCCACTTGGTGACCGCGAGGCAGGCCAGCACGTCGTTGCCGTCGACGCGGACGCCCGGGAAGCCGTAGCCCTGGGCGCGCTGGTAGAGCGGGACGCGGGTCTGCTTCTCGGTGGGCTCGGAGATGGCCCACTGGTTGTTCTGGCAGAAGAACACGACCGGGGCGTTGTACACCGCCGAGAAGGTGAACGATTCGGCGACGTCGCCCTGGCTGGAGGCACCGTCCCCGAAGTACGCGATGACGGCGCTGTCGGCGCCGTCCATGGTCACGCCCATCGCGTAGCCGGTGGCGTGCAGCGTCTGCGAGCCGATGACGATCGTGTACAGGTGGAAGTTGTTGACGGTGGGGTCCCAGCCGCCGTGGTTGACGCCCCGGAACATGCCCAGCAGGTTGGTCGGGTCGACCCCGCGACACCAGGCGACGCCGTGCTCGCGGTAGGTCGGGAAGACGTAGTCGTCCTCGCGGGTGGCGCGCCCGGAACCGATCTGGGCGGCCTCCTGACCGAGCAGCGAGGCCCACAGGCCCAGCTCGCCCTGGCGCTGCAGGGCGGTGGCCTCGGCGTCGAAGCGGCGGGTGAGCACCATGTCGCGGTAGAGGCCGCGGAGCTCATCGGGGGTGATGCCGGCGACGTACTTGTCGTACGGGGCGGTCTTCGCGTTCTTGACTCGCTTGCCCTCGGGCGTCAGCAGCTGGACGAGGTCCGGGTCGGCGCCCTTGGCCTTGCTTCCGGCGCTGCGTCGCGGCTTGCGCGTGGCAGTGCTCTCCACGGTCAACGTGTGCTCCTCCGTCGGTCCGGCTCCCCGGGTTCGCCGGGTGCCAGTGCGGCTCACCTGCGCCCCACGGACGCACAGGGTGGGTGCGGTTCGTCGGGAGCAGGCGTGACAGGTGCCCCGGCGAGCGCCCTGCAAAAGGCACGTTACCCAGTGCTCCACAATTCTGTGAAACCCCTCCTGACCTGCGATTTTGCTTGGATTTCCAAGTAAATCGGCAAAGTCGGGAACAACTCCTGGTCACAGCCTTGCAGGGGGCCGGAACAACGGCACGTTATCCCGGTCACCTCGGGCACGGGAAGAGGCCGCGTGTGAGACTTGCCGTGTGCGCGAAGACGGAAAAATCAGTGTTTTTCTCCTCGATGACCATGAAGTGGTACGCAGAGGTGTCCACGAGTTGCTCTCCGTGGAGGACGACATCGAGGTGGTCGGCGAGGCCGGCACGGCGGCCGACGCCCTGGTGCGGATCGCGGCCGTGCGCCCGGACGTCGCGATCCTGGACGTACGGCTCCCGGACGGCAGCGGGGTCGAGGTGTGCCGGGAGATCCGCGCGCGGGACGAGTCGGTGAAGTGCCTGATGCTGACCTCCTACGCGGACGACGAGGCCCTGTTCGACGCGATCATGGCGGGCGCCTCCGGGTACGTCCTGAAGGCCATCCGGGGGAACGAACTGCTGAGTGCCGTACGGGATGTCGCGGCGGGGAAGTCGCTGCTGGACCCGGTGGCGACCGCCCGGGTGCTGGAGCGGCTGCGCAACGGCGGGGCCGCTCCGGACGACGGGTTCGAGGGGCTGACCGACCAGGAGCGCAGGATCCTCGACCTGATCGGGGAGGGGCTCACCAACAGGGCGATCGGCGAGCGGCTGCACCTCGCGGAGAAGACCATCAAGAACTACGTATCGAGTCTGCTTTCCAAACTCGGTATGGAGCGGCGCTCGCAGGCGGCGGCCTACGTGGCGCGCAGACAGGCCGAGCGGCGGCGCGATTAGGGACCAAAGACCTCTCCCCCGGGAGGCCTGACGCGCCGACAGTGGTCACATGTCCCAGGACGCACAGCCGGCCATCGCCCTGCTCTCCCGCACCGGCCACGGCCGGGTGGCGACCACTCTGCGGGCGCTGCCCTTCCTGGCCCTCGCCGGCCACATCGTCCAGGACGGCCGGCTCCTGCTGCGCATGCCCCGGAGCCACGGCCACCACCACGCGTGCGTGGGCAGCGTCGTCGCCTACGGGGCCGACAACCTGGACTCGGCCGGGCCGGGCGAGGAGCTGTGGTCCGTGCAGGTGATCGGCACGTGCGAGCCGCACGAACCGACGGCCGACCAGGTCGAACGATTCGGCCCGGCCCGGGACGCGATGGTGTACCTGCGCATCGAACCGCGGCTCGGCACCGTGCACCCGGTGGACGGCGGCCTGGAACGGCACTTCGGGCCCACCCTGTGACCGAAAGCGACCATCGACGACCGACCGGTGACTTTCTGTGACAAACCGCAGCTCACAGGCCCGCCGCGTGCCCTAGCATCGGCCGCGTGCCGCCCTTACGTGTACCACCCCCCGTGCCCCACGCGCCCCCACTGGGCGCCCTCCTGAGCCAGTACGCCGCCGGGTCCGCCGTCGCCTGCGAACCCGTCGAGCAGGGCCTCCTGAACCGCGGCTACCGGCTCCGCACCACCCGGGGCCGCTACTTCCTCAAGCACCACTTCGACCCGGAGACCGCGGACCCGGCGGCGATCGCCCGCCAGCACGCCGCGACCCGGCGGCTGGCCGACCTCGGCGTGCCCGTCGCCCCGCCGCTGCCGGACCGCGACGGCCGTACGGTCGCCGTCGTGGGCGGTCACGCCTACGCCCTGCACCCCTGGATCGACGGCCGCCACCGCCACGGCGGCCAGCTGACCACCGTCCAGTGCGGACGCCTCGGCGCGCTGCTGGGGGTCGTCCACGCGAGCCTGGAGCGGGTGATGCCGGGACAGCGCGTGGAGTGCGCGCCGGGCGCCGACCCCGCCGACACCTTCGCCCTCATCGACGACCTCCTCGGGCACGTCCGCAGGCACCGGCCCCCCGACGCCTTCGACGAGCTGGCCCGGCACCGGCTGCTGGAGCGACGGGAACTCCTGGAGCGGCACGCGGACCGGCGTCCGCCGCGCGGGGGCTGCGTGGGGTGGGTCCACGGGGACTTCCACCCGTTCAACCTGCTCTACAAGGGCGACGCCCCCGCCGCGATCGTCGACTGGGACCGGCTCGGCGTACAGCCCCGCGCCGAGGAGGCCGTACGCGCCGCCGCGATCTTCTTCGTACGGCCCGACGGGGCGCTCGACCTGCCGAAGGTGCGGGCGTACGCACACGCATACCGGCGGGCCGCGCGGGCCACGCCCTCCGAACTCGCCGCCGCCGTGCACCGCGTGTGGTGGGAGCGGCTCAACGACTTCTGGATGCTGCGCTGGCACTACGAACGCGGCGACACCCGCGCGGACCCGCAGTTCCCGGCCGCCTCTGCACTCGCCGTGTGGTGGACCCGGGAGTACGACGCGGTGTGCGAGGCCTTCACGGAGTACGCCCCCTAGAGAACGACGTAAACGGCACGCGCGCGTGGACCCCTGTTACGGGGTGCACGCGCGCGTGTCGGGGTGCGTGGAGGTCAGCCGCCGCCCAGGGCGCCGGCGACGGTGCCGGTACCGCCGTCCGTACCGGGGTCGCCCGTGTCCGTCGGATCCGGCGAGGTGCTCGCGGTCGGGGTGTCCGACGGCTCCGTGGCGGACGGGGTCGGGGTGTTCGACGGCTTCTCGGAGGCCGTCTTCGACGGGGTGTACGAGGGGGTGCGCGACGGCGTGTAGCCCGAACCGGAGCTCGTGCCGCTGTCGTCCGTCTGCGTGTCCGACGGCGTGGCCGACGCCTCGTCGCTCGGTGTCTCGCTGGACTGGTCGTCCGTGGTGGACTGCGAGGTGGTCGGCGACTGCGAGGTGCCCGAACCGCCGCTGCCGTTGCCGGTGTTGTTCATGGCCAGCGCCACGCCCGCCGCGATGGCGATCACCGCGAGCACGGCGAGGATCCACAGCTTGCCCCGGCCGCTGCCGTGGTTGCCGTGCGCCTCGAAGCCGCCGTCGTCGCCGTTGCCGTAGCCGCCCGGCAGGATCGGCTGCGGGATCTGCGCGGTCCCGGAGGGGTCGCCCTGGGGCATGACGGTCGTACCGGCGAAGCCCCCGGGCGGAGTCCCCTGACCGTTCGCCACGGTCACCGGGCCGGTGTTCCACGTGCCGGTGTGGCCGCCCTGGTCGTAGAGCATCTGCAGGCCGTACTGGACCAGCCCGCGCATCTCCTCGGCCGTCTGGAAACGGTCGTCCGGGTCCTTGGCGAGGGAGCGCATGACGAGGCCGTCGAGCTCCGGCGGGCAGACCCCGTTCGAGGTCTGGGACGGCGGGACCGGGATGTCCTGGACGTGCTGGTAGACCACCGACAGCGGGGTCTCGCCGGTGAACGGGGGCCGCAGCGCGAGGAGTTCGTAGAGCAGGCAGCCCGTCGCGTACAGGTCGGAGCGGTGGTCGACGGCCTTGCCGAGCGCCTGCTCCGGGGAGAGGTACTGGGGCGTCCCCATGACCATGCCGGTCTGCGTCATCGTCGTGGACGCACCATGCAGGGCGCGCGCGATGCCGAAGTCCATGACCTTGACGGCGCCGTTGTGCGTGATGATCACGTTCGCGGGCTTGATGTCGCGGTGCACGATGCCGTGCTGGTGCGAGTAGGCGAGCGCCTCCAGGACACCGGAGACGATGATCAGGGCCTGCTCGGGCCCGGGCGCCTCGGCGTTCAGGAGCAGGTCGCGGATCGTGCGCCCCTCGACGATCTCCATGACGATGTAGGGCACGGACTGGGCGCCGCCCGCGCCGTAACCGCCCGTGGACACCGTGTCCTCGCCG
The DNA here is from genome assembly GCF_053598575.1 of Streptomyces sp. NPDC001100. NCBI lineage: Bacteria > Bacillati > Actinomycetota > Actinomycetes > Kitasatosporales > Streptomycetaceae > Streptomyces > Streptomyces sp. NPDC001100. The sequence goes on from NZ_JBSFKO010000034.1 coordinate 60,147, forward strand.
GAGTCGTACACGGCGACGATCGCGTGGTGGTTGAGCCCGGCCACCGACTGGGCCTCACGCGTGAAGCGGGCCTTGGAGGTCGGGTCCTCGGCCAGGTCGGAGCGGAGCAGCTTGACCGCCACCGTGCGCCCGAGACGGACGTCCTCGGCCGCGAAAACCTCGGCCATACCGCCCCGGCCCAGTCTGTGGGTGAGCCGGTACCTGCCGTCGCCGACCAGTCCGCCGTTGCCCCACAATTCCGGTGCGTCCGACATTCCGCCGCCAGCCGCCTCGGGGTCGGACGGGCCCTGAGCGTGCTGCTGTGCCATCAGTCCTCGCCGTCGTTTCTGCCCGCGGTGCGCGCGGTGTTGTTACGGTCTCCGTCGGCCACGCTACAGGCTCGGCGCAAGCCGCCGTTCCGGGATCAGTGCCGGAATCGTCCTGAGACGGACCGGCCATCAAATCGGTATCACGGGCCGTCGTGCAAATTCTGTGTACCGCCGGTACAGCACCTGTAACGCTTCCACGACTCTTCTTTCGCGTACGGTCACGGAACGGGCACCGCGCTTGACGTGTCAGTGCCCTCCGGCAGACTTGGCCGGGAATGGCACATTCGATCACCGAGCCGGCGCCGATGGGGGACACGGAACATGAGCCAGGACGGCCCACACGGCCGGTACACGGGCCGCGCGCTGGCGGGTGGCCGGTACCAGCTGCGCGACCTGCTCGGCGAGGGCGGCATGGCCTCGGTGCACCTCGCCTACGACTCGGTGCTCGACCGCCAGGTCGCGATCAAGACACTCCACACCGAGCTCGGCCGTGAGCAGGCCTTCCGCGAGCGCTTCCGCCGCGAGGCCCAGGCCGTGGCCAAGCTCACGCACACGAACATCGTCTCGGTCTTCGACACCGGCGAGGACGCGCTCGACGGCTCGACGATGCCGTACATCGTCATGGAGTACGTCGAGGGCCGCCCGCTGGGCTCCGTACTCGACGAGGATGTACGGCAGTTCGGCGCGATGCCCGCCGACAAGGCGCTGAAGATCACCGCGGACGTGCTGGCGGCGCTGGACATCAGCCACGAGATGGGCCTGGTCCACCGGGACATCAAGCCGGGCAACGTGATGATGACCAAGCGCGGTGTCGTGAAGGTCATGGACTTCGGCATCGCCCGCGCCATGCAGTCCGGGGTCACCTCGATGACCCAGACCGGCATGGTCGTCGGCACCCCGCAGTACCTCTCCCCGGAGCAGGCACTCGGCCGGGGCGTGGACGCGCGCAGCGACCTGTACTCGGTCGGCATCATGCTGTTCCAACTGGTCACCGGGCGGCTGCCGTTCGACGCGGACTCGCCGCTGGCCATCGCGTACGCGCATGTGCAGGAGGAGCCGGTCGCGCCCTCCTCGATCAACCGTTCGCTGCCGCCGGCCGTGGACGCGCTGGTCGCCCGCGCGCTGAAGAAGAACCCGAACGAGCGCTTCCCGAACGCCGAGTCCATGCGCGAGGAGTGTCTGCGCGTGGCGTCCTCGCTGCACGCGGCGGCCCCGAGCATCGTGCCGGGCGCGCCCGCGCAGAGCGGCTCCGGCGTCGGCTCCGCGGTGTTCCCGCCGGTCGACCAGGCTGCTCCGGCGCCCACCGGCCCCGTGCAGACGCCGTACCACCCGGGCCCGTACCACCACGGCACTCCGGCGCCCGCGCCGCCCTCGCCCGCCTACGGCTATCCGCAGCAGCCGGGCTACCAGACGCCGGCCTCGGTCGGGTTCGGGCAGCAGGGCCTCTCGACCCCGCCGCCGTACAACCTGAACCCGCAGCACCCGACACCGGCCCCCGGGGGCGGCGGCCGGAGCAACAAGCCGGTGGTCATCGGCGCGATCATCGTCGGTCTCATTGTGATCGTCTCCCTGATCGCACACCTGGCGTCGACCAACAGCGGCTCGGAGGACGTGGGCAGCGGCGGCAGCAGCTCCAGCGCGAGCAGTTCGGCGACGGAGGTGGAGGGTCACCGCGGGCCGGACAAGACGAAGACGATCGAGACGACCGCGTGCACGGAGCCGCAGGAGTCCTACGACGACCCCACCAAGATCCGCATGCCGGACTTCCAGTTCAAGTACATCGCCTCGGTCAAGCTCTGCCTGCAGGCCGCGGGCTGGAAGGTGAAGACCACGCCGGTCGACGAGAACACCTACGGCGAGGGCTCCGTCAGGGATCAGTTCCCCTCCGCCGACACGGACGTCGATCCGAAGAAGATGCCGGAGATCGAGCTCAGCGTCTCGACGGGCAACCCGCCGCAGTAGCCGGTGGTGGGGCGGAGCCACCTGGACTCCACCCCGCCACCACCGTCAGTTGTAGGGGTTGTACTTCAGGGGGCTGGAGCAAATGCTCTCCAGCGTGTTCCCCTCGAAGGCCCCGGCCTGGACCCGCACGGCGGCGATGCCGTTCGTCGACGACGCCGACGTGTCGTAGGTCGCCGACTCACCGGCGCTGCTGCCGTTGAAGTGGTGCCAGCTCCACGCGATGTTGTCCCCGTCGGCCTCGACGGTGACCAGGCGAACGGCCACGTGGTGGCCGTCGGCCGAGGTGTCGTCCACTCTGAGTCTCAGCGGATCCACCTTTGTGGCACTGACGAAGAAACCGGTGTAGGCGCCATAGGCACCAGTGGCGCTGCAATTGCCCGACACCATCTGGTCGGCTGCCGCCGGCGAGGCCATGAGCGGGATGGCCAGGCAGGCCAGGGCACCTGCCGTGACAAGCACGGATCGTCGCGGACTCATGTGCAGCCCCTCCTCGATTGTCAGAAACGCCGAAAGAATAGATGATCTTGCGCGTTGCTGACACCCACTCAACTCCCGTGCCGCTCAGCCCACTCCCGCCTCACGGCCCCCTGGTCGGAGTCCCCCACGAGCGTCCCTAGAGGTACGGCCCTCCTACCCGGCCGCCCGGCTGCCCTTCCTCGCCGCCGTCGCCCACGCCCGGCGGCAGGGCCCGGCGCATCTGCTCCAGCTGCGCCCGTGCGGCCATCTGCTGGGCGAACAGCGTGGTCTGGATCCCGTGGAAGAGTCCCTCCAGCCAGCCCACCAACTGCGCCTGCGCGATACGCAGTTCCGCGTCGCTCGGGATCGCCGTGTCCGTGAAGGGCAGCGAGAGCCGCTCCAGCTCCTCGACCAGCTCCGGCGCCAGACCGTCCTCCAGCTCCTTCACCGAGCTGGCGTGGATCTCCTTGAGCCGCACCCGGCTCGCCTCGTCGAGAGGAGCCGCTCGCACCTCCTCCAGGAGCTGCTTGATCATGCTGCCGATCCGCATGACCTTGGCGGGCTGTTCCACCATCTCCGTCACCGGGATCTCTCGGGAGTCCTCGTCCCCGGTGCCACCGAGCGCCATCCCGTCCTGGCCCACGACCAGGATCTGAGGCTTCTCCGGTGACCTTTCGTTCCTCGGCATCTCCATGCCGCCATTCTCTCGCACCCGTACACCTCACCACCGTGGTGCCCCCCTCGTAAGGTGATCCACCGTTTGCCCGAACCTGGAATGCCGGGAAACCCGCCCGATGTGACGCTTGTCCCGTGACTCCATGGCTGCGCACCGCGGGACTGCTGCTCGTGCTGGGCACGGGCGCGGTGGTGAATCCGGGCGGGGGTGTTCCGGCGTACGGCGTGGGAGCGGAGGGCGCGGGGGATGCACCCGCGCCCGGCGCCGCCCATGCCTCTTCTTCACCCCCGGCCTCCGCCACCCCCCTGAAACCCGCTCCCGGTCCCGACCACCACGATCAGGCGCCCGCCCAGGCACCCGCTCGCCCCTCCGCCGAGCCCTCCCGGGCCGGAAGCCAGGCCGGCGTGGGGCGGGAGCGGCCGGGGCGGACGGCTCAGCCCAGCGCGGAGGAGGACGAGAACGGAGCCGACGACGGGGACACGGCCGAATCGGCGGCGACCGAGGACGGCGCTTCGGCCCTTCCGACGCCCGCCGACTCCGCGTCGCCGTCGCAGGACACAGGGGTGACGGGGGTCGTGCCGTCCTCGCCGCCGCTCCAACCCGTGCACCAGACCGTCGCCCACGCCGAGGACCCCACCGAGCCCGTCCTGCGGATCCTGCCGCTGGGCAGCGGCCTGATCCTCATCGGCCTCGGCCTGGGCCTGGCCTTCATCGGTCTCCGGGTGCGCCGGAGTTAGAAGCAGTCCCGTCTACGGCGCGACGAGCAGCACCTTTCCGATGTGGCCGCTGTCCTCGACCACCTGGTGCGCTGCCGCCGCCTCGCTCATCGGCAGCTCCCGGTCGACGACCGGACGGACCTGGCCGGCGGAGATCAGCGGCCACACATGCTCGCGTACGGCGGCGACGATGGCCGCCTTCTCGCCGAGCGGGCGGGCCCGCAGCGAGGTCGCGCTGATCGCGGCCCGCTTGCCGAGGAGGGCGGCAATGTTGAGTTCAGCCTGGATGCCGCCCTGCAGCCCGATGATCGCGAGCCGCCCGTTGACGGCGAGGGCCTGGACATTGCGGTCCAGGTACTTGGCGCCCATGTTGTCGAGGATGACGTCGGCGCCCGCACCGCCCGTGGCCCGCGCGACCTCGGCGACGAAGTCCTGCTCGCGGTAGTTGATGAGGACGTCCGCGCCCAGTTCGGCGCAGTAGTCGAGCTTCTCCTTGGTGCCGGCCGTGACGGCGACCTTCGCACCGACCGCCTTGCCGAGCTGGATCGCCATGGTGCCGATCCCGCTGGAGCCACCGTGCACGAGCAGGGTCTCGGCGGGGCGGAGGTGGGCGACCATGAAGACGTTCGACCAGACCGTGCAGACCACCTCGGGCAGCGCGGCGGCCTGCTTGAGGTCGACGCCCTGCGGCACCGGCAGCAGCTGCCCAGCCGGTACGGCGACCTTCTGCGCGTAACCGCCGCCCGCGAGCAGCGCGCACACCTCGTCGCCGACCGACCATCCGGAGACCCCGGGGCCGACCTCGGTGATCCGGCCCGAGCATTCGAGGCCGGGGTAGCGGGACGCGCCGGGCGGCGGGTCGTAGAAACCCTGGCGCTGCATGATGTCGGCCCGGTTGACGGCGGTGGCCACCACCTCGACCAGGACCTCGCCCTCGCCGGCCACCGGATCGGGGACCTCGTCCCACACCAGCGCCTCGGGCCCACCAGGTTCGGAAATCGTGATCGCATGCATGAGCCCGACGCTACTCCTCGTCATACGGCCGACCAGCGAAGGTCTGTCACTCCGGACGCGGCGGACCGCTGGAGTGTGTCACTTCGGATACGGCGACCGCCGAGGTGTGTCACTTCGGATACGGCGACCGCCGAGGTGTGTCACTTCCGATACGGCGACCGC